>DATGJB010000064.1:0-19255 GCA_035295425.1 Chloroflexota bacterium | reverse complement strand
GCTGGGCGGCGTATGCCGCGCTGGCCTCCAGCTGCCGATCGCTGCAGCGCTGCGGCCCGGAGGGGCCGAGTCCGATCGCGACGCGGCTGCCGGCGCCGTGCCAGCGCCGCCGAATCGCATCGACCAGCGCCAGATTCTCGTCCGGACCGCACAGGGGCTCGGCATCGATCCGTGCCCTGAGCTCCGGCGTCAGCAGCTCCATGGCGATCGGGACGGTTTCGTAGTACACCTTATCGGCGTAGCCCACCACCAGCAGGACGCGCATGCCGGCGTCAAGGTACGCCTGGAGCACGGCGGCCACCGTTTCCGGCGTGGTCTCGGGCATCTCGTACAGAAAATCGACGACCGCCGTGGTGCCGGTCTTCAGCATCTCGATGCAGCCGAGCATGGTCCGCACGTAGATCTCCCGCGCCGTCTGTCGCGGCGCCGCCAGCACCGGGTAGGAGAAGAGCATCCAGAGCTCGAGCGGCAGGTTGTCGAAGCACCCCTTGAAATAGTTCTCGTTGGAGTGGCAGTGCGTGTTGATCAGTCCGGGAGCAACCAGCCGGCCGCGGCCGTCGACCTCAACCGTATCACGCTCGATCGCTCCCAACCGCGTGATGCGTCCGCCCTCGACGAGAATGTCGAGCTGCTGCGCCGAGCCATCCGCCCGCAGCACCAATCCGCCCTTGATCAGCATGGCGGGTGCTCGCGACAGTTCGCATTTCGGGCAGCCATCACCTAAGAATAGGGGGACATGCGCCGCCGGGCGGCATATGACAAAGGGCTATGGCACAGCGCGCCGACCGTTCGTTCGACATGGCTGCCCGCGAGGTCTTCGAGCACCGCGGCATCGAGCCGGTGCCGGCCACGGGCCGCTACGGCACGCCGGTCAGCCAGTTCCGCATCTGGTTCGGCGCCAACGCCGTCGTCTCCTCGCTGTTCGTGGGGTTCCTGGGTCCGGTCGTCTTTGGACTGAGCTTCTGGGCCTCGCTCACCGCCATCGTCGCCGGCACGTTCGTTGCCTCACTCGCCATTGGCTTCCTTTCCACCCTGGGGCCGCGCACCGGGCTGGTGCAGATCCTGTTCTCGCGTTTCGTCTTCGGTTACTGGGCCGGCAGGCTGCTCGGCTTCTTCAATGCGCTCTACTGCTATGCCTGGAGCGCGGTAAACCTGGTTACCGGAACCGCGGCGGTGCAACTCGGCTTCGTCCTCATGGGAGTTACGCTCCTCGGCACCGGCAAGGGATCCTATGCCCTCTGGGTAATCGTCATCGCCGCCATCACGACGGCGATCAGCGTCATCGGCTACAACCTGGTGCACCGCTGGGAGAAGTACTCGACCTACGCCAGCATCGCCGTTTTCGCCATCATCACCGTCGCCCTACTGGCTCACCATCCCAACGCCGGTACCACGACCGTTACCGGTGGCACGTACGTGAAGAGCTGGATCAGCATGGCGCTGACCTCGTTCGGCTTCGCCATCGGCTGGGTCCCCTACACCTCCGACTACAGCCGGAGGCTGCCCGCCGCTTCGTCGCTTCGCGCCGTCTTCAGCTGGGCCGCGCTCGGCCTCCTGCTTTCCGCCAGCTGGGTGGAGGGCCTGGGTGCGCTCATCTCCACGACGGCCTTCAAGACGGTTAGCGCCACCGACGTCGTGCACGGCGTCCCCGCGATCCTCGGCAATAACGGCTCGGTTGTCACCGGTCTGCTCATCATCGGGCTGAGCACCGTCTCCAACAACATCCCCAATGACTACACCGGAGGACTTTCCATCCAGGCGGCCGGAATCCACATCCACCGCTGGATCGTTACCGCGATCGGCGGGATGCTCAGCGCCCTCGGCGCGATCTTCTTCCTCCAGAACTTCGCCGGCAAGCTACAGGCCTTCCTGCTCCTGCTTTCCTACTGGGTCGGAGCCTGGTTTGTCCTGATCGCGTACGACTTCATCAAACGTGGAGGACGGTACAACCCGGCCCGGTGGGACGATCCGCCCCGCCTGCCGCTTGGTCTCGGCCCGACTATCGCCTTTGTCGCCGCCCTGATCGGTGCCTGGTTCGGCATGATTCCCTCCGATCCTGCCGTCGCCTACAACGTGCTCGGCCAGAGCATCATCGGCAACCATATCGGCGTCGACTTCGGCTTCATCATGGCCATCACCACCGCGCTGGTGGTACGCGCCGTCACCGATCTCCTGCTTCCCGACTCAGTGGAGCGCGCCGGACCTGCCTACGCCGACGGCTGACCGGCGAAGACCAGGCGGTCAACCTCAGAGAGATAACCGGCAAAGCGCACTGGCTTGTCGATGGCTGCCTCCAGCTCGTCCGGAGCCATGCTATCCAGCAACCGGGCTCCGGTCTTGTCCAGCATGACCGCGGGCAGGATGACGAGATCGCCGGTGAAGCGATCGGCATTGGCGACAATATCACCTCCGGTAAGCAGGCCGGAGACCCGCACGCGTGGTCCGAAGAAGCCATTGGGCACGGCCACTACCTCGGCGGCCGCGCCGCTCACCGCCTTCCAGTCGTCGACCAGGCCGGTGAGAACGCCGGCGATCATCTCGCCGCACACCAGGGAGCAAGAGAGGCCTGGCCGTGAAGAGCTCCGGCCGTCACCCAGCAGCCGGCGTCGCAGGCGCTTCCAGTCGTCAATCAGGTCGCGTACCATCCCGATGCCGTTCTCGAACTGCGGGTAGCCGTCGTAGGACGAGGCCGGCGGCACCGGCTCGTCGCCGAGCAGGTACAGCTCGTCCGAGGCATAGACCAGACTGCAGCCGTGCTCGCGCCGCAAGCGTCGCTGCCAGGCTCGCACCTGCCGCACCACCGCCCGCGCCTCATCCGCCCGGAAGGTGCGCAGCGGCAGATCGGCGGCGCTCGGCAGGATCCGGCTGCACGACGCACCGGGTCCGGCCAGGATCTCGCCCGGAGTGCGGGTCAGTCCAACCGGGACCACGCCGATGGAAAGCACACCGGGGAAGCAAGCAGCCAGGTCGCCGATCGTCTGCTCCAGGAAGGTGCCGTCATTCATGCCCGGACAGGTGACGATCTGGGTATGCACGCGGATCCCCAGCCCGAAGAGACGCTCGAGCTGCGGCATGATATCCGGGGCGTTGTCGTTGCCGAGCAGCAGCCGGCGCATCGCGGGATCCGTGGCATGAACCGAGACATACAGCGGACTGAGCCGCTGTTCGGCCAGCCGCTCCCAATCACGCTCGTTCAGATTGGTCAGGGTGACGAAGTTGCCAAACAGAAACGAGTACCGGTAATCGTCGTCCCGGATGTAGAGGCTGTTGCGCATGCTGCCCGGCAGCTGGTCGATAAAGCAAAACGGACAGTGGTTGTTGCACTCCCGGATCGGCGTGAAGGTGGGCTCGGTGAAGCTCAATCCCGGGAGTTCATCGGCCCGCCGCCGAACCACCACGTTCCGCGTCTGTTCCGGATCACCGGCGGCGATCAGCTCGAGCTGCAGGAGCTCCTCGTCGGCAGTGAGGAACTGGTAGTCGATTGCGTCCCGCAGCTTGCGGCCGTTGACACGTACCAGGACGTCGCCCGGCCGGATACCGGCACGATCGCACGGACTTCCAGGATCGACCGTTTCGACCACCCCGCCCCTGGGCCGGCCCCTCCGTCCGATCTGCCGTGCCTGGCCGTTGTCCACCTCGATGCCCGAGATGAGATCGCCCGGCGCACCGATAGGTTGGAAACGAGTTACAGTCAAGGAAAGCCCCAGAGATAGTCGAAGGGCCGCCGGTCTCGCTGCGGCCCTTCCGTTTCCTCTGAGTGTAGGACGTTTTCCATGGATATGTCAAGAGCAGTGCGGCACGATGATTGCATCTGCGCCCTGGGGGAGGGCCGCACGTCATGAAGCGCCGGGCAACCGCGGAGGACTGGCAGCGCGCGCTCTACATCCCGCTGACCATCCTCGCCTGGCTGGTGGTGGTGCTGGTCGCAGGCTGGCTGTTGAGCCACGTGCTCAAGACCGTGCTGACGATCGTGATGAGTGGGATCGTCGCATTTGCCCTGACACCGCTGGTCTCGTTCTTCCAGCGCTGGATACCCCGCAGTCTGGCCATCGCGCTTGCCTACGTGATCGGCTTCGGGCTTATCTTCGCGCTGCTGGGGCTGTTGATCGTCACCGTCGCTGGACAGGTCAATGATCTGGTCAGTCATCTGCCCAAATACGCCAGGGAGGCCCACCGTCTCGAGCCCCAGATCGTGCGGCTGCTCGGGCCTTTCGGCGTCACCTCCGCCAAGTTCCACCAGGCGCAAACCAATCTGATCGCGTACCTCCAGGGCACCGGCACGGCGGCGGCCAAGGATTCCCTTGACATCGTGACCAGTGTGGTGGGCACGATCGTCGACATCGTCCTGGTGCTGATCCTGAGCGTCTACCTTACCGCCAATGGGCCGGCGATCGCGCGCCGTCTGCGTCGCGAGACACCGGGCGACCAGCGGCGCCACACCATCCTGCTGATCGCAATCGTCAATCGGGTGGTTGGCGGATATATCCGCGGAACCCTCACCATGGCCACGTTGATTGGCCTGCTGGTCGGCGTGGGGCTCTTTTTCCTGCGCGTGCCGTACTCCGCGCTGCTGGGCGTGCTCGCCTTCTTCATGGAGTTCGTCCCGATTCTGGGGGTTCTGATCTCCGGTGCCGTGTCGGTCGGCGTTGCGTTGTTCGTGGGTCCGATCACGGCCGTCCTGGTGCTTGCATACTTCGTGCTCGTCCACGTGATCGAGGGCGACATCCTGGGCCCGCGAATCATGGGCAAGGCGGTCGGCATCCATCCTGCAACCGCCCTGGTGGCATTGGTCGCCGGCACCGAGCTGTTTGGCTTCTGGGGCGCGCTCCTGGCTGCTCCACTGGCAGGCCTGCTCCAGGCCGTCGGCACAGCGGCGCTGATCGAGATTCGAGGCGGCGATCCACGGGCGGTCGTGCGGGCGGTCGCCGACGAGGCGACCGAGCAGGCCCGGGAGAAGGCCGACGCGGTAGTCGTCAGCGAGCGCGTGGAGGACAAGGCGGCGGACGAGAGCCGGCGTGAGGAGCCCGTCTCGGCCGAGTGACTCGAGCCCGCGACGGCCCGTGGGTCGTTGCCCTCGGCGACCTCTGCTCCGGCTGGGCGCGAGCCCCCCTGCATCGGTACGCTCCTCATCTCTGCTGAGCGCCCACAACGCTATCCACACCGCGCTGCACCGTATTCCGGCATGAGCGCGGGGGCATGCTACCCTTTTCGCGGAGCGTTGCACGATGTCTATGAAGCTCTCAGTCGTCATCCCGACCTACAACGAGGACCGCACACTCGCTCAGGTGATCGAGGCGGTGGAAGGCGTCGAGCTCTGTCGCGAGCTCGGCCAGGAGATCGAGAAGGAGATCATTGTCGTCGACGACGGCTCGATCGACTCGACCCCGGCCATCCTCCAGGGATACGCCGCGTCACCCCACATACGTGCCATCCGGCACGACCGTAATCGAGGCAAGGGCGCCGCAATCCGCACCGGTTTCGCGGCCGTAACGGGAGACATCGTGATCATCCAGGATGCCGACGCCGAGTACGATCCGGTGGAGTATCCACGGCTGCTCGACCCCATCGTCCGCGGCCACGCCGATGTAGTGTACGGCTCACGCCTCTCCGGCGGCCGACCACAGCGCGTGTACCTCTTCTGGCACCTGGTCGGCAACCGTTTCCTGACTCTCCTTACCAACATCCTCTACAACACGACACTCACCGACATGGAGACCGGATACAAGGTGTTTCGCCGTGAGGTGGTCGACGGGTTCCGTCTCCGCGAGAACGATTTTCGGATCGAGCCCGAGATGACTGCCCAGGTGCTCCGCAACCCACGCCTCCGCGTCTACGAGATGCCGATCGCCTACTACGGCCGCACGTACGAGGAGGGGAAGAAGATCACGTGGCGCGACGGCTTTGGCGCCCTGCTGACCCTGCTCCGCTGCCGCTGGTTCGCCTGACCCGGGCCGGACGCTATCCCGCCTTCTGGTGAAAGACCCCGTCGAGAAAGCTCTCGAGCTGGCTCACAATGACCTGCCGGGCGGCCCCGCGCAGCGCGCCCAACCCGTGTGGCGCTCCCGGTAGGTCGATCAGCTGCGCGTCATGGCTCCACTGGCGCAGGTAGCGGTAGAGGCGGAAGGTGCGGGCGAACGGAGCATCCGGATCGTCACGTCCCTGGAAGAAGATCGTGGGAACTGCCGTCGGCGTGTAGGTCGCCGGAGAGGCTCGCAGGTAGCGGTTCGGCTGCTGCTGGTAGCTGACGCCGAGGTAGGCCTGGAGATCTGCGATCTCGGCAGGGTCCACGTCCTTCCGGGCCAGCTGGCTCAGGTCGGTCGGGGCAAAGAAGCTGCCGACCGCAGCGATGCGCAGCCGGGTATGGGGGTAGTGGGGCGCCACGAAGGGTGCCACGTCCGGCGTGTAGGCTGCCATCGTCGCCAGATACCCTCCGGCGCCGGACCCGACCAGGCCGATCCTGGTGGCGTCGATACCGAATCTCGTCGCATTCGCCGCCAGGAAGGCAGCTGCATCCTTCACATCCTCGATGTCGGCGGGGAAGGCGCCTCCCTCTCCGGTCAATCGGTAGTTGATGTCGAAGGCGACGTAGCCGTGCCGCGCCAGGTCGCGGGCCAGCGCGCCGGTGGCGGCCGTCTTCCCGCCCCGCGACCAGGTTCGGCCGTGCACGATCACCACGGCGGGCCGCAGCGCCGGGTGACGGCCGGCCGTCGCCTCGGGGCGATACAGGTCGCCGACGCGATTGGGATCGGCGGGGGTAACGTACGGGACGTTCGCGGTCACCCGTATGGCCAATACCGCGGCCGGCTGCACGCGAGCTGTCTCGGGTCCGGAGAGGCAGGAGCGGTTCGCGAAGCAGCCGGGCCTGGGCGCGAAGCCGGTCACGCCGGCGGTAGCGGCCGGGCTCTGCCAGACTCCATCCGGCTCCGACAGCAATGGTGCCAGTCCGTGCGTCAGCAGCGGATAGTAGTGCCGCCAATCCTGACTGACCAGACTGTAGAAGTCGACGGCGCCGGGAGCGAAAGGACCGGTGGGATTGAGCGCCCAGTATGCCCAGCCAACCTGCGGGTGGGCGTGCAGGTACCGCACGAAGCTCTGGAACCAGAATCCCTGTTTCCAGCCTTGAGCGCTCGAGACGCAGGAGAAGTAGTCGTCACAGGTGCCGAACTCGCCCACGAAGATGGGCGCCCGCATGAACCGCGGCGCCGACAGCAGATAGCCCCAGTAGGTGTCCCACCGTTTGGCAAGAGACTGGTACGTCGTGCGCGGCGAGAACCAATCGCCTTCCCACATCTGCGGACCGTACTCGTGCACTGAGTACACGAGCTGGCTGGGCCGCGAGAGCTGGACCTGGTCGTACTGTACGCCGATGAGATTGCTGCCCCACAGCGCCGCCGTGAGCTGACTCGTCTGGGGTGGCACGTACATCTGCACACCCTCGACGATGATCAGGATCCTGGGATCGACCCCGAGCAGCAGATTGCCAAGGGTCTGCGCCGCGTAGTGCCAGTCCAGACCGTGGTAGTACTGGCCCTGGTACTGGCCCCAGAGAGGCCCGTCGTCGAGGTACGGGTTTCGGTCGGATGACCCGGTCGTGACAACGTGCGGCTCATTGCGCAGATCGGCGCCGACGAGGGCCGAATCTCGCCGGAACCGCTTTACCAGGGTGATCCAATCCGCCATCCAGGCCGACTCCGGGTAGCGGGCAGTGAACCAGGTTCCGGAGGTGATCTCAGGTCCGCGTCCGGCTTCCGACCGGCTGTTGCACAGGATGACCCGCAAGCCGGCGTGGCCGGCACGCTCGATCAGCCGCTGCATGATGTCGAGCGAATGCAGGCCACGCAGCCCCGGATTGGCGTCGAGGCCGGAGGTTACGACAGGATTGGCTTCGACCGTTTCGTCGGCAAAGGTCAGGCGCAAGGCATTGAAGCCAAGCCGGCGCAGCCCCACCAGGATGGAGTCGAGCGGCGCCTTATCGAGGCCGTCGGGAACGAACGGCGGATACTCGAATCCGTACCAGTTGATGGCCTTGAGAGTGATTGGAGCGTTCCAGGAGGTGTAGAGCTGCGTGTCGACACCATGCAGCCGGAGATCGGCGTGGAGCGCCGCCAGCGCCTGCCTTTGTTGCGCCGCGTTGAGCTCCTTCTGATACCGGGCCACCTGACGCGCCAGGGTGAGGGCGTCGCGCAACGCGCGTGGCAGTCGCATCGTTCGTGGCACGGCGGCCGGCTGCTGTCGCGCCAGCGAGCTTACCGCGTCATCAACCCCCGGCAGCCTTCCCAACCAGAGCGTCAGAACGACGCTCAGCAGCGCACCCGCCGCGAGCAGTCGACTCCCCCACCACCGGCGACGCATTGGCATCACCAACCATTATCTGACAGGGTCGCGACCACCACCGGCTCCGGCTACCGTGGAATCTGCGGGAAGAGCTGATGAAGGTACGGTACGACCTGCGTGAAGGCTCCGGCCAGCGTCGAATTGTGGACCAGCTGCGAGAGGTTACGGTCATGCACGTGCTGGGCAAGGTAGATGAGGAGCTCGATCACGATGGCGCCCTGCAGCAAGCCGATGGCTGCGCCGCCCAGTCGGTCGGGTAGACCCAGGCGCAGCATCCTGATGACGCCGCGGATGCGGCGGGCCAGCAGCATCACCGCGCCCCAGACGATGGCGACGACGATCAGGTAGGCGATGACCGTGAGCCAGGGCGAGTGGGGAGCTGCCTGTGCCAGCAGGCGCCGTACATCGGCATACTCCGCCCTCGCCACGGCAAGCGCCAGGAAAACTCCCAGGATGGTCGCGACTTCCAGGATCAATCCTTGCCTGAAACCTCCCAGCGTGGCAGTTGCCAGGACGAGAACGATGACCAGATCGAAAGCGTTCAGTTCGTCACCTCCCGCCAGAGGTTACGAACCCAGCCGGGTCGCGTCATCGACCGTCGAGTTGTGAAACGCCGCGCGGCGGCGGGTAGCACCGCCTGGCGCGCGAATACCGGCTGCGTGCGGCGCTCGGCCAGCGCCTGCAGGAAATCATCCACCGAGCTGCCGGGGAAGAGCGTGTAGGCGGCTGCCAGCGCCGACTGATCGTGGGCGTCACTGTTGCCGACCTGCGCCACCCGGGGCGCCAGATCGGCCGCGATCTGCGCGAGACGGGCTCGCGCCTTCTCGCCGACTCCGGCATTGACCGCCTCGAGGCCGTCGAGGTGCCGGCCGCGCTCCAGTCCCTGCCGGATGATCCGCGCCAGCCAGGGTGGATACACGGGGTGAGCAGCCACACAGATCGCCCCGTGCCGCCGGGCGAAGTCGACGGTCCACCAGAACGGCCGGAAGGAAGGGATGTCGACAACCTCTCCCGATGGGAAGTAGCACAGCAGATGGCCGCCGCGGTTGGTCACCTCCACACCGGGTAGGAAGCCGAAGCGGTAGCCGCCGGCACAGTGGATCGCCCAGGCAGCGCGTGCGGCGTCCGTGCTGTCGTGGTCGGTGATCGCGAAGAGATCCAGATCGGTCTCTTCCTCGACGTATCGGAACAGCTCCTCGACGCTCTGGTTGCCATCACCCCAGGCATCGTGGCAGGTATGCGCGTGCAGATCGGCTTTACCCATGTGAGGTGCAAGTACTCAGCCGCCGGCTGCCGGATTTGAGGGCTCCTGGTCGGTGCACCGGCGCAGAAGGTCGAATACCAGGCACCGGCTGTTGCCCGCCAACGATCACCCGGCGGCCGCCGATAGCGTGAACGGCGTGCGAACCGTCGTCTTGGGAGCGGTCGTGAAAACGATCGCGACGAGCTTCGTCAGACCCGCCTTCGCCGGATCAATCAGCATGGAGCCCTGCTGGGCGCTCGAGAGCGGAAGCCGGCTCACCGTGACACCGTGGCTGGTGTACGAGACGAGCTCAACCGTCCAGTCGCTGGGCAGGGCGTTGGCAGTGATCGGCAGGAAGCCGTGCTGCTGCCAGCCGGTGAAGTCGTCGTGCCAGCCGATAGCCGGGATCGCCAGATCCTTCATGACCAGGCCCTGGCCATTCACGCCGTCGTCGGTGACGTACTGGAAGCGAAGCTTGATCTGATGGCCGGCAAAGGCCGAGAGATCGATGCTCTCGTTGTGCCAGCCGCTGTTCCAGCCGGTGTAGCCGTTGCCGTAGCTGGCGCCGTTGGGATTGCTGCGCGTGGTGTCGGTGCCACGCAGCGTCACATACGTCTTCCCACCGTCTCGCGACGCCTCGACGTACGCGTAGTCGTAGTCCTTCTCGATATCCCACCATGCCTGGTACGTCAGCCGGGGGCGAACTGCCTTTCGCACGTCGACGGTTCGAGAGAGGCTGGTCTGCATCATGTCGCCGCGATTGCTCCACCAGAACGGCGGCTTCCGGGAGATGCCGACGACCGGAACCATCGGCAGCGCCGAGAACCGGAGATGGAACGGCGCCGGATGCGCGCCCGGAGTAATCGTGACATAGTCGGCGGTGTAGGGCGGGATAGTATCCGACACGGTAAAGGGAACGGTCTTACCGTGCTGCGGCTGAACCCGCTGGACGAGCTGCCGGTAGCCATAGAGCCCATGAGCGAGGGATGGATCGTCGATGTAATTGGCGGCGGCCCATTGCGCGAAAACCTGCCGTGAGGTCAGTCCGGTACCAAGCCGGCGCAGCACATCGTCGATCAGGGGAATATCGGTAACCCTGCCGTCGGCCAGCAGCGTGCGCTCGAACCGCGCTCCGAACCGGTCGAGCAGGTAGGAGAGGAAGAGGTAGGAGGCGCCGTAGTTGGGCAGATCATCGTTCGGGTCCCAGGCGTCGAGCTGCGTGCCGGGTTGCACCAGGAAGGCGTCGGCCTCCGCGGTCGGGTTGTAGCCGTTGAGCCACTCGGCGAGCATCGAGCTCCCCTCGTTCAGCCAGAGATTCTCGTGGCGATGCATGTGCCAGTGGATCATGTGCTGAAACTCATGGGCGAGGGTCACGTCGAAGTCGCGGGCTCCCGGGGTCGTGTCGGCCGCGTTGATGTAAAACATCTCCCGCTGATTACTGTACGGATTCACCGAGCGTGGGTACTCATCCTCGGCCGAGAAATAGCCCAGCGCCGCCGCACTCAGCAGGTCCCCCACCAGACAGGTGATGTGCGGGTCGCCGTCGATGCCGGGGATCCACTCACTGCCGAAATACTTGCGGTCGGTCGGATAGGTATGTTGCTCGAACCGTCGTGCCGCCGCCTCCACGGCCGCGGTGGAGACCTTCACTCCGTTCTGGACGTAGAGGTAGAGGTGCGGCGTCTCGGCCCGAATCGTCGCCGTCACCTTGAAGTAACGGTCGGTATCTTCGGACAGAACGTTGAACGTATCCTGATGCCCGACCGGGTAATTGGGTGAGCTGGTGCGGACCACCGGCGAGATCGGACGCGGCGGATGCATCTTGAGCTGTTCAGTCAGCTGGTAGAGATTGCGGCCGGGAACCGCCTGCGCCACTGCCCTGGCCAGGGCCCGCTCGGCGGCACTGGCCGACGGCGCAACCGGAGTGCTGGATTGCTGCGCCGCGGCGAGCGCCGAGGCACAGCCGGCGCCGAGCAGCGCGCCGGCAAGGATGAGGTGAGAGAAACGCATAATCGGCCGTGAGCCATAGGCCGTGAGCGCTGGGGGATGTGGATTCCCGTCAGAGCTCACCGCTCATGGGTCACCGGTCTTTGCTCCTTTCAGTCGACCAGGGCATGCGCCCGGGGATGAGCCTGGTCGTACACCTGGCGGAGCCGCTCGCGTGAAACGTGGGTGTAGATCTGCGTGGTCGAGATGTTGGAATGGCCGAGCAGCTCCTGCACCACCCGCAGCTCGGCTTCATTATTCAGCAGATGGGTCGCAAAGCTGTGACGTAAGGTATGCGGGCTGATGCGGTCGATCCCGGCGCGGCGCGCGTAGGACTTGAGGATGAGCCAGAAGCCCTGACGGGTGAGGCGGTCACCGTGGTGATTGAGGAACAGCGCCCGCTCTACCGCCCTCCTGATCAGCGAGGGGCGGCCATCGTCCAGATACTGCGAGAGCGCGGCCCGCGCCTTCAACCCAAACGGAATCTGCCGCTCCTTCGACCCCTTGCCGATGCAGCGCACCGTGTCGCTCGTCATGTCGACGTGCTCCAGATCGAGCGAGATCAGCTCGGAGACGCGCATCCCCGTTGCCCAGAGCATGCGGAGCATGGCCCGATCGCGTAACCCGGCCGGGTTGTCGGTCGAGGGAAGAGCGAGCAGGAACTCGACATCGTCCTCGGCAATCGAATGAGGCAGGTACTTGGTGACCCGCGGCGAGGCGAGATGCTCGGTCAGGTCGGCGTCGAGCGCGCCCTCGGCCCGCAGGAAGTGAAGGAACGACCGCACCGCTGCGATCTTGCGAGCAACCGTCGTATCGGCATAGCGGCGCTCGTGGAGGAAGGAGCGATAGCGCTGAAGGATCTCACGGTCGAGGTCCCAGCCGTCGCGGCCCGCCGCCAGCATGAACGCGGCGAACTGCGTCAGGTCGTTGCGATACGCGCCCGCCGTGTTACTCGAGAATCCTCGCTCGGCGGCAACGAACTGCAGAAAATTGTCGATCTGATCCTGGAATCGATTGTCGTTCAAGCGGTTACCTCTTCAGCTCCGGGATAGGCGCGGAGCGCCTCGTTCAAGATCGTCATGGCACGCGCCAGGGTCGCCTCGTCGAGCACGTACGCAAAGCGCGCCTCGTGCTTCCCCAGGCCGGGGGTGACGTAGAAACCGTCGCCTGGCGCGATCATCAGCGTCTCACCGTCGAGCCGGAAATCCGTCAGCAGCCAGCTGGCGAATCGCTCCCCATCGTCAATTGGCAGGACAGCGAAGATGTAAAACGCTCCCTCCGGCCGGCGTACCCGCACTCCCGGCATTGCCGACAGCGCGCCATACACGACGTCACGTCGTCCTCGATAGATGTCGGCAAGCGGGTCGGTGTAGGTGCGGGAGTCGCGCAGCAGCGGAATGATAGCGCGCTGCTCCACGGTGGGTGTCGAGAGCCGGGCCTGAGCAAAGCGCAGCACACC
This sequence comes from Chloroflexota bacterium, assembly GCA_035295425.1. Taxonomy (GTDB): domain Bacteria; phylum Chloroflexota; class UBA5177; order UBA5177; family UBA5177; genus DATGJB01. The sequence continues at coordinate 6,233 of DATGJB010000064.1, read as the reverse complement.
ATCCATAAAGCCTGCGTGGCGGCTGACCAGACACCCAATCCGGGCTCCAGTAGCGCTGAAGCGCTTCGAGACACTGTCCACGACCACGGTCTGCTCTTCGGCTCCGGGAATCTTGAGCATGCTCGTGTCGCGCGCTCCCTCGAACACGATCTCCCGATACGTTTCGTCGGAGACCAGGAAGAGCCCATGACGCGTGGCGATATCGACCAGCATCTCCAGCTCGTCCCGGCTGAACACGGTGCCTGTCGGATTGCCGGGTGAGGTGACCAGCAGAGCTCGCGTCCGTGCCGTGATCCGCGCTTCGATGGAGGCCGGATCCGGCAGGTGGTATCCATCGTCGGGGCGCAGGGTAACCGGTACGATTCTGACGTCGGTCATGCGGGCGAAACCGAAGTAGTTCGCGTAGGTCGGCTCGAGGACAATGATCTCGTCGCCGGGATCGGCAACCGCCATCATGGCGAACAGCAACGCCTCACTACCTCCGGTGGTGACGAGGAGCTGATTGCGTTCGAGCGCGATCCCGAGGCGCGCATAGTATTCCTGCCACGCCGCCACCGTCTCGGCCACTCCCTGTGACGGGGCGTACGGCAGCAGGAGACTGTCGTACTGCCGGATCCCATCCAGCAAAGGGGCAGGCGTTCTCAGATCCGGCTGACCGATGTTCAGGTGATGGATGTGCACGCCCTGCGACTTCGCTCGATCGGCAAGAGGCGTGAGCTTCCTGATGGGAGACGGCAGTGCCTCGCGAGCGCGGAGCGAAGCACGAACCTGGTTTCCCGTGAGCATATGTGCGCGTACCTCTCCTTAGGTTAGGGACGTCCGTGCCCGGCCCGAGGTGATGTGGGGAGAGGCGTCAGGGACGCAGGCTCAAGCAGGGGTCAAGTGTTATGTCCAGCTTGTCGGTGACATTCTACGGCCAGCCGTGGCCGAGATTGCAACTCGGCCGGCCGGCGAGGCCGATCTGGCAGTCACGCTCACCGACGCGCCACAAAAGAAAAGAGGGGCCGGCGCTTGAACCGGCCCCTCTTCGAGTCGACTGGTTACCGGAAGATCGCGACCCCAAGGCGAGTCAGCACGCCGAGTCCGATCAGCGTGAGGCTGGCCAGAATCGGCAGGAGCGGCAGGCCAGGAACCGGTAGGCCGCCCAGCATTCCGCCACCGGTTCGAGGCAACGCCGATACTCCGGGCTGCGAAACGCTCTGGGCTCGAGCCGTCGGCGCCGAAGCAGTTGTCACCCCGGCAACCGAGGCCCCGCCGGTGCTCGACGGGCGGCCGGTCGATTGGACGTTACTGGCGACGGCGGGGAGAACCGCAGCCCCACCGGAGGCGGCGGGGCGCCCACTGGCGTGTACCGGAGCGGCGCTGGTCGTGCCAGCCGGCGTACCGGCGGCAGTCGTGGCGGCGCCGGCCGCCGGGGCAGCGGTGCTTCCGGTGCTCTGCGTGGCGCTCTGCACGGTGGTCAGACCCACACTCTGCCGGATGGGTGCGGCAGTTGTCTGGCCCTGGACCAGGCGGGGCGACTGGATCACCGTGCCCGCCGTCGTGTTCTGGCGGTTGATCACCGTCGTTCCCCGGCGGTTGATCACCGTCGTTCCAGTGCTGGTTCGGACCGGATGCCGCGTCCGATGCGTCGAGATCCGACGGACCACGCGGCCGTCGCGACTGCAGCTGCAGCGCGACCGGTGAACGATCCGGAGGTGCACCACACGCTTCTGCTGCTTGTGGTGGCACGAGGAGCGATGAGCGGTTCGATGATTGCCGGCGTCATCCCGTTCGCGCGAGCGTACTTCACGCAGCACCTGGGTCCGGACCGCGACGCGGCGCTCGACACCCTGCCGGTGGCAGGCGGCGCGAAGCCGAAGTGCAACGATGACTTCCATGTGAACCCGCGGCAGCGAACCGCGGTGGCACGAGCAGCGGCCACGCCCGCCGATCAGGTGCAGCTTGGGAAGGACGCGCCGTTCGATCCGCGAGATCGTCGTCCGGCTTGAGCTCGTCTGGCGGCGATCGGCGTGCCGGTCGTTCCGTGCTGTCCGGTGAGCGGTGCGCCCGCAGCCGCAGCGGGAGGCGCCGCGGTGGCTGCCCACCGCCGAGCGGTGACTGCCACCGGAATACCGAGGACCGATCACGCTGGTTCGGTGGGTGCCGGCAGACACCGTCATCCGCAATGTCGCGGTGCTGCCCCGCCGGCAGCTACAGCTCCGATGCGCCGATCCAGAGAGAACGCGCGAGCCCGCCGCCGTCCGCGAGGACACGGTTCGAACGGTGGTACGCAGGGCGCTCGGACGCGCGGTATTGGTGCGCGCTGCGGTGGTGCGTGCTGGAATCGATCGAGCCGCCGCCGGCCGGGGCGCCGGCACAGCGGCTGCTCGCCGCGTGCAGCTGCACCGCGTTGACGACCGACGTTGGCTGGTGGCAACGACCGCTGTCCGGCGTGCCGTGGAGGTCGAGCGAGGTGTGGCGGGCGCGATTGCCGAGGACCGAGGCCGTGAGATCGCGGTTTGCTGCGGGCCCGGCCGGAAAGCAGCAGTCCGCCCCATTCCCTGGCCCACAGCCGGAATCGCGTGTCCCGGTGCGATCGGTACGGTGGTCGGGCGGCGAGTCAGGCCCGCTGTGGTGGAGTGAGCCGGAGTCGTCGCGGTGGTGCGTCCGGTTTCCGCCGGGCTCGAGCTGGTGTGGGTCATGCCGTTGGCGAACGCGGCCTGACCGGAGATGGTGAAGGCAAGAGCCGCGGCGGCGAGCGCACTGGCAAGGCGCGCCGGCCGGCCGTGCGGCAAGAGCGTGGTTCGTTCCATATCTGTCGTCCTCCTGGTAGGTAGTGGGCACCGGACCTGATCCGGTGTTCGAACTGCTGAGAATTCGAAGCTGCTCGCCGGCAGGGCAGTTACGCTCGCCTCTGCCCGGCGGGCCACGCTACCCAGGAGGAACCAGGATCTCGCCGGCGAGGGCGAATGCGGACAACGAGGGGACGGTCCAGACTGCCTGCGTCGCGGCAGGAACCGCCGGCCGCACCCACACCAATGCCGCCTGCGGCATGGAGATCGTGGACGAGGCAGTGAAAGCCGCATCCGCCAGCTGCGGCTGGAGTACCAGACTGCGCACCTGGACCATGGAGCCGGGGGAGGCGGCAAGAGCGGGCACTGACGACCAGAGCGCTTCCGGCGCCCCGATCACGGACGCGGCGTGGCGCGGGATCCGGCCAGGGTGAGCTGATCGCGCGGATCCGGCTGCAGGCCGACCGTGCCGGGCCACGTGCCCTGAATCGCCGCGGTGAATCGGTTCATGGGATCGCATCGTCCGGGGCAGCGATGCCCCGGAGAGACGCGGTTGCTGACCGGCTCTCCCTGCCGGCCGGTTTGCAGTCTTGTTCCGCACCGCCGATCGACCGCCATCGGCCACCGCTGCTCGCGAGCCTGGCAGTCCGGATGCGAACGGTCTCGCCGGAGATGCCACCGCCGTGCCAGAGGCAGGCGACCGAGATGGCGTGGCCCTCCGATGGAGGGTCGTGCGGGCGCGCGGTCCGCGCGGGCCCGCGATGGGAGCGCGACGGCCTGGCTCCCGGGTCGGAAGCACGATCACGCCGCTCCGATGCATGACAGCCGGAGCAATCGAAAGGATTCCGGAGCTGACGCGGCGAAGTGCGCCGCTGGGGTGCGGGAGGACCCCTCTCACCGCTCGCGATAGCCCTTCCCCGAGGAGCTTCGTCACGTGCTTGGCGAGGTGTTCGAGGCGACTCGACACACCGTGAGTCGGCACCGCCGCCGGCAGCGTGACGCGAGCGGCCGTGCGATCGATCGTCCGCGTGGCTATGCCGGCGAGTGGCGATCGCGGTGTGATGGCGACCGGTCCGGCGACAGGGGCGGAGCTCGCGACAGATGCGGCAGCTCGCTGCCCGATGTGGATCGACGTGCGACCCGACGTCGTGACCGGGCTCGCCCCGGTTGCGACCGCGGAGCCGCGCGCCGCTCCGCGCACGGTAGCGGCGACCGGACTGGCCGCCGACCTCGCGTGCGGCGCCGACGAAATGGCGCCGATGGCAGGGACGAGCCGGGAGGCATGCGGAGCGCCTGCGGCGTCAACCCGCGCGCCAAACGCAACGAGGGCAGCGAACGCCGCGACAGCCATGCAGACCGCCCTGAGCAGGCGAGCCGGCACTGAACCGCGCATCGCCCCGATCTCGCGGCAGGCAGATCTGAACCGATCCACCATTCCTCCCCTGACTCGACGTCCGCGGCATCACGCCGCTCGCTAACTTGACTGCTTCCTCTGCAGAAGAGGCACAGTGCAAAAATCGGGCCAGGCTGCCGGCTCGCGCGCGGCATGGTTCAGCGCCGACTCGGCGCAGCGCCGCCTCAGGGCACGTTGTCGCCCAAGAGGCTGTTCCTCGAGGACCGGGGGCCGCTACGCGTGCGGACCGGCTGCTGCTATCTCCGGCGCGACCTGAGCCGCGAAGTTCTTCGTGAAGTTTTCCTCGAACATCGCGGCCAGCTTCCGCGCCTGGCGGTCGTAGGCATCCGTATCCTGCCAGGTCTCGCGGGGCCGCAGCACGTCCTCCGGCACGCCCGGGACACGCTCCGGCACATCGAGTCCGAACACGTCGTCGCGCCGGCACGGCACGTCGTCGAGGTCGCCGTTCAGCGCGGCGCGCACCATCGCTCTGGTATCGGCGATGTTGATGCGGCTGCCGGTACCGTAGGGACCGCCGGTCCAGCCCGTGTTGATCAGCCAGACCTGGCTACCGTGCTTGCGGAGTTTCTCGCCGAGCATCCGCGCGTAGGTAGCGGGCGGCAGGACCAGGAACGGAGCGGCGAAGCACGTGCTGAAGTTCGGCTGCGGCTCGGTAACTCCCTTCTCGGTCCCGGCTACCTTTGCGGTATAGCCCGAAAGGAAGTAGTACTCGGCCTGCGCCTCGCTCAGGCGGGCGATCGGTGGCAGCACGCCGAACGCGTCGGCGGTGAGGAACACGATGGTGCGGGGATGTCCGGCCATGCCGGATGGATCCACACCCGGTATATAGGAAAGCGGAAACGCGGCACGGGTGTTCTCGGTCAGCGAGCCGTCGTCGAGATCGAGCCGGCGGGTCTGCGGGTCGATCACGACGTTCTCGAGCACGGTCCCAAAGCGATGAACCGCGGCATAGATGAGCGGCTCGGCCTCGGCCGAGATGCGGATCGTCTTGGCGTACGAGCCGCCCTCGAAATTGAAAACGCCTTCGTCGCCCCAACCGTGCTCGTCGTCGCCGATGAGGGTCCGTTCCGGGTCGGTCGAGAGGGTGGTCTTCCCGGTGCCGGAAAGCCCGAAGAAGAGCGCCACATCGCCCGACGGCCCGTAGTTCGCCGAGCAGTGCATCGAGAAGACGCCCTGCCGGGGCAGCAGGTAATTGAGCACGGTGAAGATCGACTTCTTGATCTCACCGGCGTAGCTCGATCCGCCGATCACGACGACGCGGCGCTCGAAGTTGAGGATGATGAACACCTCGGTGCGCGTGCCTTCCTCGGCCGGGATGGCGTGGAAGCTCGGCACGTCGATGACCGTGAAGGCGGGACTGCGATCGACATCCACACCGGGCGGAGCGTCGATGAACATGTTGCGCGTGAAGACGCTGTGATAGGCGGTCTCGGTGATGACGCGGATCGGCAGGCGGTAGCGCGGATGCGCCACGGCGTAGGGGTTCTGCACGAACAGTTCCTCGCCGTCGAGCTGCTTCAGCATGCGCCGGTAGAGCGCATCGAACCGGTCAGGGTCGAACGGCTGGTTGACCGGTCCCCACCAGATATCGCCCTCGCTCTCCGGATTCCGGACGACAAACTTGTCTTTGGGTGAGCGGCCGGTATGCCGCCCGGTGTGGAACACGATGGGGCCATCCTGTGCGATCAGTCCCTCATGGCGCCGCACCGCGTGCTCGTAGAGCGCCGGTGTCGTTGGGTTCCAGTAGACGCGTTCCGGATTCTCGATGCCCACGGCCTCGAGGCCGTGTGGTGTCCGTAGCTGTACCATGCCGTCCTGTTCGCCCTCCGCTGAACGTCGGCACCGACCGACATGCTCATTGTAGCCACGAGCCGCCAGCGTGCACCCGCAAGCCATGACCACAGCCGCCATACCGTGAAGCCTCGGTCCGCCGTGACCCGGGGCTTCAGAGCGTGTGCCGATGCCCGTGCCCGTAGCCGTCGAATCTCCGGACGGCAATGCCTCCGCTCACTGAAGCCCCGGACGGCCCTGTCCGGGTCGCCCCG
>DATGJB010000063.1:0-18899 GCA_035295425.1 Chloroflexota bacterium | reverse complement strand
CTTCCAGTGCTCGAGGCACTGGCGTCCGCCACGCCAACCCTGATCTCGAACGATCCCGCCCTGCTCGAGGTGGCCGGCCCGGAGAGCGCCTATGCGGTGTCTCCCACCTCGCTGACCGACATCGCCCACGGCATGCACACGTTGCTTACCGACGCGCGGCTGAGGGCCCGCCTGGGACGCCAGGGGCCGGCTCGGGCGGCCCGCTTCACCTGGGACTCCTGCGCCCGTCAGACGCTCTCCGTGTACCGCGCCGCCGTCGGCGACCAGACAGTCGAGCTGAACCCGGCAATCGCCCGCTGACGCCGGGTACACCTGCCGCCGAAAAGGGGCGATCCGGGCGAGCGGCCTCCGGCCGTCTCGCCCGGGTCTGCCTTCGCCTCCCCTCCCCATTCCGCCCGACTCCCGGCGTGTGGAGTCGCGTTCCCGGGCGTAACGTCCGCAGAGTTGCCCCACCCGTGAGGCGGTCGTGGCGTCCTGCATCAGGCTGCCCGGTGACGAGGCTCATCGTATCAGATTCGTGCGCGTTTGACAATTGTTTCTGCGTTCATACTCTATCAATTGTTCACGCTGGCAACACGAAGATGGGCGAAGCGAAGGCGGTGCGCCTTCCCGGTTGCTCTGTGCGCCGCATGCCGCGGGCCGGCGTGAGGGCTCCTTCGGCGGGCTACCGACGAGTCAGGGGACGACGATGTAGATGCCGGAGCGCGTGATACTCTTCACGCGCTGCACCGTTGCAGTCGTGTGATTGAACCGGTAGAGCTTCCCCTTGTTGAGCTTCAGCGGCTTGAACGGCCCCGATGCCTGCACTTTGATTGCCACGCCGTGTGGCGAGCCCGCCGGAGCTGGGACCCGGGTGATCGCGATCGTGGTTCCGTGGGTCGCGGCCGAACCAACGCCCACCAGCCGCACTTTGGTCCCCGGGAGGCGAACCGAGAACTTGCCGGAGGCCGGGACGACGATGCATTTGACGGCAGTGGAGGTGTAGCCGCCCGCGTGGCAGGGACTGGCAATGCTGCGTTCTGCGAACGCGCTGGGCTGCGAGCCGGCGCTCACGAGCACAGCAAGACCAAGCAGGGGAGCGAGAAATGCGGAGGTCGGTTGTCTCATATCGGCATCTTCTCCCGGATTCGGGTGTGTTCTGGAGGTCCCGCCGGCGGCGGGGCGCGGCGCGGCCGCTCGATCTCTACTCTGTGTACGTGCCTGGTTACAGCCCGTGGCGCCGGTCGGCAAGGTACTGGTACGGCAGGTATGGGTCGTTGCCGGTCGCCCTGACTGACGCAGTACGCCGAGGCCATGCTCCGCTCAGGGAAACGCTGAGCGAGCCCCCGGTTGCGATGAAGGTGCCGGCCCGATCAGGGCCCGGGTGGAGCGCGGCACGCGTACCGATGGTCACCGGCGCGATACCGGACAGGTGAACTTCCACCGCGTGGAGGTTGCTGCCTGGCTGCTGCTGGATGCGCAAGTGATACCAACCCGGGGTTGACGACAGCGCCGAGGCGGGCACCCGGTAATGCAGCGTGACCGCATGCGTCTGTCCCTGGTGCACGAGGACGCGGCCGGCCAGCTCGGTCAATCCATAGGCCGGTTCCGGCTTCCAGAGATCCAATCCGCTCGCGCTGACGAGCCGTGCGCCGGCCGGAACGAGCACGCGAATGAAGTCCTGATAGTCGTGCTTCGTCCCCCAGAGGCCCCACATCGGACCGTACCCCTCGAGGTTGGCCGGCGAGACGCCAACGTGGTAGGTGAGGGTGAGGGTCGAGTCGAGCGAGAGGTCGGGGCGGACGGCCACGCGGTAGGCGGCGGCTTCGCGCACGTACGGATTGAGCTTGTTGTACGAGCGATTGTCGTCGACGACGAAAAGATAGTCGCCGCTCCCGGAGTGAATGGCGCCGTCGGCGCCAAGGTGGGTTATCGCCGCTTCAACCGTGGGATTGGAGTCCCACAGGAGGATCTGGTGACCCGCAATGAGGCGGCCGAGCGTCTCGGCCAGCCTGGGCCAACGCGCCGGCGGCATCGTCTCGACTCGTTGCACGATGGCCTGCATCACCGCGCCGAAGAACTGCTTCCGCACAGTGTCCTGTAGACCGGCTGCCAGCGGGCCCTTGTAAGAGCCATTGACGAACCGTTCGGCCAGCGCTGTGACGTTTTCCGATGTCGCCCAGACTCTGTATCCCGGCAGGTAGACCGGTCCGGTCCCGAGCAAGACAGTAGGAGTGGCCGTGTCGAGATAGTCGACTACCGCATTGGGCCACACTCCGGTGTCCTGCCCGTAGAACCAGCGCTCGAGCCGCGCGGAGAGACGAAAATCCGGTGACCAGTTGGAATCGCACCACTGCCAGTACGCCTCCGGTGTGTATTCGGCCTCCGGGAGGGGAGGCAATACCCGCGTGATCTCGTGAGGCAGCTGGTGACCGTAGAAGGTCAGCTGCAGCCGTCCGCGGGTCACGGTCGCCAGCTCGCTTGCCCCCAGGAAGCCACCGGTTGCCCTCAGTTCCGCCGGGTTTTCCCAGGCGAAGAGAACGCGGTTGGTGGTGGCATCCCCGAACAACAGTGGCGAGAGGGCCAGCCAGCCTGCCGCGCTCTGCAGCCGCGGGAGGTCGACGCGGAGGCGCATCAATGCGGCGTCGACTGCCCGCGAGCCAAGGTGAGCCGGTAGACCGCGGGTCGCCGCGGCGGCGGTCGATGAATCGTGGGTCGCCTGCACGAAACTGGGTTCACTGCGCGTCATGACTCGCGCCAGCGAAGCGAGCCGGCTCGACCCGGATGCGCCTCGCAGCACGCCCCAGACCGGGTCCAGTCCGTCGACGATTTCGATCGCGGCCCTCGTCGAATAGAAGGCGGCGTCGGCCACCGCCGGGGCAGCGGCAAGCTGAGCGCCCGGCCCGGGAAGCCAGCCGAGGTGATCGAGAATCGGTCCCAACCAGTGCAAATCGCGGCGGGCCGATGCGAAGTCGGCTTGGGACGCCTGCAGCTGGCGCCGGAGCCGAGCCCGCCGCCCTGCGTCGGCGAGCGCTAGCGGCCGGTGCAGCGCGATCGCGGCCTGCTGGACTCCGGCGACCCCCGCCAGCATCTGCTGGCGTGCCCGCAGGACCTGGACGCCGCTTAGCCCCAACATGGACACTACCGCGAGTGCCGGAACGAGGCACCACAGTAAGCCTGGCCGGCCCAAACGGCGGGACTTCGCATTCGGTGTTTCCAGCGCGGCGCCTGCAGTGTCGGCGTCGTGGCGCGGCGGGACAGCCGCAATGGCACGCGGAATGTCGGACAACCTGGCCCTCCACCGGACGCGGCGCGGGGCGGGCCAGCCGCGGCATGCCTCGCGCCCTGAGCGCTCCTCCGGGTTCTATAGGTCCATTACGCGGTCCGTTACGGCGGGTGCGCTCGCTTCAGCCCTCACGGCCGCGCACGAACTGCTCCCGCAGTTCCTCGTCGCCAATCTCGCTCACTCCCACGTTGAGTGTGCGCACGTTGTCAGCCTGCTCCTCGTAGTGCTGACCTTTGCGCAGCCGCTGCACGTCGGGGTGGTCCGGATGCATGAACGTGTAGCGGCCGCACTCGGAGCAGCAGAGCTGGGCCACGGGCACCGGCTCCAACCAGTGGGTCAGGTGCTCGCTGGCCGGGAGCACGCCGACAATCGCGTACTCGACGTATGCGGTGTGGCAGAACGGACAGCTCGCCATGGTCGCCTACTTGTCCTTTCTACTGTTCTCGCGATGGCCGTCGAACAATCTGATTATGAGGTGTCCGGCAACGGCGAGACAGAGAAGCGCGAACGCCAGCTCGATGATCGAAGCCATGCGGTTTGACCTTTCGCTACCAGCCTACCAACCCGTTTGCCGTGAGTTACCAGGTAGCTTCGAGGATCCGGAGAACGCGCCCTCTCCCGGCTGCGAGCCCGGCCAGATCGTCGCGGGGAACGCCGACGTCGCGCAGTCGTTGCGGGAGGCCGAGCGCCCGCACGAGCTCATAGACCGCCGGGCCGGCCTCTGCTGCCTGGGAGCGCCCCGCGGCCCGAGCAATGAGCTCCTGCCGCTCCGCCGTTTCGGGCAGAAGGGAAGCCATGACCGCGGGCAACAGAATCGCCGAGGTATGACCGTGAGCGATGCCGTAGCGGGATCCGAGCTCGCGTCCCAGTACGTGGCTGAGACCGAGAGTGATGTTGCTCACGCCGAAGAATGACAGCCACGCGGCCATCTGGCACTGGTGGCGCGCGGCGACCAGATCACCTTCGCCCACCGATTCCGGCAAGTGCTCGAATAGCAGACGGATCGCCTCCGCGCTGGTCGCGTCAGTTACCGGTTGGTGGTCGGCCGCGTAAATTGTTTCCACGGCATGGTCAAGCGCGCGCACGCCGCTGGCCAGCCACAGCCAGTCCGGGGTCTCCCGCACCAGCTCGGCGTCGAGGATCACCACTTGCGGCACCACGAACGGACTGCTTCCACCCGTCTTGATCCTGGTTTCGTCGTCGGTGACGCCAAACAGCGGTGAGAACTCGGAAGCGGAGAGCGTGGTGGGCAGCGCGACGTGCTGGAGGAACGTCCCGGTGTCGCGGGCCAGGGCCAGGGTCGCCGCCTTGGCCGTGTCGATGACCGATCCGCCGCCGAGCGAGACGAAGAGGTCCGCCTCCAGTCGCCGGGCCTCCGTGACCAGGGACACGACACCCGATGCGGGCGCGTGCTGTCTGACGCCGGCAAACTCGCCGGCGAGGCGATCTCCCAGGAGCCGCCGTACGCGGTCGATCGCCCCGCTGCCGGCAGCCAGCGAACCGGTCGTCACCAGCAGGGCGCGTTCAGCATTGAGACGTTCTACTTCGGTGCGCAGTCTCTCCGCTGAACCGGGACCAAAGGCGACCAGGTCCATCTCCGTGAAGACGTACTGACCTTGCGGCACCGACGACGCGATGTCCATCCCCTATTCCTCGTCCAGTGCCTCGGGTTCCTCGATCGGCCCAAGCAGGTCGAAGAGGTGGCGCCGGTCACCGTCGACCGGCTGCCTGCCGCGGATCAATTCCTCGAGCTTTCTCCGCCCCTTCAGCACGCCGATGATGACTGCGCCCACCAGCCGGTCCTCATGGAAGAAGAGGGCCCGATACTTGCGCGTCTCCATGTTGACTTGAATTTCCCGCTCCAGCTCCGGGTGGCTTTCCGGCGTGAGACCGAGCACACTGAGCCGCGAGCCGAACATCGTCGTCACGTAGGTGGGGACCTCGGTGTAGACAAGCTCCTGGCCCAGCATGTTCTGAGCCACGAGGCGGCCGTGCGATGCCGCATTGTCCCAGGTGCCCATCTGATTGTGGGCGCTGATGATGACGTCGTAGAACTCGGCGACATCCCCGGCAGCGTACACCTTGGGCACCGACGTCCGCAGATGCTCGTCGGTGACAATGGCTTTGCGAACCTCGATCCCGAGCTGCTCTGCAAGTTCGGTGTAGTACTTGAGTCCGATTCCGTAGCCCACCATGTCCGCGGGGAAACCTCGCCCTCCCACCGTCGTCACGGCCTTCGGTACTCCGTTGTCGGCGCGGATCTCGCTGACCCAATCTTCATGAACGACTTCGACCCCGCGGTCGCGTGCCAGCAGATCGACCACCTCGCCACCCCGATGGTCGAGGAGGCGGCGCAGAAATCGGTCGCCGCGCATGATCCAGGTGGTATGCAGTCCTCGATGCGAGAACGCTTCGGCGAGCTCGTAGCCGATGTAGCTGCCACCCAACGCCACGGCGGAGCGTGATTCCTCGCAGCGCGCGATCAATGCCTTCGTGTCGTCCAGCGTCTGGAACTGATAGACCCCGTGCAGGTGCGCCCCCGGGACCTCTAGCGGACGGGGCGCCCCCCCGGTAGCAATCAAAAGCCGGTCGAACGCGAGCTCAGCCCCCTCGGAGGTGACGGCTACACCGGTCTCCGCGCAGACCTGGTCGATCCAGGTATCGAGCAGAAGTCTCACTCCCCGCTTCTCCTCGATCTCGGGCGTGCGCATCATCACGTTCCGCTCCTGAACGCGACCCTTCAGGAAGATGGGGAGCGCGACGCGGTTGTAGAGGGCGTAAGGCTCGCCGGCTACCAGGGTGACGTCTGCTTCGGGACGGTTCTTCTTCAGGTGCTCGGCGGCGGTCGTGCCGGCGACACCGTTGCCCACGATGAGAAAGCGGTCTGGCTTGGTCAGCGTTCGTCACCCTGCAAGGCAAAAATAGTGGCCGAACAGCCGTTCGGCCACCCCTCATAGTACAGGGTGTAGCGCCGGCTCGGGTGCTCAGTCCACCGTGTCCGGCCGGCCGGCTCCCGCGGTCCCCGGGCCACTCCGTTGACACGCGCGCACACCGGCAGTACGGGGACAGAATCGGTTGTACAATGGAGTGATCCGGAGTATGAGGAATCGCGATTCATGGAGATAACCCGAGCCCACTCGATGGGCTTTTGTTTTGGCGTGCGTGACGCCATCAAGATCGTGCGCGAGATCGGCGAGTCGGGTACTCCCGTGTACACCCTCGGCGCGATCGTCCACAACCCCCAGATCGCCCAGGAGCTCGAGCGAGTTCACGTCCACGTCGTCGACAGTGTGGACGAGGTCCCGGAGGGGGCGATGGTGGCCATCACGGCCCACGGCGCCCCCCCCAACCTGCACGACGACGCGGAGAGGCGGAATCTCAAGCTGATCGACACCACGTGTCCCCTCGTCACGCGCATTCAGAAAACCGCGCTCGACCTCGTGCAACAGCGGTACTCGGTGCTCATCTACGGCGACGCCAATCACAAAGAGGTCAAGGGAATCGTCGGCTGGACCGGCGGGAAGGCACGCGTCATTTCCGACATGCGGGGCCTCGAGGGCTGGGAGCCGACACGGCGTGTTGCTTTGATATCGCAGAGCACATCGAACATGGAGAAATTCATCGCGCTGTCGCGTGACCTGGTCGGAATGCTCGTCGCGCGCGGCGTGGAGGTCCGGGTAATCAACACGATTTGTCGGCCGACCAAGGACCGGCAGCGTGCCGTCCGCGAGCTTGCCCGCGACGTCGAGGTCGTCATCGCGATCGGCGGGTGGGCGAGCGCGAACACGCGAAAGCTGGTGCAGGCTGCCTCTGAGGAAGGAGCGGCGGCGTACCAGGTCGAGCGACCCGCGGAGCTACGCCCGGAGTGGTTCGAAGGCGTCGAGCGCGTCGGCATCACAGCCGGCGCTTCCACCCCCGACTCGGTCATCGACGAGGTAGAAGTTGCAATTCGCGCCTTTGGAGCGCTCCAGCCCGCGCTGGCCTGATCGGCGAACCAGGTGCGCCCGGCCTCATGATTCTCGACCGCGACAGGACACTCGCTCGACCGCTGGTCGCAGCCCTTCTGCTGGCCGTACTCCTGACGCTCGAAATGAGCCAGCCGGGATTCGCCGCTGGAACGCCTACCCCGGGCGCGTCGCCGCCGCCCACGGTCCAGCCCACCCCGACGGTCGCGCCGACGCCGACGGAACTTCCACCCACCGCGACGGCCACTGCCACGGCGGTGCCCCGCGTCGAGGCGTCCCCGACCCCGGAAAGGAGGGCGCGGCGCCATCACCGCAAGCGTGCGAGCACACCTATGCCGCAGCGGGCCACCGCCACTCCGACTGCGGCACCGCATCACCGACGGCATCGGAACCGTCGGACGACGCGGCACGGACGCAAGCAGCCGACCGCCACGCCGTCTCCGACGCCCATTCTGAACGTGACCGCCGACAACTCAATCACGCCCGTCACATGCAATGGGCCAGGGAAGCCGGCAGCGTCGCATCCGTTCCTCACGCCGCCATTCCGCGGCTGGACGTCGCTCGGCTCGTACTTCGATCACGATTCACCGAACTTCTCCCAGGATGGTGTAATCATTACCGCCAACGGGATGGAGGGTCACGTCGATCCGACGCACCGGCGCTACGACTTTCCGGCGTACTGGGACGCGGGCGTGCGGCAGTACCTGTACTACGACGGCCACAACGGCTACGACTACAACGTCTCCTACCAGCCCATCTACGCCGCGGCGCCCGGGAAGGTCATATTCGCCGCCTGGGAATACCCGACTCTGCCCACCGAGGGCTACGGACAGATGGTCATGATCGAGCATGCCGGCGGCTATGTGACCCTCTATGGGCACTTCAGCAAAATCGTGGTCAGGGCCGGCCAGCGAGTCAAGCGCGGCCAGAGAATCGGGACCAGCGGTGACACCGGACACTCGACCGGACCCCATCTCCACTTCACCGTCTTCCACAACTGCACGCCGACCGATCCCTACGGCTGGAGCGGCTCCGGACCGGACCCGCTGCAGAGCTATCAGGGTGAGAGCTCCGAGTATCTCTGGGTCCATCAGCCGCTGATCGTCAACCCGCCTCCCGGCTGGCCTGGGGCCGACCACCTTCCGGCCGGGCCGGGTGTCCAGCTTCTCCTCCTGAAGCTGCCCGGGCGCCAGCGGAGCGCCGCGGCATTCAACCGGGCACTGAAGGCGGAAGCCTCGGAGCTTCGGTCCCGGCTCGGTCTCGACCCCTCCGAGGCGCGGCTGGACCCGCAAATCGGGGCGCTGGACGTCTCGGCGCCGATTTCGCCTGCCACGGTTTACAGGGCGCCTCAGGTCGCCTCGATCGCCACGCTCGACACGCTGGCGGGGCAGCACGCCGACGTTCTGGCCGCATTGGCGGCTGCTGCAATGCAGCAACCGCACCACAGCATTCGCCTCACCCAATCGGCGGCCTGGACCGGCTTCTTTCTGCGGTGGGCCGGGCACGTGCTCTTGATCGGCAAGGGCGTGAAGGGCGCGCAGCTTCAGTTGCGGCTCTCGCCGGGTCGCGGCGGCTCCATAGTTCGCTGGGTGCAAACAGATCCATCGACCGGCTCGTACGTGGTCGACCTCGGGAAGCTACCGGGAAGCGCGGTCAGTCAGCTCGAACACCGCGTCCATGCCACGTCCAGGCGGCTCCCGGTCCGCTCAGCACAACGACCGGCCGCATCCGAAAGCACTCGCCGCGGACAGCCGGACGCCGCGCCTTTCATCGGTGTCGGCCTCGCGGCATTACTCGGGTGCGCGGCCTTGCTGTTTGCAGCCCGCAATCGGCGGCTACGGATCGCGGGCCGTTTCGCGGCGGACTCAGAGTCAGCCGGCGAGTAGGGCCTCGAGCCGGTTCAGGCAGTCGGTCCAGCCGATGATGTGATTGTCGCGCTCCCCTTCGGAGGCGAAGCCGGAGTGCTGCACCCGGACGCCGGTCGAGGCGGCGCCGCCGTCGAAACCGACGCAAACGACCGTGCCGGCGGTCTCGCCGGCCCACTGCCAGGTGTATCGGAGCCGCTCGGGAGGAGCCACCTCGAGGTACACACCGGAAAGGCAGAGCACGCCGAGATCGGGCACGGGCTCGGTCTGGAAGCAATACTCGCCATCCTCCCGCAGGTCAACCGTGTACGTCGTCCGGAACCGCGCCGGCCACCACCAGCGGCCGAGCTCCTGGGGCTCCGTCCAGAACGTCCAGAGGCATTCTCGCGGCGCGGGAAACGATCGGGAAAGGTCCACGTCGCTCCTCCCCTGGACCATCAGCCTGGCTCCTCCGGAGCCGATCCGACGCTTCGATCGAGCAGGATCTGCGGTACGCCGGCATTGGGGTGTTGAACCACCGTGACAGGCGCGCGGAAGACCGCGCGGAGCTCGGGCCGGCTCAGGATCTCGGCGGGCGGGCCGGATGATACCAGCCTACCGCGCTCAAGAATCATGAGCCGATCGAAGTAGAGCGAGGCCACATTGAGATCGTGCATGACGGCCAGGATACCGATGCCCCGGGTTCGGCGGAGCGAATGCAGCAACTCGAGCAGCTGGTGCTGGTGTTGAAGATCGAGATGCACCGTCGGTTCGTCGAGCAACAGGAACCTGGGGGACTGCGCCAGCGCCATCGCCACGGAGACACGCTGTTGCTCGCCTCCGCTCAGCTCGGAGTAGCGGCGGGCTCGCAGCTCGAAGGTCTCCGTCGCCTGGAGGGCCCGCTGAACTTCGCTCCGGTCGGTCTCGCCAAGCGCCCCGAGCAGCCCCGTATGCGGAGTTCGACCGAGCTGCACCAGGCGCTCAACCGAGAAGGCGAGGTTGGGATTGACATGCTGGCCCACCACCGCGACCCACCGCGCCCGCTCCCGAGGCGACATCGTGGCAACGCTGCGGCCGTCGAAGCGGACACTTCCGCACTCTGCCCGACGTGCGCCACTGAGGAGCTTGAGGACCGTGGACTTGCCGCTGCCGTTGGGACCGGCAAGCGCGACCATCTTGCCCGTCGAGAGCCGAAGCGACACGTCGCGCACGGCCGTGCAACTGCCGTACGAGAACGTGAGGCTCTCGGCTACCAGCTCAGCGCTACGAGGCGTACTCACGCCTGCCTCGCCGCAAAAGGTGAAGGAAGAATGGTGCCCCGACGACCGCGGTCATGACGCCGAGCGGGAGCTGCGTGGGCGCGACGACCGTCCGAGCCAGCAGATCGACCAGTACGACGAATGTTCCACCAAGCGCCGCCGCCGCCGGAAGGAGTACCCGGTGCCCCGGCCCGTAGACGAGCCGGACGGCATGGGGAATGATGAGCCCCACGAAGGCGACAATGCCGGCGAGGGTCACCGCCAGCGCGGTCACCAGGGAAGCCACGACGACTGCGCCGAGCTTGAGCCGTTCGACGCGAATGCCCAGGTGCGCCGCCTGCTCCTCGCCCAGCAGGAGGGCATCCAGCTGCGGAGACAGCATGAGCGCCACCCCGCATGCTACGAGAATGATCGGAGCGATCAGGCCGAGCTGACCCCACTCACCAACCTGGACGCCACCCATCGTCCATGTCACGATCTGACTCATGTGCGTTGACACGACTGCAAGAAAGGACGTGACCGAGACCAGGAACGAGCTGGTGACGAAACCGGCGAGGATCAGCGTGACGACCGGTGTGGTCCCGCCCGAGCGTGCGAGCAGATACACCAGAAGCACGGTGGCGAGAGCGCCGGCAAAGGCCAGGATCTGGACACTTCCAAAGCCCGCGACCGCGAACTGTATGGGAAGGATGAGGGCAATCGTCACTCCCAGCTGGGCTCCTGCCGACGTTCCGATCACGTACGGGTCGGCGAGCGGATTCCGCAGCACCGCCTGGAAGAGGGCGCCGGCCAGGCTCAACGCGGCCCCGACGAGCGCAGCCGCGAGCACTTCTGGTAGCCGAATGTTCCAAACGATCTGATCCTCGGCCGGTCCCCAGTTGGGTGCTTCCTGGTAGATACCAAGGTGGTGGGCGACGATGCCGACCACGCTACCGGGCGGCACGTGCACGGGCCCGAACAGGAGCCCAAGCAAGAGCGATCCTGCCAGGGCCACTGGAATCCAGAGGTACGCGAGGACGGCGAGGCCGCTACGTGCGACCAGACGCTGCCCGATTGCTGCAAATTGGGCCATCGCGCCAGAGGCTACCACACGATTTGACTCACCCCGGGCCAGCGAGTAGGGTGAGGTGCGGCAGAGCCGCCACCGGGTACAGGAGCTACTGAATGAGCATGTTTGGACGCATGAACACCATTTTCCAGGCCAAGATGAGCAAGGTGCTCGACAAGGCCGAGAATCCGAATGAAACGCTGGACTACTCGTACCAGAAGCAGCTGCAGCTACTGCAGAACGTACAGCGCGGGCTCGCCGATCTGGTTACCTCGAAGCGCCGCCTCCAGCTCCAGCATGACCAACTGCAAGCGAACCTGCAGAAGCTGGACGACCAGGCGCGTGAAGCGCTTGGCTCCAACCGTGAGGATCTGGCCCGACTCGCCCTACAGCGGAAGGTCGGCGTGCAACAGCAGCTACAGGGCCTCGACACTCAGATCGCGCAGCTCGAAACCCAGCAGGAGAAGCTGACCGATGCTGAGCAGCGTCTTCGCACCAAGATCGAGACATTCCGCACTCAGAAGGAGACGCTGAAGGCCGAGTACACCGCGTCGGAGGCCCAGGTCAAGATCAACGAGGCGGCTACCGGAATCTCGGAAGAGATGGCGGACGTCGGCCTGGCGATCGACCGCGCTCAGGACAAGACGCAGCAGATGCAGGCACGCGCGGCGGCACTCGACGATCTGGTGGCGACCGGGGCGCTCACCGATTTCACCGCGGGTGGGCAGGACGACATCGACCGGCAGCTCACCCAGCTGTCGACCGGCAACGATGTCGACACCCAGCTTGCCGCGATGAAGGCCCAGCTGGGTCACACCGACCAGAAGCAGCTGGAGGCGAGCCAATGATTGCGCGCGTGAGCGGGAGCGGCCAATTCGAGCTTCCCGACAGCTCGATCCCGGAGCTCCACGAGTACGATCACCGGCTCACCGAGGCGTTGCACGCTCGTGATGCACAACAGTTCCATGCGCTACTGGCGCAGATGATCGAGTACGTGCGGGAGCACGGCACCGCGGTGCCGCACGACACGATAGTGCCGTCGTCGATCATCATTCCGCCGGAGGACATTACCCTCGACGAGGCGCACCGATTCTTCACCGACGAGGGCTTGATGGAGCCCGTGCCGGCCTAGTACCTCCAGCTCGGGCGACTCGCCACCCCCAGCCGGTCCGCGGCGCGATGGTCCATGTGCCGTGATTGATCGGCACACCGTGGCCACGATACCGCGTGTCGATATTTCGCCGTGCCGTCCAGCTATGAAGCCTCGTCCCGCCGTAGTCGAGGCTTCATAGCTGGACGACCATGCTCGTGCCCGCGCATGCCCATTTGCTGAAGCCCCGGACGGCCGTGTCCGGATCGCCCCGCAGGGTGACGGTCGGATGCTCAACACGCCGCGGAAAGCACGTCATGAACGCATGCCGTCCGGACGCCACGCAGGTGGTGGAGACGGTGTGGATGGTGGGTATGGCTATGCCGGCGTCCAAGTCGGTGTGACGGCGGCATGGGCGTCATCCGACATGTCGCCCTGCGGGGCGACCCGGACAGGGCCGTCCGGGGCTTCAGGATTGGAAGTCGCATCGGTACGGGTCGTGCAGCCGCGGCCCACCGTGGCGATTACACCGTGTCTCCCTATGATGCGGTGCACACAATGCTGTGTCTTCCCACGACGCCGTGGGCACATCGCTGTGTCTCCATATGACGCGGTGGACACAATGCTCTGAAGCCTCGGTCCGCCGTGACCGAGACCGGGCCGCAGCCCGGCATGTCGGGTGTCACGAACACCACTGCCATCCCGACTTCGACTCCGACATTTCCGATCCACCACCACCGTTCCCGCGAGTCGGGCACCATGCATTCATGACTTGTTTCCCGCAGTACACGGTGCGTCCGACATGCCGGGCTGCGGCCCACACCCCGAGGGTACCCGGGTCACGGCGCACCCCGGCTTCGGAGCGGGCCGGCGTGTTGGCCGGAGGCGCCGGGGCGTTCGCATGGGCATGGCCGATCGCGCCATCAATGCTTGGTGTGAATTGACGCCGAAGGCGTCGAAAGTCCATGACGGAGGTGAACACCTCCCAAAGGAGCCTCCACATGGATCCCGACACCTTCGTGACCTGGTTGTACGTGACGGTCGATGACTATTGCAAGGCGCATGTGCCCGCCGACGTGAGCAGCGTGGTCGTCCCGTGTCGCACGACCTTTTCTATCCCATAGTGGCGTGCGGGATCCGGGCTAAAGCCCTCTGCTACGGGGCGGCGGTGGCGTGCGGGACGCGGGCTAAAGCCTTCTGCTACGACGGTGTTTCGAGGATCGTGGGAGTGGGGCGGGGTGGAGTACGGGAAGGACGCAGGAGGGGGTTGTTGCCGCCCGATGAGGCCCTGGAAAGGCGGGTTCGTGACTGGTCGATCAGTGCATGAGGGAATCGACTCTTGGCGGGGCCGGCTCGGTGTAGATGGGGTGTGCCACGGTTAGCCGGGGCGACTCTCGGTGCGGCTGGACGTAGCCCGGTGCGGCTGGACGTGGCTCGGCGTGCCCGGATGTGGCTGAAGCTCGGCCGGGTCGTGACAGGGAAGCGCTCAGAGCGGTACGCCCCAGAGGGCATACCACTTGGCGAGATCCTCTTCGATATGGAGCTCGCCCTTCATGATGGCGCTGAGCCGGATCTCGAGCGCGTTGTCGCGCTCCTGGCCGCCGGTCGGCACGAAGGGATAGAACGCCCCCCGCTTGTAGTTGTAGATCCAGTACACGTTTCGGGCATTGGGGTCGCGGAACTGGAAAATCGCGGCCAGGAGCTGCTCCCCGAACCCCGAGTCCTGCAGCTCCCGGCTGATCATGTGAACGGTGGTGACCAGGTTGGTATAGTCACTGGACTGCACGATGATCCACTGGTAACCAAACGAGTCGGTGAAGCTGCGCCAGCTCAATGGAGCATCTTTGGTGCTTGCCTTGAGCAGATCGTCGATCTCCCGCTGCAGCCCGGCAAACTCGCCCGAGCTCACCGGCCGGAAGGAGATTGCCGCCGAACCGGTCGGCTTGAGATCGAGCTCGGTCTCGAGCGTGATCTGTGCCGTCGAGAGCCCGAAGAGCTGGTCAAGATTGGACTTGACGGGGCGCGTACGCCCCAGCATGGCGTCGAGCCAGCTCACCGGGTGGCCATCTGGCGCTCAAACGCCTGCAGCCGCGCGATCCGGTGCTCGACGCTGGGATGATCCGAGAACAGCTCGAAGAGCGACTCCTTGCTGGGCGCGGCGATGAAGAGCGCGCTCAGCGGCTGCGCCTGGCGCAGATCCTGATTGGGGATCTGCTGCATCGTCCCGGTGATACGCAGCAGGGCCGAGGCGAGCTGCTCCGGCTGGCCGGTCAGGATGGCCGATCCGCGATCCGCGGCGTACTCCCGATAGCGCGAGAGGGCCATGACGAGAACGTGGCTGATGACGGCGACCACCAGGCTCACGAGGAGAATGATGAAGAAGCTGTTCCCGTTGCCGCGGTCGTCATCCTCGGAGCCGATGCCGAACCAGAACCCCCACTGGACGATGAACGCTGCCACCGCCGCGAACGAGCCGGCCATCATCATGACGGTCATGTCTCGATTGCGAATGTGGGTCATTTCGTGGGCGAGGACGGCCTCAAGCTCGGATCCCGATAGCTGACGCAGGAGACCGGAGGTGACCGCAACCACGGCGTGTTTTGGGCTTCGGCCGGTGGCGAAGGCGTTCGGCATTGAGCTGTCCACGACCGCTACGCGGGGCATCGGCAAGTCGGCCTGCTGGGCCAGCCTCTGCACGATGCCGTACAGCTCGGGCGCCGCTGAAGGTTCGATCACGTGCGCGCCGACGCTGGCGAGCACGAGCTTGTCCGAGAAGTAGTACTGAAAGAAGAGTCCGGCGATCGGAATGACGAAGATGAGAAATGCAGCGTGCGTGACTCGGAACAGGACGAATCCAAAGACCAGGTACAGGGCGGTCAGGAGCAGCATGGTGAACGCCATCCGCGCCTGAAGTCCGCGATCACGCCCGTACCAACGAGCTCGTTTCATGGGAACCCACCTCCCGTGGGTAGACTTGATACCATCATTGTAAAGTGTTTTGGCAATCCCCACAATAGGGGGAGAAGTCAACCGGCCTCGCGGCGCTTGCGGAACTGTCGGTAGGCGCGGACCAGGTAGAAGCCCGCGACCACGCAGTATGCCACCAGCAGCAAGAGCTTGTTCTGGGTGCTCATACCCCGCTGCGGCAGCACGGTGAAGGTCACGCCGAGGACGAGCATCGACGCGCCGAAGGCGACGTTGACCCACAGCGGCGGCGTCCACCCCTTCCGCATAACCTTCTGGCGCTGCGGTTTCGTCTGCGCCGGCATGCGTGCCGGGGCCTCTCGTTCGGGTGAAATCGAGGAGTTTCGCCGGCGCTCTCGCTTGCGTTTCTTCCCTTTTTGCACCGGCATGTGTCGAATCCCCGCACGCCAGAATAGCAGAGCGGGGGGCGCCTCTACCCTCGCGCGGTGCGGGTCTCGGACGCGGTGGCCCGGGCCGGTGCGTCGGCGTTGGAGCCCGTGGCGGCGCGGTCGAGACTGACGATGGGAGCGGTCGGGAACGCCTGTCCGTGGGCAAAGTACGCGTAGACCTCACGGACAAAGATGTGGATCACCCCGGCCAGCGGAACGGCGAGAAACGCTCCGAGGAAACCGCCCAGTGGGTACCCGACGAGCACGGCTGCTATCGCTTCAAGGGGATGTATACCCACCGCGCTGCCCATGATCTTGGGGCCGAGGACGTTTGTGACGATCTGCTGGAAGATCGTGAACCAGGCGAAGAGCAGGAGGGCAATAACGGGTGGATTGAACACCAGCGCAATCAGGACCGCGGGGATAAATGCAACCATCGGGCCAATGACGGGTACGGCTTCGAGAATGAAGGTGAGCAGGCCGATAAGCAGCGGATACGGCACTCCCAGCGCCGCGGCGCCTCCCCCGGCGAGGACGCCCGCCAGAGTAGAGAGGATGAGCTGCCCGCGCACGTATCCGCCGAGCACCTTGTCCAGACTCCGGACGAAGTACCAGACGTGCTCCTCGTGCCCGCCCGGAACCGCATGGAGGCTCGTCCTCAGAAGGCGGCGCCCATCCAGCAGGAGGTAGAAGGCGATGATCAGCACGATTACCAGGTTCAGCAGCGTGTTGAGGGTCGCCTGAATGATGGTGACCGCGTTGTCCAGAATGAGCGCGCCCTGGTCGCTCACCTGGCGTGCCGCGTCGCCGAACTTACTGTGGACGTCGACGCGAATGCCATGCGCGTCCAACCAGGTCTGAGCCCGCAGGAGGAGGATCGGCATGGAGGAAAACACGCTGGCCGTGCGCTGCGCCGAGGTGACCAGTGAGGCGCTGTCTGCAAGGGCCGCGGTGAAGGGCTGACCGCCGACCCCGGCCGGATCTCGGAGGTACTCGTCAAAAGCGTGCTGCAGCGCGGCCAGCTGCGTGGCAAGGGGGCGGACATAGCTCGGTGGCACACCGGTCTCAGCCCTGGGGTCGGGTGGAAACCGCGTCGGCGCTGTTCGACCCGGAACGGCCGGATTGCATGCCTTGCCGCAGATCGTGCCGTTCTGGAGGGCGACCACCGCTCGCTGGAGCGCGGCCAGATCATCCTTCACACCTTGTTGGAGCGTGCTGGGGATTCCGACCAGAACTCCGGCCGTCGCCTTCATTCGCGCCAGGTCGCCATGTGTTCTCGCGGCTAGCGTTTCGACCTTGTTGATCGTGCGGAGGCTCGCCGACGAGGGTGTGTGCAGATTATCGATCAGGGACTGGCTTTGCTGAATGAACGGCGTGAACAGCAGGACGCCGATCGCGAAGATCGCTATAGCGAGAAACAGGTAGGAGAGGGCGATCGCGACAACCCTGGAGCGGAACGCCAGCTCGAGTCGATTGACCAGTGGACTGAGAACGTAGGCAACCATCGCCGCGAGCACGAACAGCAGAATGGCGTGCGTGAAACGCCCGAGAACCACCGCTACCACGTAGAGGATCGCAAAGGAGGCGAGCACCACCAGCAGGATTGTGAGAATCCTGGTCCAATTCGGTTGTCTCATGGCCCTCCCCGGACTATGCCCGGGACTATCCGGCGCGCTCCCATTGCGCGATGGCGGGAGCATTGCCGCTTCCCGGCGGCGTACTCGCGACCGCTGGTTCGACCATTGTAGTCCCGGACGTGGCACGCCGGACGACGTTTTCTATCGATCGTGCCGGACATCGGACGCTCGGTCAACTCGGCCGGTCGCAGCGAATTCGACAACCAGCTGGGTGAACTCGCGTGGCCGGTAGGCGTGGATTGCGTGTCCTGCGTCCGACACTGTGACGGCAGCACCATGGGGAAGCAGGCGTAGCGCACGTGCCGACTCTTCCGCACTCAGCGCCGCTCCCAGCGCCGGGTCAGCTCGCATCAGGAGTGTGGGCGACGAGTCCGCGCGGAGTGCTGCGTCGACCGCAAAGTAGTCACGCTCGTGCTCCAGGAGCTCGGTGATCACAGCGTCGGACGCGTTGTGCCACATCTCCGACATGGTGCGGAGAAGGTGCCGGCCGGCGCCCGGGTTGATGCCCGCCAGGTAGGATGCCACGGCGGCGGTGGACTCATGCTTGAGGCGCAGAATCTCGCGCAACTGTGAGGAGTCGCGCACCGGGCCACCGGTGATCGGCGGATCCACGAGGATGCGGCAGCCGACGATGTCGATCGGTGCTTCCACCGAAAGAGCGACCATGCCGCCCAGCGAGCTTCCGATGAGCGCGACGTCGTCGAGGGCGAGAGTGTCGATCATGTCCTCGACGTCCGCCGCGTAGTGAGCAAGGGAGTAACCGGAGGGCGGCTTGCTGCTCTCGCCATGTCCCCGGAGGTCCAGCAAGAACAGCCGAAAATGCGGGTGTAGCCGGCGAGAGATTGCTTGCCACACTCGCCAGTCCATGCCGATGCCGTGTATGAGAATCGCGGGCCGCTCATTTGCGGGAATCTCAGCGTAGTGCAGTCGGACCGGACCGGCGTTGACGTAGCTGTGCACGTAAGGAGGCAGGGCGCGGGGAGTAGCGGAGTTGCTTCCCACGTCAGCCCGACACCTCGCGGGCCGGCAGCACGGCGCCCGGACTCATCTGGCCAGGACGCCCGCCGAAGAGGCGCGCGGCGAGCTCGCTCAGGATGCGGGCGGTTGCTCCCCAGACAACCATTTCGTCGAAGCGGTAGAAAGAAACCAGGCGGCGGCTACCGCGAATCTCCCACTCTTCCTCGTAGACCGCGTTCGCATCGCCGAGCGACGCCACTGAAACCTCGAGGACGCGAGCAACTTCGCGGGGGTCGGCACGGATTCGAGGAGCATAGGGGAGCCAGCCCACAAATGGATGGATCACATAGCGGCTGACGAAGACCGGCGTGTGGGGCAGACGGCCCAGCGGCCGGATTCTCCCGGTTCTCACGCCGAGCTCCTCACCGGTTTCGCGTAGAGACGTTTCCCAGTAGCCCGCATCGGTGGTTTCGACGCGTCC
>DATGJB010000062.1:0-62122 GCA_035295425.1 Chloroflexota bacterium | reverse complement strand
GGCGCGCACGGTCGCACTCCGGCCATGGCGCTCGGACATTTCCACCGTCACGGTACTCGTGTGCAGCGAGCGTCTCAATCGGCTCAGAAACCGATATTGGGCATGTAGTCGTCTGACGTGCTCGTTTCTGCTCATATTCTTTGAGATTGCTGCCCTGCTCTGGAGCGTCGATAGCAGGGACGGCATCGCCAGTCCCGAATGGGAGCGGCAAAAGCGCTGGTACGGCCGCGGATAGATCAGCGGGCGCTCACCGGCGCCAGATACCCGCTTTCGCGACGTCGGGCCTCAGTCGATGCGACGTCTGAAACGGAGGATGACATGTTGCAGAGCGAACGCATAACGCTCCGTCCGATGCAGGAGGAGGACTGGCTGGTTCTCGCCGCGTGGGGAGAAACCCGCGAGGCGTTGTGGGGAGCGTACCAACGCTTCCAGCTCGACCATCTGCCGGTGCCACGTGACGCCTTCGAGAAGACCGGTCTACTACGGCGAGAGGGCGGCTTCCTCGTGATCGAGACAATAGCCGATCACGAGATAATCGGCTTCGTCCGCTATACCCTCGCCGGCATGCCCGACGATGACTGCCCCTATCCGGAGATCGGGTTTGGCATCGGCGACGTGCGCGTCCGGGGACACGGGTTCGCGGTTGAGGCGGTTCGCCTGCTTGTCGAGTATCTGTTCGCCGGCTATCCCTGCGAGCGGATCAGCAGCTTCACCGATGTTGAGAACACGCCTGCGCAGCACGTGCTTGAAGCGGCCGGCTTCTGTCGCGAAGGAGTGCTGCGTCGAGCGAGTTTTCGGGATGGTTGTTGGCGTGATATGGCTGTCTACGGCATCTTTCGGGAGGAGCCGCAGACGTCGCACGCCGTGCCGTGATCATCGTCCTCGGCAGACTCTGCCGGATCACTCTGTTGCTCGAAGGCTATCGATGCCTCTCGAGCATCCCGGGTGTCAGCTGGGACATTGGGCGTCACAGCGGCCGGGACGGACATCCCGACGCCGGCATGACCTGCCTGGCATGCGCCTCTTCCCATCGGTTTCGCATCCGCGATTCCTCGCGAACTGTGATGGCCCGGTCTTCAACGCCGCAGCCGGCATATCTCTTGCCACCACGGGACGATGTGCGTCTCTCCCGAGCTCAGGGCAACAGCGGCGCCAGACGGCGCCGCGTCTCCGGATCGATCGCGTCCGGACTGGTTGCGATTGCGCCGTCGAGCGCGTGACGGCAGGAGCAATCCTCGGCCGGTTGCAGAAGAGGAATGCAGCGGCGCAGGATCGCCCTGGCATTGGCGGAGTTGCGTGCCACGTTGGCCATCACCATGTCGCTGGTGACCGACTCGTGCCCGCTGTGCCAGCAGTCGTAGTCGGTCACCTGGGCGAGGAGACCGTAGCACAGGCCTGCCTCGCGCGCCAGCTTCGCCTCAGGCAGAGCGGTCATCCCAATGACCGCGAAGCCGAGCTGCCGGTAGGTCATCGACTCGGCGTAGGTGGAAAAGGCAGGGCCTTCCATGCACACGTACGTACCGCCCGCGTGGGTGCGCGGCACCACCGAGGTCGATGCCTGTTGCAACGCATCGCGCAGGTTGCGGCAGAAGGGCTCGGCCAGTGACACGTGCGCCACGATGCCGTTCCCGAAGAACGTACTGGGACGAGCTTTCGTCCGGTCGAATAGCTGGTCGGGAACGACCATGTCCATCGGCTCCAGCTCCTCGCGCAGGCTCCCCACCGCGCTCAGCGAGAGTACCTGCCGCACGCCGAGGAGCCTGAAGGCGAAGAGGTTGGCGCGCGCCGGCACTTCGGAAGGGAGCAGCCGGTGGCCGCGGCCGTGGCGCGGCAGGAAGGCGACCCGCACGCCCTCCAGCGTACCGACCGTGAAGACATCGCTGGGCCTGCCAAACGGCGTGTCGATCTCGACCTGATCGATGGACTCGAGTCCTTCAATCTGGTAGAGACCGCTCCCGCCGATGACGCCGATATCCGCCTGTGCGACCATGCTTCTCCACACAGTACCATCCTCCTTCTGCCGTGCCTGCTCGGGGACCGGGCGATGCGCCGATCCACGGCATCACTCTCAGACCCGAACGGCTCCAAAATCCGGTCTCGAGCCGATAGCACAGCGCTCCGCAGCGGTCTACCGTCTGACTGAAGGGAACCGCACAGGCAGGAGGTACACGCGATGGCAGCGCAACGGCGAAGCTGGGCCGAGCCCTACCGGATCAAGATGGTCGAGCCGATTCGGATGACCACCCGCGAGCACCGCGAGTGGGCGATCCGGCAGGCCGGCTACAACACGTTTTTGCTCCGCTCCGAGGATGTCTACATCGACCTGCTCACCGATTCGGGAACCTCGGCGATGTCCGACTACCAGTGGGCCGGCTTGATGCTCGGGGACGAGGCATATGCGGGAAGCCGGAGCTTCTACCACCTCGAGGATGCGGTGGCCGATGTCTACGGCTACCCGGAGCTGATTCCCACGCATCAGGGTCGAGGCGCCGAGCACATCCTGAGCCAGATCCTCATCAAGCCCGGCGACGTCATTCCCGGGAACATGTATTTCACCACTACCCGTTTCCATCAGGAGTATGCCGGCGGGTCGTTCGTCGACGTGATCGTGGACGAGGCGCATGACCCGGCAAGCACCTACGCCTTCAAGGGGAACGTCGACCTTGCCAGGCTCCAGGCCGTCATCGACGAGGTAGGCGCGGAACGCATCCCCTACATCTCCGTCGAGACGAACGTCAACATGGCGGGCGGCCAGCCGCTGTCGATGGCCAATCTTCGCGCGACCTACGAGCTCTGTAGACGGAACGGTATCCTCGTCATGCTCGACGCCACCCGGGCGCTCGAGAATGCCTGGTTCATCAAGCAGCGCGAGCCCGGGTACGAGAACCGCAGCGTGCGCGACATTCTTCACGAGATCTGTTCCTATAGTGACGGGGCAACCGTCTCGTCGAAGAAGGACAACCTGGTCAACATCGGCGGGTTCCTTGCGCTGCGCGATCCCGAGCTGGCCATGCGCGCCCGCAACCTGCTCGTCGCCTTCGAGGGACTCCAGACCTATGGCGGCATGTCCGGACGGGATATGGAAGCTCTGGCGCGAGGCATCCGTGAGATGGTCGAGACCGACGACCACATCCGGGCCCGGGTTGGCCAGGTTGAGTACCTGGGGAACCAGCTGATTGCCGCCGGAGTCCCGATCGTCCTGCCGATCGGCGGTCATGGCGTGTATCTTGATGCGCTGGCAATTCTGCCCCATATTCCGCGGCACCAGTTTCCGGCACAGTCGCTGGCGGCAGCGCTCTATGTCGATTCCGGGGTGCGGAGCATGGAGAGGGGCGCGGTCTCGGCGGGACGTGACCCGGAGACCGGTGAGAACCACTATCCCCGGCTGGAGCTGGTGCGGCTGACCATACCGCGCCGCGTGTACACTCAGGCTCACATGGATGTGGTGGCAGAGTCCGTCGAGGCCGTGTACGACGAACGGGAGGTGATCGAGGGGCTCGCGTTCACCTACGAGCCAAAGGAGCTTCGCTTCTTCCAGGCGCGCTTTGCGCCGGTGAGGGTACGATCCCGCAATCTGGAGGCCGAATACCGCCCTGCCACCCATGAGGAGATACTCGCTACCCTCGGTTGATCGCAAGCGTCACGTCAGCACCTGCACAGGCGCCGCCGTTTCCCTCACTGTCACAAATGCGCGGAGCTGAAGCGTTGTGACAGTTGGAGACACCTAACGGAGGTGAGCCATGCGGAGAATCCTGACACTGCTCGCTGCCTGGGCGCTTGCCTGCGGCATGTCCATCGGTCTTTCCGGTACCGGAGCCGTTCCGGTGGCGACCGGCGCGGCGGGTATGGCGCCGGCTACGAGGGGCTGGACGGTGCTGAGCGCTGCCCGCTCTCTTCCCACCTTGAGCCGGCCGGCAGCAC
This sequence comes from Chloroflexota bacterium, assembly GCA_035295425.1. Lineage (GTDB taxonomy): Bacteria > Chloroflexota > UBA5177 > UBA5177 > UBA5177 > DATGJB01. The sequence continues at coordinate 58,201 of DATGJB010000062.1, read as the reverse complement.
TGGCGGTTGACTCCCGCGGCAACGTCTATGTCTCCGATACCGGCAACCACCGGATCGTGGAGATCGCGCCGGATGGACGTCCCCTGGCACACTTCGGCGACGCCGACCTGGCACCGCAGGGAGCGAGCGCCCTGGCGCTAAGTGGCGGAGGCACCGTCTACGCCGCGGACTCGTTCCACCGTGTCATCCGGGTCTACTCGCCGGCGCACCGGCGTATTGCCAGCTGGCCGGTCACCATCCCGGGAGCGAGGGCAACCGCGCTCGCAGTGGCCGTGGGTGGGGCAGGCAACGTCATCGTCGTCTTCGCGCCGGAGAACCGCTGTACCATTCCCTACGGGCCGGCGACCTGCGCTACTTCATATGTCGTCCAGCGGCGGGCTCCCTCCGGCCGGCTGCTCGGCCAGTTCCGCACACCAGTCGCGCCCTTCGGCGCGCCCAGCTCAATCGTCACGCAGCTCTCGGTTGCCGTCAATCCGGCGGGGAACATCTACGTCGCGGCCGGCGGTCGCGAACCGTGCTATAAGGACTGCCTCGTCTATCACTTCCTTGTCGAGCACGCTCCGGGCGGACGGGTGCTGGGACACTGGGGTGCGGACGAGCTGGACCCGACGGCAAACTGGCCGGCGGTGGCCATCGGCGGCCGCGGCAGCATCTTCCTCGCCGATGATCTCGCCACGCGCATCGAGAAACGAGCGCCCTCAGGGCGTGTCCTCGCACGCTGGCCCACCCAAACTATCTTCCCCGCTCCCCTGGAGTGCACCTCGGAAGCGATCGCGGTCTGGCAGGCACCTAGCTGCCCCGGACCGGATGGCGTGGCGGTGGCACGCAGCGGCACCGTGTACGTGTCGGACCCTGGCTCCAACAGAATCCTCGTGCTCTCGGCCGCCGGACGGCTCCTGACGCAGTGGGGCGCGGGCGGCACAGCACCGGACCGCTTCTGGTTCCCGGCCAGCGTGGCGCTCGATCCTCATGGGCAGCTCTGGGTGAACGACATGGCCAACGGCCGCGTGCAGTCGCTCGGCGCCGACGGCCACTTTCACGTCCGCTTCGCTGTGAGGAGTCCCGGCATGGGGATGGCGCTCGACCGGCAGGGCAACGTCTATCTCGGGCAGCAGCTGGCCAACATCTGGCATCCGGACGTCGTCATCAGCAAGTTCTCGCCCTCCGGGACGCTGCTCGCCCGCTGGGGCAATCTCTCTATGGCCGATCCGCCGAGCGGCATCGCGGTTGCGCCCAATGGAGACATCGTCGTGGTCGCGGTCTTTCTCTACCCTCCTCCAAGCCAGCTCAGTGTGAACGGCGCGAACATAGTGCGCCTGTCGCCCACCGGCAAGCAGCTCGCCCTGATCCACCTCGGCTTCTTCGGCCCGGGACCCGGCATCGCCGTCGACGCCCACGAGAACATCACCGTCGCCTACGGCACGCCGCCGCACTTTGAACGGTATTCGAGCAGCGGGGCGCTCCTCGCCTCGTGGGGGGCGCCGAAGCCCTCGCTCCCCGGACAGATCGTCCCGAATCCCGCCGGCATCACCCTCGATGCCGCCGGCGATGTCTACCTCGCCGACACGCCGCAAGACCAGGTACAGGAGTATGGGCCGAGCGGGACGCTGCTGCACGTTTGGGGCCGCGCCGGCTCGTATGCCGGTCAGTTCCACCACCCGGGCGGCATTGCCATCTCATCGAACGGCACGATCTACGTCTCCGACACCGAAAACCACCGAATGCAACGGCTGCTGCGCTGAGACGTACCGCGTGGTGAGGGTGGTGGTGCAGCCGCGCACCTCAACGCGCTGATGCAGCCTGGTGCGGGACTCGAGCGCGTGAGCTGAATCCACATCCACCTCCAGCCGCCCCGTTTGCGAGATAATGTCGGACGCCACGGGGTAGTAATGGGCTACAGAAATCAGGCCACTGGATATTGGCGCCGGATGCGGCGTCTCGCGCCGGATACCGCACAGTGATCCGTCTCTATCGATTCCTTCGACCGTTCTCCGTCGCACTCACCGCGAGTGTGCTGCTGATCTTCCTGCAGTCGATCTCCCAGCTGTATCTGCCGACCCTGATGGCCGATATCGTCGATACCGGCATCGCCCGCAAGAACGTCGGCTACATCATCAGCACTGGCGAGGTGATGCTGCTGATCACGGTCGGCGGAATGATCGCTTCGATCGTCGCGGCTTTCCTCTCGTCGCGCGTAGCCGTCGGGTTCGGCCGTGACGTGCGGGCAAAGCTCTTCGCCCGCGTCGAGAGCTTTTCTCTTCACGAGTTTGACCGATTCGGCACCGCGACACTCATCACTCGCACCACCAACGACGTCACCCAGGTTCAGATGGTGACACTGATCATCATCCGCATGATGGTCGCCGCCCCCATCATGGCAATCGGCGGCATCATCATGGCGCTGCGGCAGGATCGGCCCCTGACCCTCGTGCTCGCCGTCGCCCTTCCAGTTCTGGTTGCCGTCATCGTCCTGACGGCGCGCCTCGCCATCCCGTTGTTCCGCCTGATGCAAACCAAGCTCGATCGCCTCAACCTGGTGATGCGTGAGGGCTTGACCGGCATTCGCGTGATCCGGGCGTTCAATCGCGTCGATTACCAGGCCCACCGTTTCGACGACGCCAACGCCGACGTTATGGACAATGCGATTCGCGCCAACCGGATCGTCGCCTTCCTCATGCCCAGCATGATGCTCATCATGAACCTGACCAGCGTGGCGATCCTCTGGTTCGGCGCGATCCGGATCAACAGCGGGGGCATGGAGGTCGGATCCCTCATCGCCTTCACCCAGTACTCCATGCAGATCATGTTCTCCTTCCTCATGGTCTCCATGCTGTTCGTGATGGTGCCGCGGGCTGCAGCCTCAGCCGATCGCATCAACGCCGTCCTCGACACCCAGCCGGAGATTACCGATCCGGTCCATCCCGTCGAGCCCGGCTCTGCATCCAGCCCCTGGATCGTCGAATTCAGAGACGTCACCTTCAGGTACCCCGGCGCGGAGCAGCCTGCCCTAAGCCATATCTCGTTTGGCGCCGGCCGCGGCGAGGTCACCGCCATCATCGGCGGCACGGGCGCGGGCAAATCGACACTGACCAAGCTCATTCCGCGCTTCTACGACGTCGACAGCGGCGCCGTCCTGGTCGACGGCACCGACGTGAGGGAGATGACCCAGCACGCGCTGCGTGAACGCATCAGCCTCGTTCCCCAGCAAACCGTGCTCTTCTCCGGCACGATCGCCGACAACATTCGATTCGGCAACCAGGACGCGACCGGTGATGATCTCAGGCGCGCCACCGAGATCGCTCAAGCCGCCGAGTTCATCAGCGACCTGAGCGGCGGTCTCGCGGCCGCCGTGGCGCAAGGGGGAAGCAACTTCTCCGGTGGCCAGAAACAGCGGCTCTCGATCGCCCGGGCCGTCGTGCGGCGACCCGAGATCTACATTTTTGACGATAGCTTCTCGGCACTCGATTTCAAGACCGATGCCCGAGTGCGAGCCGCCCTGCGGCGGGAGACAGCGGACTCAACGGTCCTGATCGTGGCGCAGCGCGTCGCCACGGTGATGGATGCAGATCGCATCATCGTGCTCGACGAGGGCCGGATCGCCGGTATCGGAACGCATCGCGAGTTGATGCGGACCTCCGAGGTCTATCGCGAGGTCGTCGCCTCGCAGCTGTCCCCGGAGGAAGTGGCGTGAGCGCCCAGGTGCCGGCCCGACCGGCCCCGCCACCACCGAACCGTCCCGGAATGATGGGTGGCGGTACCTGGGGCGCGATGGCACGGCCGGCCGAGAAAGCGAAGGACTTCAAGGGAACGCTCCTCCGCCTGATCCGCTACCTCTCGCCACAGATTCCCCAGCTTGCCGTCGTACTTCTCTTCGCCATCGCCGGCACTCTGTTCACGATCCTCGGCCCGAGAATCCTGGGCCAGGCGACTACCGCGATCTTCAACGGCGTCATCGGCAATCTCATCGCGATCCGGCGTCACCAGCCCACTCACTCGCTGGACTTTGGCTACATCGGGCACATCGCCCTGATCCTGATTGGTCTGTACGTCACCAGTGCGCTGTTCGGCTATCTGCAGCAGTACATCATGGCGGGCGTCGCGCAGCGGACGGTATACGCTCTGCGCCGCGACGTCGACGCAAAGCTGGCGCGACTTCCGCTCAAATTCTTCGACGCCCGAACGCACGGCGAGATCCTGAGCCGCGTGACCAACGACGTCGACAACATCGCGACCACTCTGCAGCAGAGCATGACCCAGCTCATCACGTCGGTCGTCACAATCGTCGGCGTGATCATCATGATGCTGACGATCAGTCCGTTGCTCACTGCGATCGTGCTCGTCACGATGCCCCTCTACGCGGTTGTTACCGGCGTGATCGCCCGGCGCTCGCAGCGCTACTTTGCCGCGCAGCAACGGGAGCTCGGCAAACTGAACGGCCACGTCGAGGATATGTTCACCGGCCACTCCATCGTCAAGGCCTTCGGACATGAAGAGCGGTCGGTGCGAGAGTTTGACGCGATCAATGCCGAACTCTACGACGCGGGATGGAAGGCGCAATTTGTCTCCGGCATCATCATGCCGTTGATGGGCTTCATCAGTAATCTGGGCTACGTCATCATCGCCGTGGTCGGGGGCATCTTCGTCACCCAGGGACGCATCACCGTCGGCGACGTGCAGGCGTTCATCCAGTACTCGCAGCAGTTCACCTGGCCGATCGTCCAGACCGCCAACATCGCCAACATCATCCAGTCCACCATTGCCTCGGCGGAGCGTGTGTTCGAGCTGCTCGACGAAACCGAGGAGATCCCCGATCGGGAGGATGCCCGCACCACCTTCAGGCCGCACGGCGATGTCGCTCTCGAGCATGTCAACTTCAGCTATCGCGCCGACGCTCCGCTGATCGAGGACCTCAACATCGACGTGCATCAGGGCCAGACGATTGCCATCGTGGGGCCGACCGGTGCCGGCAAGACGACGCTCGTCAACCTGCTCATGCGCTTCTACGAGATTGATGGCGGAAGTATCAGGATCGACGGCGTCGATATCCGCGATATCAAACGGGGCGTCCTGCGCAGCGTTTTCGGCATGGTGTTGCAGGACACCTGGCTCTTCAACGGAACGATCCGCGACAACATCGCATACGGGCGGCAAGATGCAAGCGACGAGGAGATCGTGCGCGCCGCCCAGATGGCCCATGCCGACCATTTCATCCGCACCCTGCCCGAGGGATACGAGACGATTCTCAACGAGGAGGCCTCGAACATCTCCCAGGGACAGAAGCAGCTTCTTACGATTGCGCGCGCGGTGCTGGCCGATCCGGCGATACTCATCCTCGACGAGGCGACCAGCAACGTCGACTCCCGCACCGAGGTCCTGATCCAGCAGGCCATGGGCAAGCTCATGCACGGCCGGACCAGCTTCGTCATCGCCCACCGTCTTTCGACGATTCGTGACGCCGAGACGATCCTGGTGATGAACCACGGGAGCATCGTCGAGCAGGGTAATCACCGCGAGCTGCTGGCCAGGGGTGGCTTCTACGCCGATCTGTACAACAGCCAGTTCACCGGCGTGCCGCTCGCCGAGCAAGAGCCGCCGCTCGCCGCCATCTCCTGAGAGGTCGCGTCCGGTGAGGTGCGGAACGGTCGCTTCACGCTGGCGGCGCCCGCTCCTCGTTCTCGCCCTCGCCGGAGGACCGGTTCATTCCAGAACGTGGATGTTGCGCGCCGCGCACATTTCCCTGAGCACGTTCGGCCACACCGTGACGCTCACTTCGCCGAGGTGTGCCTTACGGAGAAGCAGCATCTGCGTCCGAGACTGTCCGATTCCCCCGCCGATACTGAGCGGTAGCTCGCCATTGACGATTCCGCGATGGTACGGAAGGTTGAGCCAGTCGAGCTGTCCGGTGAGTGCGAGCTGCTGCCGCAATGCCGCGGCGTCAACCCGGATCCCCATGGACGACAGCTCGTGGCGGCGCTGCGTGACCGGGTTCCATACCAGAATGTCGCCGTTGAGGCCATGCATCGGCCGCCCGTCCTCCGACCGCGTCTCGGTCGCCCAGTCGTCGTAGTCGGCGGCGCGCAGCTCGTGCGGGAAACCGTCCTTCAACGTCCAGCCGATGCCGATGATGAAGATCGCCGGGTACTCTTGCAGAATCAGGGTTTCCCGTTGCTTGCGCGGCAGATCCGGATACCAGTCGAGGATGTCCTCGGCGTGCAAGAACGTGATCTCCTCGGGCAGGCTCGGGTAGCGATCGTCGCGTAGCTGCGGGAAGCGCTCCTGGACGTGGCTCTCTGCCCCCTTCAGGACCTTCCAGATCGTTCTGACTACCGTCTTGAGGTACGCGAGGTTTCGCTGTTCAGGTGTGACAACTCTCTCCCAGTCCCACTGGTCGACGTAGGCGCTGTGATCGTGGTCGAGGAAGTAGTCCTTGCGAACCGCCCGCATGTCGGTGCAGATACCCTCCCCGACCTGCATGCCGAACTGTCGCAAGGCAAGCCTCTTCCATTTGGTCGCGGCTTGCACGACCTGAGCGTCGATCGGATGTAGATCGCGGTCATTCGATATGTGGAACTGAACGGGGGTGCGGGAGCCGTCGCGGTCCAGCATGTCGTTGACGCCTGATTCCACGTCCACGATCAGGGGGACCTGAACCATGGTGAGGTTGAGCTCCCGGCAGAGATTCGTTTCGATGTAACCCTTGACCGCGAAGATCGCTTGCTGGGTCTCTCGTGGATTCAGCAGCGATCGGTAGCCGCGTGGCAGGATCTTTTCCACTTCCTCGTAGCTGCCGATGCCGGGCCCCGCCAGATCGGCTCCCTTGCCGGCCAGCGTTGCCGGGTCACGGCTCGCAGTGTCTGTGATGGTGCCAACTGTCATGGTGTCCTCCGTAGGGCGGCCGCCGGCGCCCTGGCGACGGCGAAGCGTGGGTCGATGGTGTCGAGCGCCTGCTCCAGGTCACGGATCAGATCCTGGGGATGCTCGACGCCAATCGACAGTCGAATGAGCTGGGGGGTTACTCCGGTGCGTGTCTTCTCTTCCGGGGGAACGTCGGCATGGGTCATGGTGGCGGGGTGCTCGGCCAGCGACTCGGTTCCTCCCAGGCTGACTGCCAGCTTGATAACCCTGAGGGAGTCGAGCAGCCGAAACGCCTCGTCCTCACCACCCCGGACCTCAAACGAGATCATCGCCCCCGGCGCCAGGCACTGCCGGCGGTAGATCTCGTACTGGGGATCGAAGCGATCCAGGTGTCCGAGGTAGTGCACGCGCTCCACAGCGGGGTGACTGGCTAGAAAGTCGGCAACGAGGCGGGCGCTCTCCGTCTGGCGGGTCATACGGAGCTGCATCGTCTCGAGGCTGCGGAGCAGCAGCCAGCACGTCCAGGGATCGGCCATCGAGCCCATGAAGGTTCGCAGCTCGTGGACCGGAGCGATCAGCTTCGCTGATCCGAGACAGGCGCCGGCGATCAGGTCGCTGTGGCCCCCGATGTACTTGGTGGCCGAGTAGAGGACGAGATCGGCGCCGTGACGCAGCGGATGCTGCCACAGCGGACCGAGGAACGTATTGTCCACGGCCACCAGCACCCGTCGGTCAACCGTCGAGTACGAACGTGCGATGTCCGCGAACAACCGAATGTCAGACAGAGCGTTCGTCGGGTTGGCAGGTGTCTCCAGGTAGATCATTTCCAGTCGATTCGGCGGGACCGCCCCCAGCGCTACCTCGATTTGGGCAGGCTCGCTGCCGGCCCGCACGGCAATTGGGCGAATGCCGAGCCTCGTCAGGACGTGCTGGATGAAGTGATCGGTGCCTCCGTACACCGGTTCGGTGTAGAGCAAGACATCACCTGGATTGAGATATGCAAGAAGCGTGGTCGCGATCGCGGCCATCCCGCTTTCGAAGACGGCGCCCGCCTCGGCGCCGTCCCACAGGCAGAGACGGTGCTCGAGGATCTCCAGGCCCGGGTGGTTCAGGCGGCCATAGATCAAGCCGGGCTTCTCTCCCTCTTCCGGCTGTTCGAGTCCGTAGGCCAGTGAGAAGAATCGCTTGCCCTGACGCGCGCTCTTGAAGACATACGTCGACGCGGGAAATATGGGAGGTTTGGCGGCTCCCTCCGACCACTCGGGATGGTAGGCGTAGCTCATCATGAGCGTCTCGGGGTGCAGGCTCGAGCCCTGCTCGATCGTGTCCCCGGTTGCAGTGAATGTCACGAGGAGCCTCCTGTCGTTACTCTCCGGTTCATGGCGTCACGATCCCTCCGTTCCGGCCCACCTCAGGCGGGGTGCTGCATGCGTACCAGCAGAACCGGGCAGGGCGCAGTGCGAATGACGGCGTCGGCGACGCTGCCGATGACTGCGCGTCCGAGCCCGCTTCGACCGTGCGTCGTCATGGCGATCAAGTCGGCATGGTGCCGGCGTGCTGCCTCGACGACGGCCTCGGCCGCCTGACTCTCCGGCTCCTCGCACGTCACCTGGATTCCGGTCCGGCTGAGGCGCTGATGCAAGTCGGCCAGGTAGGCAGTTCGCTCGTACCGTATCTCCGCCTGGGATTCCATGAGCTCTGCCAGGCCGAACCCTCCGCCAAATCCGGTTTCTGCCATGATCACCCCGCCGATCGGTACCAGCGCGCAGACACAGATGAGATGGGAACTGAATCTCTGGGCGATCTGGAGCACGTGCGGGAGCACCTCCTCGGCGTCGCTTGTTCCGTCGAGGGCAACCACGATTCGCGCGTAGGGGCGGTCGGACTGCTCGACTTGCAGTGTAGGGGTGGACATCCCGGTAGGAAGGAGCGCGGGCCTCATGGTTTCCTCCAGATGCAAGCTTCCACTCTGCACTCTGCCGAGACTGGGAGCGCTTGTCCATCGGGTCTCAAGCCGATTTCCGGGCCACGAGGAGCCGAGTTTCTGGGACGAGGCCGGTTCCCACGTGTGGTACCGTGAGGACACGCTCGCGGCAGCGGGCGTGACCGATTGGGTGGTGGGATCGTGATCAGCACGCAAGAGATCATCCTGCGCCTGCTGGCCGCGGTGGCATTCGCGGGTGTCGTCGGACTCCAGCGCTATCTGGTCGGCAAGTCCGCGGGGATGCGCACGCACATCCTGGTCAGCCTGGGATCTGCCCTCTTCATGCTCATCTGCGGGTACGCCTTCCGCACCAGCCCGACGAACACCGATCGAATCGCCGCGCAGATTGTGACCGGCATCGGCTTCATCGGCGGTGGCGCCATCCTGAAGGAGCGGGGCTCGATCCGGGGGTTGACGACGGCTGCCGGGCTCTGGGCGGCGGCCGCCCTGGGCATGGCGGCCGGGGCCGGCCTCTACACCATCGGCCTCATTGGCACGATCATGATCCTTCTCACGCTCGCGGTCTTGCGACTGGTGGAGCGGCGCCTGCCACGGCACACCTGGGGAGCCTGGGTGGTGGAGATCACGACGTCGCGACGGGCCTCGATCGGGGAGTTGAGCGTGTCCTGAGGCCGCATTGCCGGGCTGTCTGGCTGGAGCGCTTCGAAGTCCATGAGACCATGTCCTTGGTGTTCATGCTGGAGATGCCAGCTTCCTTCGACGTGGCCGGTGTGAGCGAGGCACTGCAGACGATCGGCGCGGACAGCGTCGTCTGGACGATGCAGGGCAACGCGGAGGGCGAGGTGGCGCCGTGACCGATCAGCGCTGCGCGGTCGCGATGATCTCCTGAGCCGGTGGCAGGACCGCGTCGATCTTCTCAGCTACCAGCGCCGGCACGACGATGATGGGACAGTGCAGCCGCTGGATGAGCGCGTCGGTCACGCTGCCCACGATGACCCGGGATAGACCGGACCGGCCATGGCTGGCGAGGACGATGTCGGTGATCGCCCAGTCCCCCACATCCTCCATCAGGTTGTCGACGATGTCACCCGCGACCACGTGCGTCCGCGGCTCGCCCGGCAACTGCGCCGCCAGCGCGTCGAGCCGGGTCTGTGCCTCGACCATCTGGCCGTGCAGGTCATATGGCAGCATATCGAACCGTTGATACGGTGTGTCGGGGATGTCGAGATCGGGAATGACCTGCGTGAGGTAGAGCGCAGCGGGGCCGGTGTGTCCCCATTCCCGCGCCAGCTCGGCTGCCAGCGGAAGCGCCTTCTCCGAGTAGTCGGAGCCGTCGAGAGGTACCAGGATTCGTCTGTTATCCGGCTCGGCCCGCTTTTCCGCGCCATCCTGCTCGGGGTGGCGTAGCAGGACGGGCACCGGGCTATGGGCCATCGCGTCCCAGGCGATGCTTCCCCGCACCATCCGGCTCAGGCCGGTCCGGGCATGCGTGGCGCACGCAATCATATCGACCTTGAAAATGCGCGCTGCATCATCAATGCCTCGCGCTCGGTCCATGATCACGAGTGTCTCGGTGCGGACTTTCACCCCTTCGGCGCGCAACCTATCAGCTATGCTCTCCAGATACTCTGCGGCACGGTCGAGCGCCAGCGGTGTGGTGTGTGTTCCAGGCTCAAAATCGCTTCTGGTGCGCCACACATCCTGCACCAGGATGAGCTCGCCGTCCCGCCCGGCCAGCCGCCGGGCGTCCGGGATGATCGCCGCGGACAGGGTGCTCCCGTCCAGCGGTACCAGTATTCGTCTCATGGCTTCCCCCTCTTGCCCGGTGTGGCTCGCGCTCTGAGCGGCCGGACGGCACGAATCGTTCACTACTTGGTCGGAGTGTAAGGATCCCGGCGGACGCTTCCTATCGGTTGCGGGCCTGAGATCCGGACAGGTTACGCCCTATTTGCACCTACCACTTCCGGTACCGGCTCGACCGCGGCCGGCTCAGCGGCGTCGGAGTGCGGAGCGGCGGCAAGCGCCGGGACAGCGACGATGGGTATGTCCAGCGTCTGAAGCAGGGCATCGGTCACGCTCCCCAGCAGGACGTGTGAGAAGCCGGTTCGGCCGTGGGTGGCCATGACGATGTCCGTGATCCACCAATCGTCGACGAGCGCCTTGAGTGTGGGGATCGGGTTGCCGAGCACTGTCGCTCGGTGCACTTCACCGCGCAGGGGCTTCGCGATCGCTTCGAGATACTCGTCTGCGTCGCGCATCTCCGCGCGGTGATCGATCTCCGGCGCGTAGACCGGTGCGCCGAAGCCGAGAGGGGTCGGCAGGGGGGCATCCGAGACGACACGGGCCAGGCATACCGAGGCGTTCCACTCGGCTGCCAGCGTCTCGGCCAGCGGAAGCGCTTTCTCTGCCAGTGCCGAGCCATCGAGCGGTACCAGAATGCGCCGCCGATACCAGTGATCTCCTTCCAGCATGGCCGACAGGTGCCTGGGATGCCGCAGCAGGACTGGGACGGGGCTGTGGGTCAGAACAGTCCAGGCCACACTTCCCCGCATCAGCCGGTCGAGTCCATGTCGCGCATGCGTGGCACAGGCGACCATGTCAGGGCGGAAGATCCCGATCGCCTCGAGGATGGCACGCTCCGGCGTGCCCATCACGAAGGTTTGGGTGAGCACCCTGGCACCGTCTGCGCGCAACGTGGTGGCGAGGGCATCGAGATAGTTTTCCGACTCTTCGTACCCCTCGACCCCGGCCGTGACGGCGTCATCCGGATCGTAGCCCGGCTCGCTGGCGTCGCGAATCAGTACCAGCTCGCCGTCCGGGCCGGCCAGCCGGCGAGCGTCGGGAATAATCGATTGGGAGAGATCCGATCCATCGATCGGCACGAGAACACGGCGCACAGCCCTCACTCCTTTTGCATGTAGTAGGTAGCTCTTGTCCGACACCATGAAAAACCTCCCTCGCTCGCGATTCGAGCGTGGAGAGTGGCAGAGGCACTCTCACCCTGACCGTACGCGAGTGGTGGCGTTCCGGCCATCGGGTAGCCAACCGAGTTTTGGGCCGAAAGCGCCTGAAACCGTCCTTCCTGGCCGGCAGTCGCGGTGGAACACGGCCTTGCGGCTGGAGAAGGCCCGAGCGTCAGAAGCCGGGCAGAAGACGGAGCTCGCGTGCCCCGCACTCCAGGTCGTCACGGAAGCTGGGATGGGCGATGCCGATCAGGGCACGCGCTCGCTCGGCCAGATCCCTCCCATGGAGGTTGACGACGCCGAACTCGGTTGCGACGTAGTGAACATGGGCGCGGGATGTGGTCACGCCGGCGCCGGCCTGAAGGGTCGGCACAATTCGCGAAACCGTGCCGCCCCTGGCGGTTGACGCCAGGGCGACGATAGGCTTTCCACCCCGCGCCAGGGCCGCGCCACGCAGGAAATCCATCTGCCCCCCGACGCCGCTGTAGATCCGGGGGCCGATCGACTCGGCGCATACCTGTCCGGTGAGGTCGATTTCGAGCGCCGAGTTGATGGCGATCATGTCGTCTAGCTGAAGAATAATGCGCGTGTTGTTGGTGTAGTCTATCGACCGCATCTCCAGCATCGGGTTGTCGTCGGCGAAGTCAAAGAGACGGCGCGTGCCGTTGAGGAAGGCGACGACGATCTTCCCGCGGTTGATGGTCTTTCGTGACCCGGTAATCACACCGCGCTCGACCAGGTCGATCACACCGTCTGAGATGACCTCGCTGTGGATGCCCAGATCCTTCCGATCGACCAGGGCGCGACACACCGCGTCGGGGATACCGCCAATGCCAAGCTGGAGCGTTGCACCGTCCGGAATGAGGGCGGCGAGCTGCTCGGCGATGGCAAGCTGGGTTTGGTCCGGCGGACGGGGATGAAACTCCTGGAGCGGCTCGTCGATCTCGACATAGCCGGTGAGGCGGTCGAGAGGAATGAACGAGTCTCCGTGCGTCCTGGGCATCTGGGGATTGATCTGCGCGATGCGGATCGTGGCCGCTTCGAAGGCCGCGGCGATACAGTCAACCGACGTGCCAAGGGAGCAGAAACCGTGACTGTCCGGCGGCGAGACCTGGACAAGGACCACGTCGAGCGGTAGATGGCCGCTGCGAAACATCTGGGGGACATCCGAGAGAAAGATGGGTACGTAGGTTGCTCGTCCCGAGTCAACCGCCTCACGGGTGTTGGGACCAACGAACAGCGCACGGTGATGAAAGTGACCACGGTACCGCTCGTCGACGTAGGGCGCCGCGCCGTTGGTGTGCAGGTGAACGATCTCGACGTCATACAGTTCCTCACCACGGGCGACGAGGGCGGTGATGAGCGACTGGGGAAAGGCGCTGGCGCCGTGGACGTAGACGCGCTGTCCGGATTGGATGCCCGCGACGGCCTCTTGGGCGGTGGGGTATCGAACGACCATGACCTTTTCTCCTCGGGAGGCCGGCATGGCGTTCGCCGGTGTGGCGGCACGAGGCACTCCCAGCCGTATGGTAGCGATCCGGGCCGTCGCACGCCCGCATGACCGCGCTACCGTCCTCCGACTGCCCCGGGAACGGTCCTGCCGGGGTGGGCCATCGCGCTGCAGGTGTCATACGACGAAACGCGGGCCGGTCCTCGGGGGACGACCGGCCCGCGCTCGTTTAGGAGAGGGGAAGGGTATGCGTTACTTCAAAACGCCGGTTGCGGTGGTAGCGGTTCGTGACACGATGAACCACGCCCAGTGGCCAAACTTGACGTGATTCCGCACCGGGCAGATGAGCAGGTATCGACCGGCCTTGCTCGCCGTGAATCGGACAGTCTGGGTCACGCCACTCGGCGTGCCGTGGCGGTAGTTGGGAGAGGCAGCGCCCGGGAATGCCGGCCGCGGGATAGTCGCCAGGGGAAGCTTGCCGGTCCACTTGACGATCTCCATACCGTGCAGCATCATGGTCGAGGCGTTCGAGTAGGTGATCATCACCTTGCTGCCCAGTGGGACGGTGAACACGAAGTGGCCGTTGGTGCCGCCGTTGAAGTTGTACGTATCCTGCCCGTAGGCGGAGATCACGGTGAGATGCGCCGTTCTGGTGGTGGGATTGTAGGTCGCCCAGACGGGCGCGCGAGGGCTTGCAGCCAGCGCGGCCGCCGGCGAGAGAATCGCCGCGCAAAGCGCGAGCGGTGCGATCAGGCGCAGTCGGGGATGAGTGATGAATGATGCCATGGAGTGTGATCCTTCTGTGAATGAATGGGCGTGTCGAAACGAGGGGGTGGCGCGGGTGTGATCAATCGTCGCCGGTGTGTCGGTGCTTCGTGCGGCTCGTGCTACGACCCCCATCGTCCCCCGATCCTCCGTCGTCACCACCCGCGCTGGGTGGCGGCGGCTGGTGGAAGCCGACCGGCGGCTTGCCGGGCGCGGGTTTGGCGTTGAGGGCGTAGACGTTGCCTTTGGCGTCGACGCGAACCGGCAACCGCTGCAGCGGCGCCGGCGCCGGCCCGGAAATGACCCGAGCGCCGGCGGTGGGATCGTAGGTCGCGCCGTGGCAGGGACAGATCAGGAGGCGGCGCTGGGGATTGTAGGGAACGGTGCAGCCGGCGTGCGTGCAGACGGCGTCGTACGCCACGACCTTGCCGTTCGCCAGGCGGATGAGCACGGCGGGATCGCCGGACTTCGGGTCGGTGTACGACAGGGCGTGGTTGCGGGCCAGTGACGCAATGTTGCCGAGCAGCCGTCCGGGTGCGGCTGCTTTGACCCGGGCCGCGTACGCTTTGACCGGGCCGAACAGCACGTCGCCGGTGGCGAGAACGCTCGCCGCCGCCGCCACCGTGCGCATGAACGCGGCTCGGTGCATGGAACGGCTCTCCGCGGCTGGGTTGTCCGCAGGTGTATCGGGGCGGAAGGCGTCTTCGGCCTCTCCCCGGTTGACTCCGTGAATGCGGTGTGACATGGCTAACCTCCTTTGGGCAATCCATGTATCTCCAGCATCCAGAGCCGAGGTTATAGCGCGATGAGAGGGCGATAACACTTCTGTCATATCTGATGGGCCAGCGCGCATCTCCCTTCGGCCAGGCGGAAAGTGAAGCGGGCGTGCCTGAAATATCGGCTGTTCACCCGATGCCCTGACCGGTTACTGCCGACTAGAGTGAGAGTGCGGGGCCGGCCGGGTGCCGCATGTTCTTCTAGGGTGCGACGAGGTTCAAATGGATCAAGACAAGACGGGCGGCCCGAAGGCGCCCACGCCGGCCGGCGCCACTGCGGAGCGTGAGCCGGATAGCGACCGGATCGCTGACTCGCTCCACCATCTGCACTTCCGGTCGATCAGGCGGGACGACTGGCACCGGCTCCAGGAGTTCCACAAGCGTCTTTCCGGGTTGACCGTCGAGCTGCGGTTTCACGGGGCCAAGCGCGAGCTCTCGACACCCCTTGCCCACGACTTCGCCGATGTCGATGGGCACGATCGGGTGGCGATCCTCGCGACCACCGGTACGCGTGGCCGGATCGTCGGCGTTGCTCGCTATAACCGGATTGCGCCGGCGCTGGCCGAGGTGGCCTTCGTCGTCGAGGACGCCTACCAGGGCCATGGCATCGGCCGCCGGCTCATGGAGCGGTTGAAAGCGGCTGCGCTCGAGAACGGCATCACCCAGTTTGTCGCCGAGATCCTGCCCGGCAACGTGCCGATGTTTGGCCTCCTCAAGTCGGTCGGTCCGGTCCGCAGTCATTTTGAAGGAGGCGAGTGCGAAGTGTACGTCGATCTGGTGGCGCCATCGTGACGCTCGGTCGACGCTCGAGAAATGACAGTTTCTTCATACGCGTCCAACCTGGCCCTCATTTTGCGGGGATACGATCGATGTAGTGGCGCCCAAGCGACCGGGGGGATGCGCTGGCGCACGCTAACCACCAGGTGGATTTGTTCTGGCCGGCTACCTCCGGATCCGGCGAATGGACCGCCCTTGAGTCCCTCACCTTATCCAGGAGTTTGTTCTTGACCGCACAGCGCCGGCCCGTTCCCAGAACACGGCGGCCCGACCCTCCGATTCAGGAACCGCGAGCCAATCTGTCCAATGTCCTTCAGGCGGGCTCGATCCCGGCCGTGACAATCCTGCCGTTGCGCCTCTTCCTTGGCGTCACGTTCATCTACGCCGGCATCCAGAAGTTGACCGATCCCGGCTTCTTCCATGCCGGAGCCTCCACCTACATCGGCAGCCAGATCCTCGCCTTCAGCCGGAACTCGCCCATCGCAACCGTGCTGCATCACATGATGGAGCATGCCGTCTTCATCGGCGCGCTGACGATTGCCACCGAGATGGCGGTCGGGGCCCTGGTACTGCTCGGCCTCTTTACCCGCCCTGCCGCTCTGGTGGGTCTGGTACTGAGCTTTACCTTCTTCCTGTCGGCCAGCTGGAATACCTATCCATTCTTCTACGGCTCGGATATCGTCTTTGTGATGTGCTGGCTCACCCTGGCGCTGACCGGCCCCGGTCCGCTCGCCCTCGATTCGGTCGTCCGTCCGGCCCTGCTGCGCAATCTCCAGCGTCGGCTCGGGCCTTCAGCCGGCGGCTGGGCTCTTCCGCTCGTGCTGGCGCCACCACACACGGCGCTCGCGGACGACGAGGAAGCCGGTGGTCCTTCTAGCGAGGCCGCCGCGCCACGCCGCGGAGCGATCACGCGAGCAGAGGCGCTCGTCGCGTCCATCGCCGGTCTCGTCCTGGTTGTGCTTGGGCTGCACCCAAGGGCCAGCGCGAGCGGCACCGCGCTCAAGCTTCCCACCACCGCGACCGCGCCCGGTGGAGCGCCTACTCCGGGTCCCACCGCGGGAAGCTCCAGCGCCCCACCGGCCGGCATCCCGGCCGGGTTCAGGAAGATCGGCAATGTCCGCCAGCTTCCATCCAATGCTGCCGGCTATGTCAACGACCCAAAGTCGGGCGATCCGGCGATCATCATTCACGGCTCCGGGTCGACTTTCTACGCCTACGACGCTGTGTGCACGCATGCCGGTTGCACTGTCCAGTACGATTCGAGCCAGCGCCTCCTGGTCTGTCCGTGTCATGGTGGCACCTTCGATCCTGCGCATGGCGCTCAAGTCGTCGGCGGACCGCCGCCCACGCCGCTGGCCCCCATCGACATGAAGATCGACTCCAAGGGCGACATCTATATCGCCTGACCGGTTGAGCGCCGGTCGTCGGTGTCTTCGTCGCGGTACCCTCGATGGGCCGACGGACTGCAGACCCAGGATGTCGCTTTGGCATGGTCGTCACTGTGACGGTGGTCCAATGGGACGGGCAGGCAGGGCGGGTCCACACCAGATGGCGTGATCCCATCGCCGCTGGTACCCTGACTCTGGACAGCTCTGGAGAGGGATCACAGCTCCGGCTGGAATCCGGATCTGGAAGGGAGCAGACGTATGGAAACCGTTCGGCTCGTGCTGGCGGGCGTGGCGGGGGGCCTGACGGTCCTCGTGCTCCAGCAGCTCAACATCAATGTGGTCTTTCTAGCGGTTGTCGCCGTTTTTGTCCTGCTGGTCGTGCTCCTCGTCGCCTGGTCGTCGCGCACCACGACCCGCGACGTATTCCGGGACTGACAGCGCTGCGGCGCATCCCCTCGTGCTCGCGGTCTCGACGCGCCCTCGGTTCAGCACGCCTGCAATATCGGGTGCGCGCCCGATAGGCGGCGCTCCCTCCGGGCGGCACACTGAAGGCACCATTCGACGAGATTCGGGCAGCTTGCTCCGATCCGATGCCGAGTGGATGAACCAAATCCGATCGGGCTTGTGGCTGTGAGGAGGTTACCGTGAAGATTCCAGAGCAATCCGGCAAGTGGGTAGAGATTGAGAAAGCTCCGGACCGGGACGGCGAGATCATGATGCATGTCCCGAATACCATCTGGGCTGCGTGGCAGGTGCCACTCTACTTCAAAGAGGAAGATCTCGCCTCGTTCTTGCGGTCCATTGGCTGGGAGGTTTCCCTGCCCTCCCACAGCGTTCGCTAGCGCGTCGAAGCACGGCTGAGCGGGCGGACACCGGGCGAGCCTGGCTACACTCGTGCCGACGGCCTGTGGCGTGAAGGCGCAGTTCCTGTAACATTCTCGGCCTCTGGGGCGTTCCCTCTATGGCGAACAGCGTTCGCGAAGGAGGGCGACATGCGTCTGGCAAGACATTCCGTGCTGGTCGGCGTCGTGGCGATACTGCTCTTTCCCCTGCCGGCTCGCGCCACCGGCGGAGGTATCGAGCGGCAGGCCGCGCGACTCACTCCCCGGCAGATCGTGGCGCAGTACTTCGCGGCCCTGAATGCCCATCGCTACCACGCGGCCTGGCAGCTCGAGGCCTCCTGCGGGAAGGTGATAACCGTGCCGAACGGCTCAGGCTCGCCGGTCGGCTTGGAGGGATGGGCCGGCAGGCCGCCGTGGCAGCCACCGTCTCGCGAAGAGATGAATCATTCCATTCTCCGATCCGCGCGAGTTACCGGTATCAGGCCGCTCCACATCCCAATCCTGACCCGGAATCACATCCTGGCCTTTGGTGTCAGCGGCTGGTACACCTTCGATTACTCGCGCGTTCCCTGGGCCAACATGAAGCACCGGAACGGCTTCCATGTCGTCAAGATCGCCATGTGGCAGTGTCACGGCCGCTGGGGCGTGGAGCCCGGTGCGTGGCTGTCCGGCTCGGGCGGTGAGCTGACGTGGAATTGAGATCATCTCCCACGCGCCGCCGCCGCGGCTGGTATGGAGCGGTGGCCGGCATGCTCCTCGTGGCTGCGTCCCTGGCGCCGCAGGCAGTGCCGGCGGATGCGATGCGAGCGGCTTTGCCTCTCACCTCGATCCGGATGATGACTACCCGGATCGGCTGGAGCGTCTCGAATCGCGTCGTCTTCCGGACCACCGACGGCGCGCGGAACTGGACCGACGTCATGCCCTGCGGTCTGCCTCAGCGCTATCAGATGGCAGCGGACTTTCTCTCGGGGACCGACGCCTGGATTGCAGTGAGCCCGGCTGTGCTCCCGAAGACCAACGCGATCCAGCGAGGCCCGGTCACTGTCTTCCGGACCACAAACGGCGGCCGGACGTGGCAGCAGGCGCGCATGCCGGTGCAGGGCAGCGTCGAGCCATTCAGTGACCTGACCTTTGCCAATCGCCATGACGGCTGGTTCTGGCTTGATGCCGGCACGATGGCTGTTCCATACTTCATCCTGCTGCGCACCGTCGACGGTGGCCTGCACTGGACGCGTGTGCTGGCAGCAGGGCCAGGCCGCCGCTCGGCCGTGATGTTTCCCAGCTGCAACTGCGGTCGTGCGATCACCTTCCTCGACGGCAGGACCGGGTGGGCCACCGGCTCGTTCTTCGCTCCTTCAGCGACATCGGGTCCCTTCCTCTGGGTCACGCGGGATAGTGGCCGCCAGTGGCAACGCCAGCGACTGCCGCTGCCCAACGGATACCACGCAAGTCAAACCTACCCTCCTCTCTTCTTCGGTCATGCTGAGGGCATCCTCCCGGTCCAGCTCGTACGCGGAAAGTCGGCCGACGTCCTCGACGCCTATGTCACCCACGACGGTGGCATGAGCTGGAGGAACACGACGCCCCTTGTCCTTCCTGAGGTCGCTCAAGTCGGCTCCATACCGATCTTCAGCTTCGCCGATCGGTTCCATGGTTGGGCAAGCAACGGCTCGGACCTGTATCGCACCACTGACGGGGGCCGTCACTGGGTTCAGCCGCGGGCGCGCGGCATCCGTAGCGTGATCGCCCAGCTGGATTTCGTCGGTTCCGCCACCGGTTTCGCGGTCATGCGGTTCATCAGTGGCGGCTCTCCTCCCTACCTGCGGAAGACGGGTAATGGAGGGCGCTCCTGGCGAACCGTTCCTTCATATAGCTCTTCCCTGCCGCTGCACCGCTGCCTGTGATCTGCGGTTCCGCGTCAGCCGGCGCGGTTTCCGGAACACTTGAGCCAGTTGGCGCGGTCCCGCTCTACCGGGAGCGATCCAATAGTGCTGCAGATCGCGGTGGTAGAGTGGCTCCGACGACGTCTGCCTCGCGGCCCTCATCACGCGTCGAGTGGCAGGGCCATTACTCGAAACGTCGTGATGTCTGAAGCGAGAACGCCTGAGCTCAGGACGGCTCATACCTGTCGTTCGAGCCTCAGTCGTAGTGTTTGAGTTCAGGCCACAGTTGCGGGAAGATCCGTCTCCTCGCACCGGACAGAACATAAATCGGCAGGGTTCGCTCGTACTCCACGCAGTACTGGCAGCGGTTGGTGGCCGCGAGCGCCAGGTGAGTGTAGAGAGCGCGAACATGCGGTATGTCACCTGGTGCATAGCCAATCGTGATGAGGACGCTCCCGTTGCACGTGCCGGGTCCCCACAGGAAGTAGTTATTGTGGGGACTGATGACCGGCGGCAGGCTGCCGCGCGGGGCAAGCTGCTGGAGGGCTCCGGCCTCCCCGTAGTTGCTGGCCAGTACGCAGGCGCGAGCCCGCTCGGTCGCGGGGAGTGCGGCGTAGACCTGCTCCACTGTGCGGGTGAGGCCCTGCCAGCCCAACCGATCGGCGAGCAGCACGGTCCCGTAGGCATGTGCCGTCGTGGCCGGTGACAGGATCGGCATGACCTCGGGCGCCAGCAGGATGCCGACCAGGACCAGCAAGGCGACATAGACCGGCCGCGTCCAGGCGAACCACCGTCGCGTGCGGAGTCGCTCGAACACGACCGCTCCCGGGGCGTACAGCAGCGGGTAGGCGGGGGCGAGGAAGTACACCTTCACCCGCAGCAGGGTCAGGATGAGATAGAGGAAGACGAACGTCCAGCCCAGCAGGCGATACCGCGCGCCGGTCCGGCGAAAATAGAACGCCAGGCCGACCGCAGCCAGGGGTACGGCGATAGGGTTCATCAGGCCAAGCTGCCCCGCGAGGAAAGCTAACGGGCCGGTGCCGACTCCACCGTAGTGGTGCCAGAACGTCCAGGTGGGCCAACCGTTGCTGGCGTTCCAGATGAGATAGGGCAGGAGACCGAGGAAGGCGATTACCGCTGCCAGGTACGGCCAGCGAGTACGCAGGTAACGGCGCTCGGGCGTGACGAGCAGCGCCAGGAACAGGGCGAGGCCGAAGAAGAGCACGGTCAATTTGGTCAGCAGGGCCGCGCCGACAATTACCCCGAGGAGCAGCCACAGATGAGGTGCGTTGCGCCGCAGTAGGCGCAGCAGAACGAGGCCGGCCAGCGTCCACCAGAGCTGATCGAGCACATCCATCGAGAAGAGCGCGCCGGTTGCCATGAAGATCACCGTGAAGAAGGCGGTTGTCGCCGCGACCAGCTGCGCCACACGGCCACCTCCTAGCTCACGCGCCATGAGTCCGGTGATGACGATGATCGCAGCGCAGGCGAGCGCGGGGATGACGTGGATCGCGATCAGACCGTCGCCGGCCAGGAGGCGCAGCAACGCCGCCAGCCAGCCCATGAGCAGCGGCTGATCGACGTAGCCGGCCTGAAGGTGCCGGCCGTCGGCGATGTAATACAGCTCGTCCCGAAAGTACCCGTAGTTCCCGGCGACAAGCATGTGGGCAATAAACGACGTCGCTGCGAGCGCAAGCAGCGGCCCGGTAGCTGGTTGCACGAGGGTTGGTTCTCTCTGGTCCGGCAGCGTCCCTTTCGCAGGTGCTGAATCGAATCTATCTGTCCGGTTGATATGAGGGGTCATCCGGCTTCCTCGGACTCACGCTCGCCGGCGCGCAGCCGGCCGCGGCGCGGCAGCGGTTTCGCCTGCTTGGGCATCCGGCCGGCATCGGCGAGGGCGCGTCGCAGCAGCAGCTCGATCTGCGCGTTGACGCTGCGAAACTCATCTGCCGCCCAGCGCGCTAGAGCGTCGTGCACGGCCGGGTCCATCCGGAGGAGGATGGGTTTGCGGTCGCGAGTCACGAATAGAGCGTTCCGGCATTGACGACTGGCGACGGCGGCTGGTCTCCGCACAGCACCACCATCAAGTTGCTTACCATCGCCGCCTTGCGCTCCTCGTCCAGCTCGACCACACCCTGCTCGGTCAGGCGCTGCAGCGCCATCTCCACCATGCCGACCGCGCCCTCGACGATCCGAGAGCGGGCTGCGACCACCGCATTGGCCTGCTGCCGCCGCAGCATCGCCTGAGCAATCTCGGGCGCATAGGCGAGGTGGCTGATTCGCACCTCCACGATCTCAACGCCGGCGAGCGCCACCCGCTCGGCAACCTCCCCGGCGAGCTGCGCCGCGACCACGTCAGTCGAGCCACGCAGTGAGGTCCCGCTACCCTGGGTGTCGTCGTACGGATGTCCGTTGGCCACGTGCCGGAGGGCGGACTCCGCCTGCACCGACACGAAGTCGGGGTAGTCGTCCACCGCGAACACCGCCTTGGCGGTGTCGGCCACCTGCCAGACGACGATCGCCGCGATCTCAACCGGATTGCCGTCCGCGTCGTTGACCTTCAGCCGGTTGGTCTCGAAGTTCCGCACCCGGACGCTCACGCTGCGACGGCGCGTCAGCGGCACCACCGACCACAATCCCGGCCGGCGTACCGTGCCGACGTAGGACCCGAAGAACTGCACGACCTGGCTCTGTCCCGGGGGGACGATGACTAGCGTGCTCAGCACGACGACAAAGACAACGATGGGAAGCGCCGTCCAGCCGTCTGCTTGAGCCTTCACCGCCCCGTAGGTCAAGGTGGCGCAGCCGAGCAGTATCACCATCCCGAGCCAGCCACTGACCATGAATGCCTGCCGCTCTCGAATCGCCACCCGTGCCCCGGCGTGCCCGACCGGCTCGGCGGCGACCGCTGGCTGTTCTTGTTGGCTCATTCCTGCCTCCATAAATGTGATATCTATTAGATATCACATTTATGGAGCGAGTGCAAGCTGGTTGGGGACGTCCGGAGGTGATGTGTACAACCTGGAGCGCATCTGGCGGCGCGGATGCCGTACCTTCGGGAGGGAGCGGTGTGAATTCTCTACCCGGGCACGAAGAATACTGCGCCGACTGCCGGTGGGCAGAGGCGTGCCTTCCGTTGTCTGAGCTGAAGGCGCTGGTGATGAGCCGCGGCAGCCTGGAAACGGACTATGGCTGGGACGTGTTCGGATTCATCGCCGAGGCGAAGCGGCAGTTTCGTCGAGCCAGGTCCAATCGATGTCCGTCGCTCGACCGGGTACGTGAGGCAGCTGCGGCCCTCGCTCCTGAAGTCGACTTCGAGCATGTGAGCTGATTGAATGCTAGGCGGCGAGGTAGACGTCCATGTAGCAGGTCGGATACTCCACGACGCCAAGCACCGGATACACCTGGTCGCCGACCTCGAGTCGGTCGCCAGCCTCGATCGGTCCGATGCGCGCGGCCTCCGGCCAGATCGCCACGATCTTCCACCCGGCGTGCCTGATTCCGAAGCGGTCCTGCATCTCGATCAAGGGCACAGGATGGAGCAGCGCGCCGGCAAAGCGCTCTGCGCTTAGCTCGTACGGCTCTTGGTCCACCCGCGGTTGCTGGCGGGTGTGATGAACACGGATTGGCACGCGATCACAGATTGCCATCGCGACACCTCCTGGAAATCCCTGGGTGCTGCGCCGAGGATAATGTCGGATCAGCGGAACACCCACTTGCACTGTATGCCCTGACCGTGCTCCGCAACATCGGGCGTCGATCCGATTTTCCAGGTTTCGGAGCCCTATGCGTGGAGGCCCCACCCATCCGCGAAGGATGGGCGGGGCCGTTTTCCTGGACTCGCGCGACGTTACTTCTTGTAGGCGTGGACTTTGATCGGCTTCGGAATGGCTTGCTCCAGCTTGGGAAGCGTGATGGTCAGAATGCCGAGATCATAGGTTGCCTCGGCCTTCTCCCCGACGACCTCGATGGGGAGCGTGAAGACCTCTGCGAACTCCTCATCGACAAGACCGTGCCAGAGATACGCGGCATGCTCGTAGGTCGGAATCTCACACGTTGCCTTTATGGTGAGCTGCCTCCCCACGACCTGCACGTTGACCTTGTTGATGTCGATGCCCGGCATCATGAGCTGGACGATGTATGCCTTCTCGGTTTCGAGCAGATTGCTGTACCGTCTGGTGTCAAAGAATCGCTCGAACCGGGTCGGGAAGACGAAGCTCTCCCGGAAGAGCTGATCGATCATATCCGGCAGTCTGGTCAGGCTGAACTCCGGCTGATAGCGGGTGGGTGCGTTGATCATGGGTAACATCCTCCTTCTGGAAGTCCCAAATACCAGGGAAGGGGCAGAGAGGCCGGAGTAGTCCGGCGCGCGACCGTCCGTTCTATCTCCGTCTGATGACCTGAGGGCATCGTATGACTTTCGGCCTCCCGCCCTTCTCCCTGCATCCTCACCCTATTCCGGCCGCGGCCAATCCGCTATCGGGTGTCCACCTGATATTTCTCGCGCGGAGGACCGATGGCGGTGTCAGCCATCTGCTGAGCGCCGATGAGAGATGCGAAAGGAGGGCCACGACTGCTCGTGACCCTCCCGAGATCTTGGCGGGATTTACATCACACCCCTGCGGGGGCCAGTGTGCGCTCCAGGCTCTTCGCCACGAGGGCGGCCTCCTCCACCAGGCGATTGGAGTAGCCCCACTCGTTGTCATACCAGGCGAAAACTTTGACCAGGTCGCCGTCGACCACCTGGGTGAGCGAGAGGTCCACGATCGTCGAGCGTGGGTCGGCCAGGAAATCGGACGACACCAATGGCTCGTCCGTTACGCCGAGGATGCCGTTCAGCTTGGGTCCGGCCGCGGCCTCGCGGAAGGCTGCATTGATCTCTTCGGCAGATGTCTTCGTTTTGAGCAGCACGGTCAGATCGGACACCGAGACGTCGAGCGTCGGAACGCGGAGCGCGATGCCGTCGAAGCGCCCGGCCAGCTGCGGCAGGATCTGGGTCGTGGCGCGTGCCGCTCCGGTGCTGGTGGGAACGATATTCTGCGCTGCGGCCCGGCCTCGCCGGTAGTCCTTGTGGGGGCTATCCACCAGCCGCTGGTCCGCGGTGTAGGAGTGGATGGTCGTCATCAGCGCCTTCGCCACACCGAACTTCTCGTCGAGCACCGCCATGACCGGGGTAATCGAATTCGTCGTGCAGGAGGCGTTGGAGATGACACGGTGCAGCTCCGGGTCGTACTGTGACTCGTTGATGCCCAGCACGAAGGTGGGAGCGCCCTTTGCCGGCGCCGAGACGACCACGGCTCGCGCGCCCGCCGTTACATGGGCCTCAGCCTGCTCCGCGGTCTTGAACCGTCCGGTGGATTCAATCACGATGTCCACACCCAGCGCCTTCCAGGGGAGCTGCGTGGGATCAGCGATGGCAAGGAAGGGATAGCGCTTGCCAGCGATGACGATGGCGTCTTCCTCTGCCACGATCTCGCGCTCGTCACGCCCATAGACGGTGTCGTATTTGAGCAGATATGCCATGTTGGCGACGTCTGCGATGTCGTTGATGGCGACGATCTCCAGCTCGGGGAAGCGCTCGGCAAGCTTGAATACCTGCCGCCCGATCCGGCCGAAGCCGTTGATCGCTATGCGTGTGGTCACGGTCTAACCTCCTAGCGGTCTGTCTGATGGTGAGGCTGGGCCGTCATGCAACCATCTGGCGTCGACTGAAGCGCTCTTACGCGCTTGCTGCGTCCGGAATGGTTCCGATCCGGTCAACCATCACCAGCCTATCTACGCGGTGCAACGCAGGCTATCGAGCGCGCGACCGATATTCCGCGTCTCGGGAACCTATGTCACCCGGCAGCGGATGTCGACTCAAGGACCAGAAGTGGTGGGAGAACGAGAATCGGGCATCGCAGGCGGTGGATGAGCTCACCGGCGACGGCACCGATGATCACTTCACGGGCTGCCGTTCGACCGAGGCTCGTCATGACGACGTCCGTGATGCTCCGCTCGGCCACCAGAGCCGCCAATTGATCGACCACCGGCCCGGTGCGCACTTCCACCTCTGCCGGCGCCGAGGCTGCAGTGGCGACAGATCGCAGGTACCGCTCCGCTTCGGCCCTGCCATCGGATGCGGAAGGTGGGGCCGCCCTGGTGAGCACGTGAGCCAGCGTGAGTGGGGCAGACCACTCCGCGGCGAGGCTTGCACCCAGTGGAACTGCGAGCTCGGCCAGTGGCGATCCGTCCAGCGGGACAAGCAGGCGCCGCCGCTCCGGTTGCGGCAGCAATGCCGCGTCTGGCCCCACATGCCGGAAGAGAATGGGGACCGTGCTGCGTATCATCGCCCGCCAGGCAATGCTGCCGTGCCTCCAGCGCTCGGCGGCGCTCAGGGCATGGGTAGCGATGGCAATGGCATCGGCGGCATACCGGCCGGCTGCCGCGTCTACTGTCGATGCCGCGTCTACTCCCCGCAGCGCGTGGTCCTCCACGGCGATCCCTTCGCGCCGCAGCTCTGCCGACAGGGTCGTGAGGTAGTCCTCGCCATCGAGCTGCTCATGCTCGGTAGCGACGTGAACGAGAATCAGCGTGCCGTCTCGGCCGGCGAGTCGCTGCGCATCCGGGAGGACCGAGGCAGCGAAGTCGGTGCCGTCGAGTGGTACCAGAACGCGGCGCATGGATTACTCCTCGTGTCGGAGCCGCGAGTGAAGCACTGTTCCGTATAGTTTCACTGTACGTCCGCGAGACATCGGCGCCTATCGGATGGATACCGGAGATCTGCCGGCTCGCCACCTGATGCCGGCACTCGGCGATCAGAGAGTAGGCTGGGGTGATGGGTGCAGATATGGCGGTGCTGGCCGCGCCGCCAGAGGCGGTGGCGGTCGATGGCTTGCGGGTGGTGCGTGGTGGCCGGGAGGTCCTGCACGGACTGACGCTCGCCATCCCTGCCGGCTCGATTACCGGATTGATCGGACCCAGTGGATGCGGGAAGACGACCCTGATGCGCTCGATCGTCGGCGTGCAGGTCGTGGCGTCGGGACGCGTTACGGTCCTGGGACTCCCGGCCGGGAGTCCCGGTCTGCGCCGGCGGATCGGCTACTCGACGCAGTTGCCGGCGGTCTACGCGGACCTGACCGTTGCCGAGAATCTTCGTTACTTTGCCGCGGTGCTGGGAATCGGCGCCGGCTCTATCGACCGGGTGCTGGCGGAGGTCGGCCTGGAAGTCCAGCGCCATCAGCTGGCCGGCAACCTCTCGGGCGGACAGCTGTCGCGGGCCAGTCTTGCCATCGCCCTGCTCGGCGACCCGCAGCTGCTGGTCCTTGACGAGCCGACGGTCGGTCTCGACCCGGTGCTGCGCGATGACCTCTGGGAGCTGTTTCACCGGCAGGCGACCGGCGGTGTCACCTTGCTTGTTTCCAGCCACGTGATGGATGAGGCGGAGCGCTGTCCGCAGCTCGTTCTGATGCGAGATGGCGCCATCCTGGCTCATGAGACGCCTGATGCGCTGCGGTCGCGGACCGGGACGGCCAGTCTGGAGCAGGCGTTTCTCTACCTGATTCGCGCGGCGCTGGGAGAAGCGCGGTCATGAATCTGCGCCGTACCCTGGCGACGACCCAGCGGATCTTCGGGCAGCTGCGGCACGATCGGCGAACGGTGGCGATGATGATCGGGCTGCCGGCGCTGCTCATCATCCTGATGCGGTATGTCTTCAACTCCCAGCTGGTTTTCGAGCACGTCGCGCCCTCGCTGCTCGGCATCTTTCCGTTCATCGTGATGTTCCTCATCACCTCGGTGGCGATGTTGCGCGAACGGACGTCCGGAACGCTCGAGCGGCTGATGGCCATGCCGATCGGCAAGCTCGACCTGCTGCTGGGATATGGCCTTGCCTTCGGTACCTTCGCGGTGATCGAGGTCGCGCTGGTAACGGCGCTGGCGGTGACCTGGCTGGGACTGACGATCGCCGGGCCGCTGGCGCTGTTGGTCCTGGTTGCCACCCTCGACGCGCTTCTCGGCATGGCACTGGGGTTGTTCGTCAGCGCCTTCGCGCGCACCGAGTTTCAGGCCGTGCAGTTCATGCCGCTGATCGCCGCGCCCCAGATCCTGCTCTGTGGGCTCTTCGTCGCGCGCGATCAAATGGCGACGGTGCTGCTCTGGCTCTCGGATGTGATGCCGCTTTCATACGCGGTCGACGCGGTCAAGATTCTGGCGGCAAGCCCGACTGTGACGGCTGAGCTGGTGCGCGACATCGTGGTAGTGGCGGGATGTGTCGTGCTCGCGCTCACGCTGGGGGCTACCACGCTGCGACGCCGCACGCCGTAACCTGGCAGGGGCCGCCGAGACCTCACGGCCGATGATGCACGGTAGCGTTTCGGGCCAGGACATGACAGAATCGGCACATGGTGGGTGGGCCGACCGCTGCGATTCAGATCGGGGGCCTGACGAAAGACTACGGCTCAGAGCGCGGCCTCTTCGATCTCGATCTCGAGGTCAAAGAGGGCGAGGTTCTCGGCTACCTCGGACCGAACGGCGCCGGCAAGACCACCACGATTCGGCTGCTGATGGGGCTCATCCACCCGACCGCCGGCTCGGCGCAAATCTTCGGGCTCGACTGCCAGCGACAGGCGGTCGAGGCGAAGCGGCTCGTGGGCTATGTGCCCGGTGAGCTCCCCCAGTTCGGCGGGCTGCGTGGCAGCGAGATCGTGGCCTACATGGCTGGGCTGCGCGGTGGGGTCGATGACAGGGTGGTCGCACGGATCTGCGAGCGGTTCAGCCTCGATCTCGCGCAGCGCTTTCGCGAATACTCACGGGGCACCAAGCAAAAGCTGGCCATCGTGCTGGGTTTCATGCACCAGCCGCGGCTGCTGATTCTGGACGAGCCGACCGGCGGCCTCGATCCCCTCAACCAACAGGCGTTCTACGACATGTGTCGCGAGGTCAAGCACGACGGCGCAACCGTGTTTCTCTCGTCCCACATCCTATCGGAGGTCGAGCACGTCAGCGACCGCGTTGCCATTCTGCGCGCCGGACGGCTGGTAAGGACTGCATCGCTCCACGAGCTGCACGAGATGCGGTTCCATCAGGTCGAGATCGAGTTCGGCGGCGATGTGCCGATTGCCGCGATCCGGGCCGCGGCGGGGGTTGATCGCTTGGAAGTCGACGGTCATCTCGTGCGCTGCATCGTGCGCGGCAGTTTCGAGCCGCTGCTCGAGGCGCTCGCCGGCTCGGAGGTAACCAATCTCACCAGCCACGAGCCGAGTCTCGAGGAGGTTTTCCTGACCTACTACCGCGACGGCGCGTCCGAAGCGCCGGCGGCGGTAGAAACCGGGAGCTGACGTGCTCCGGATCGCGTGGCGGCTCCAGCGTGCTGGTGTGATCGGCATGAGCGCCTTCGGCGTGGTCTACGGCTACATCCAGGCCGCGGCCTACGGGAAGGCGGCAGGCGCCACCGCCGCCTCGCGGATCGCACTTGGCCACCAGCTGGAAGCGTTCGGGCGGACTTACAGCTGGATACTGCCGCTGCCGGTTCGCGTCGATACCGTATCCGGATACGTCCAGTGGCGCATCTACGGCGCTCTCCCGTTCCTCTTCGCGATCTGGGCACTGATAGCGGCCACGGGCGCCACCCGCGGTGACGAGGACCATGGGCTGGTCGAGGTGTGGCTCTCCTCGCCGGTCGGGCCCGGCCGGTATATTGCCACCCGCTTCCAGGCTTTTGCCCTCGCCGCGCTCATCGCGGTCGTCGCCACCTCGGCGACAATTCGTCTGACGATCGCCGGTCTCGGCTACTCCCTCGACCTCCCGGCGGTAGCCGGCGATTCGGTCGCGCTGCTGGCGCTCACCCTGGTTTGCTACGGGCTGTGCATGGCGCTTGCACAGTTCGCGAGCCGTCGCGCCTCAGCGGTAGGGCTGTCGGGGATTGTGCTGGCCGTGCTCTTCTTCGTCAATAGCCTGGGCCGTACTGATGCCGGTCTGCGGGCGGTGGCCGCCGTCATCTCGCCGTTCTACCACCTCGATCGCAGCACCCCTCTGACGCCCGGCGGAGCGTTTGATCTGGGCGCGACGATCGGGCTGTTCGCGGGCGCATTCGTGGTGACCGCACTTGCCGCCTGGCTGATGACGATTCGGGACATCGGTTCTCCGCTCCTCCGGCGAGGACGGCGCGAGCACGCGGTGACGCATGTTCCGGCACGCAACCGTCTGCTCCGCGTCCCTGTGCTTTCAACGCTGTACGAGCGGCGGCTTGGACTGCTCGGGTGGACGTTGGGAGCTTCGATCGGCGCTGCCTACATGCCGACCGTCGGCCGCTCCATCGTGGACCTCTCAAGCAAAGGTGGGAGCTTCGCGGCTTACCTGGCGGTCGTCGGCGGCAGCGATCCGTATGTCGCCCTGACCGGCTACATCTGGTTCGGTGTCTTTCAGCTCGCCCTCGTCGCCCTGGCCCTGATCTGGGTGGCACGCTGGTCGGCCGACGACAGTGAAGGGCGGCTGGAGATGGAGCTCAGCGCGCCGGTGTCACGCAGGTGGGTCGTGGCCGAGCGCGCACTCGCCTTCGTTGCCACCGCGGTGGTCGTCATCACGGTCAGCTCGGTCGTGCTCTACCTCGCGGCCGCCGCCGACCACATCCACATCCACGCCGGTGATCTGGCCGTGGCGTCCGTGGCGTTACTACCGTTCGTGCTCAGCTTCGCCGCCATTGGCGCCGCACTGACGAGCCTCGTGCCCCGCGCCGCCATCGCGGTGCTGGCCACGATCGCGTTCCTGAGCTACTTGATCACCGAAGGTGGCCCGCTGTTCAAGTGGCCGGACTGGGTGATGAAGCTCTCGGTCTTCTCCCTTTACGGCACCCCCCTCACGCGCGGGATCTACTGGACCGGATTCTGGATCTTGCTCGCCATCACCGTGGCCGGCTTTGGCGCTGCAACCCTCCTGATGGAGCGCCGCGACGTGGGACGGTAAATGGTTTGCCGCAGGGCCTTCCACCGGCCACCATGAGAGGATCCATGCGGACATGCGTGTTACCATGCCGGCATGTCTGGGGTCAGTGCAGATCCGTCTCGTGAACGATGAGGATCACGCGGCATCATGATTCGTCCGCCGAAAGGAGAGACCGTTGCCCACCAAGACCCGCACCACGGCAACCTCGCGTCTGGGCGGCTGGCTGCCCTGGGATCAGGACGCTCTGCACGCGTGGCTCCAGGATCTCGGGCAACAGGCGGAATCCAGCACAGAGCCGCAGCTCCATCCGGTGATCGGAGAGTTTCGGATGCTCATCGAGCAGGACCCGATCGTGCGTCTCTACCTTACCGAGATGATTCGCCAGGTCCCCACGAGCGGGAAGTACCGCAAGCACCACCTCAAGAGCGTCGATCAGATGCTGCAACTGATCAATGCAGTGCTCGGACGAGCACCGGAATATGACCACACGGCAATGGTTGGAACCCCGCTCAACGCGATTTTCGACTGGTGCATGGGGACGCCCGCGGGCTTCGGCGCGTTTCGCAACGACGCGATCAACGCCATGCTCAAGAAGATTCTGACCGCGTGGTGTGAATTCTTGAGCAGCGAGCAGTCGCTCTATGTCCTGAACGAGACGCCTCGCGGGTGGAAGTGCGCCGCCGCTCAGCGAGCCATGAAGATGCACGAGTACGAGTACGATCCCGACGACCAGTACTGGGGATTCACGTCGTGGAACGACTTCTTCACGCGGCGCTTCAAGGATGGCCGGCGCCCGATCGCCGAGCCGGACAACGACAAGGTGATCGTCAGCGCCTGTGAATCGACGCCATACAGGATCATGGCCCAGGTCAAGAAACAGGATCGTTTCTGGATCAAGTCACAACCCTACTCGCTGCAGGACATGCTTGCCAGCCCCGAGCTGGTGGATCAGTTCGTCGGCGGGACGGTTTACCAGGCCTTTCTCAGCGCTCTGAACTATCATCGCTGGCACAGCCCTATCTCGGGTACTGTCGTGAAGGCGTTTGTCAAGCAAGGAACCTACTACTCGGAAACGGAAGCGGAAGGCGAGGACCCGGCAGGCCCCGACGATTCGCAGGGGT
The DNA here is from genome assembly GCA_035295425.1 of Chloroflexota bacterium. GTDB lineage: Bacteria > Chloroflexota > UBA5177 > UBA5177 > UBA5177 > DATGJB01. Next base: position 26,516 of record DATGJB010000062.1, on the reverse strand, counting down.
ACATCGCCCACGTGGCGACGCGGGCGATCATCGTCATCGAGTGCGACGATCCTTCTATCGGATTGATGGCCGTTATCCAGGTGGGGATGTCGGAAGTCTCCTCGTGTGTCATACGGCCTGAGATCAAGCCCGGACACCCCGTGAAGAAAGGGGATGAGCTGGGCTGGTTTCAGTTTGGTGGCTCGACATACTGCCTGGTCTTCCGGCCCGGAGCCATCGCGAGCTTCGCCCTGCAGGCCATCCCCGAGCCGTATAATCCGCGTGCGCCGCTCGTTCTCCTCGGCACGCCGATCGCCACGGCTTCGTAGCCCGGTTACCTGCCGCTCAACGCCTCCTGCCATGGTACCCTTGCGCCCGTTCTCAATACCGAGTTGGAGTAGATGCGGGCCGCGAGCCAGTTCGCGGCGCCAATGGCCACGAGCATCAGAACGATCGCGACCGCCACCTGCCATGCCGTGGCATCGCCGGTCGCCATCCGCTCCGGCATCAGCACTGGGGCCAGGAACGGGACCAGGGACAGCAGGGTGCTGGCAAGGCTTCCCGGATCGGGCAACACCACGGCAGCACCGACCACATAGGCCACGACGAGCACCATGGTGATGGGTAAGGAGGCCAGCTGCACATCCTGAACTCGGGAGACCAGCGAGCCCACGGCTGCAAAGAGACTCGCGTAGAGCGCGAAGCCCAGCACGAACCAGAGGAGCCCGCCGGCAACCACCTCTACCCCAAGAGCAGGAATAGTCACCACGTGCGTCCGGGCAATGAGGATCAGCCCCACCGCTCCGATGACGGCGAGCTGCAGGAAGCCCACGAGTCCGATGCCCGCCACCTTGCCTGCCAGAAGCTCGCCCGACCGAACGGTAGCCAGCAGTATCTCGATGATCCGGCTCTCCTTCTCCTCCGCGACTCCTTGACTCACCTGAGTGCCGTAAACCGTGAGAGAGATGTAAAGAATGATCGCCACGATGAGGCCAATTACCAACTGTTGCGTGCGCTTGGGAGTACTTGGCGTGAGGCTCTGGACGTGGATAATAGCGCCGGCCACTCTCGCCTCCACGGTGCGAGGGTTCAATCCGTGGGCGACCAGTTGCGCCGTCAGCGCTTCCTGCTTGACCACGCCGCTCAGGGCCGCCTGGAGCGTCGTATCGAGCTGATTCTTGACCAGTACGTGGGGAGAGAGTGCGGGCCCTCTCACCAGGACATCGAGCCGGCCGCTGCGCACCTGGCTCTCACCGGAGGCTTGAGTGGAGACCTGCTGAATTGCGATCTCCAGACCGAGCCCGCGCGCCGCGCGGCTGAGCGGTTGAGCAAGGACCTGCGCCGGCCCGGTGAATCCGACCGTCGTGACGTTGGTCCCGGTAGTGAGGACGCGGGTCTTCAACTCCACACCGCCGATCAAGAGGAGAACGATCAGAACGGTGGTGATTCGGAAGACTCTGCTCCTCACCCGGGTCACGAGCTCGCGCCGGGCGACCAGGTAGACGCTGCGCATAGAGTCAAGCTGCTGCCGGCGGGACCCAGGTGCGGTCATGCCGGCGGCTCCTCAGTGACCAGGTGCCGGAACAGCTCGCTCAGGCTCGGGACGTCCTGTGCAAATCCCCGGACCGGACCGGTGGCGAGCGCTGCCTGTAGCACTGCTTGATCGTCGATACCGGGCTCCAGCGCGACGAGCCAGCGGGACCCATCAGTCCTTATAACCTTCACGCCGGGAAGGGCATCGGTCCAGCCTGGCGCTGCGCCCGGAGCATCGATCCAGAACCGCTCGATGTTGGTCCGCCGCAGCTCATTTACGGTACCGCACGCCACCATCCGGCCATGCGCGATAATGCCGACCCGATCGCACAGACGCTCGACCAGGTCGAGCTGATGGCTGGAAAAGATAACCGGGATGCCGGCCTTCGCTCGCTCCCGCAGAACTGCGCTGAGCACATCGACCGCAACCGGGTCCAGGCCCGCAAACGGCTCGTCGAGCAGCAGGAGGTCGGGAGCAAAGACCAGGGCGGCAGCCAGCTGAACACGCTGCTGATTGCCGTGGCTCAGGGCCTGCACCTCGTCATTGGCGCGAGTGGTTAGGCCAAGCCGTGCCAGCCAGGCATCCGTTCCCTGTTCGGCCTCCGCGGTCGGGAGGCCATGCAGCTCTGCCAGGTAGACGAGCTGCTCGCGAACTCGCATTTTCGCGTAGAGGCCCCGCTCCTCGGGCATGTAGCCAAAGCGGCGGCGCATCACAAAGGAGGTCGGACGTCCTTGCCAGCGTATCTCTCCTGAGTCTGCCGCCAGGACGCCCATCACGATGCGCATCGTGGTCGTCTTCCCCGCGCCATTGCTGCCGACAAAGCCGAAGACCTCACCTCCCCGTACGCTGAAGGTCAGATCGTGAAGCGCGACGACAGCTCCAAAGCGCCTGGAGATACGGTCGATCTCCAGCAGCGCGCTGTCCACGCCCTTTTCCTCTAATCGCTCTACCGTCACATTCGGGAGTATACTTCCTCCCTTCCCGCCGCTATCCGTTTCCTTCGCGAGGCAATCATGCGGCGATCCATGGAAATGTCGTGGCCTGGCATGGTGCCGTCGAGCCGGCGTGCCATGCCGCACCGTGCAACCGGGAGCGCCCTGGTCGTGTGCCCGGCTTCGGGCGCCGAATGGCCGTACCTGGCGGTGGCTAGATGAGCACCTCGTGCAGGGGACGGCGTGGCGTGGGACGCTGCTCGGCTCCGTAGCCCATGCGGAGCATGAGCTGCGGGTAGCCATGCCGGTTCAGCAGCTGGCGCAGCCTCGGACGCAGCTCGTCGACCTCGATCGGCTGGTTGAGAAATGATGCGGAGACCCCCGATGCCTGGGCACGCAACAGCACCCGCTCCAGCGCCTGCCCGGCCGCCAGCCAATCGTATGGCGTGTCCGTGTCGGTTCCGAGGACGGCGAGCGCTGGAGGACCGGTCACGTCCGGGGACGGGCGCGATCCCTGCTTTGCTTCGGTGACGTCCGATAGCGACTGCGGGGAACCGAGGAAGGTCTTGAGGTCTGCCAGCCCGGAGGCGTATCCGGGAATGCCATCCTGTCTACGGGTGCGACGGGGATGGGCCCAGGCGGCCAGCTCGCGCCGGTAGCGCCGATCCTCCCAGAGCATCACCTCGGCGCCCGAAATCAGCTCGGCAAGCGCCGCTTTCTGGCCATCGTCGGCGACGACATGGAGCCAGGCGCCTTCGTCGTCCGCCTCTCCCTCCAGCGCGGCCAGCAGCGCTGCCGGCACGTCGCGGCGCTCGAAGGGGCGTCGGCTGGTATGCCGTCCGGGGATGGCCTCGAAGAGCAGTCGATCCTCCGCGGATGGCTCCCACCGGGGCCGCACCCAGACTCTGGCAAGGAGGTCATCGTTGCCGCGTTCCGGGAACAGCTCGACCACGTCCTCGAGGCCGAAGCGGCGGAGTGCGATGCGCAAGTTGAGCAACGCCGCGCCGCAGCTGATCGTCAGCTCGCGGTCGTCCGGATCGATCACCGGCAACGCCCGCGTGCGGTCGGCGTACAGCTCGACCGCCTCATCGCCGGCGGCGAAGAGCCAGGGCTGCGTGTTGTGGGCAGACGGCGCCAGCACCGCGTACTGCAGTATGAAGTGGAGCTGCTCCGAGAGCGGGCCTGCCGCCGGGTAGTCGTTCTCGTCCAGCCGCCACCCTTCCAGACCAGGAGCCGGGAGCGGTTCGGTCCCTTCCCGATGCGCTGTGGTCTCGGTCGTCACCTTCGCCTCCTCAGACTTCCTCTGGAACCATCTGGATGGCGCCGCAGGGACACTCCGTGGCGCAGATACTGCAGCCCTTGCAGAAGTCGTAGTTGATCTCAAAGCGCTTGCCTGGGCCGAGCTTGATCACGGCATTGTCCGGGCAGACGCCGAAGCAGTTATCGCACTCGAAGCAATTGCCACAGGAGAGGCAGCGGCGCGCCTCGAGAAGCGCGGTTTCGGCGTCGAGCCCGCCGACCACCTCCTCAAACGTGGTTTCGCGCCGGACCCGATCCAGTGTCGGCTGCACCAACTTGTCGGCGTCGGTGTAGTACCAGGTGTTGAGCTTGTCGAAGCCGGCCAGTTCGTGTTTCGCCGGAACGATGTGGGCCGTGTCCCGCAAGTAGGCGTCGATGTGGTGAGCCGCCTTCTTGCCGTGCCCTACCGCGACGGTGATCGTGCGCTCCGAGGGCACCATGTCGCCGCCCGCGAAGATCCCCTCGTGGCCGGTCATCATCCCGGCGTTCACCTTGACGACGCCGTCCTTCGAGAGCTCGACGCCGGGGATGCGCTCCAGGACGCCGGTGTCGACGTTCTGGCCAAGTGCCAGGACCACGCAGTCGCCCTCGATCGTCTCGTACTCGCCGGTCGGCTGTGGCCATCCCTGGTCGTCGAGCCGCATCTTTTCGACCGTGAAGCTGCCGTCGCTCATCTCCTTGATGGTCCGCAGCCAGTGGATCGTCACGCCCTCGTCGAGCGCCTCCTGCACCTCGAAGTCGTGCGCCGGCATCTCCTTGCGGGTACGGCGGTAGACGATGATCGACTCTCGCCCCAGCCGCTTCGCGGTGCGGGCCACGTCGAGGGCAGTATTGCCGCCGCCGTAGACCACGACCCGGCGACCCAGCTGTGGAGGCTCGGACTCGGTCTCCATGCGATGGAGCAGGCTGATGGCGTCGACGATGCGACCGGCATCCGGAGCCGGTATGTCCACCCGCTTTGCCAGGTGCGCCCCAATGGCGACGAAGCATGCATCGTAGCCTCCGCGGGCCATCTCCGCCGGTATGTCCTCGACCTTCCGACTCAGCTCCAGCGTCACGCCCATGTCGAGAATGCGCTGGATCTCGGCCTCGACGACGTCGCGCGGCAGGCGGTACTTCGGGATCCCGAATCGCATCATGCCGCCCGCTACCGGGCCGGCTTCCACGATCGTTACCTCGTGCCCGAGGCGCCGCAGATGGTAGGCCGCCGACAGCCCGCTCGGGCCCGCGCCGATGACGAGCACGCGTTTCCCGGTGGGCGGCGCGTCCACCCCGACCTTCCAGCCCTGGGCGAGGGCGAGGTCGCCCAGGAAGCGCTCCACGGCGTGAATGTTCACCGCCTCGTCGAGCTGCGCCCGGTTGCAGGATGTCTCGCAAGGGTGGTAGCAGGCGCGTCCCATGATCGCCGGTAGCGGATTGTTGACCATGATCTCCTGCCAGGCGGCGCGGTAGTTCCCTTCCTCCGCCTGGTAGAGCCATGCCTGGCAGTTCTCGCCGGCGGGGCAGGCGTTGTTGCAGGGCGGTAGCCGGTCAACGTAGACCGGCCGCTCGGTCCGCCAGGAGCCGGTGCGGTTCGCCAGGCTGCTGCCAACGTCGAGTGTGATGGCAAATGGTTTGTTCATACGTTTTCTCCCTGGCCTGGACCCGGCCGGCCGGCGTCCGGCAGCAGGCGGTAGGTTGCGATGTTCCGGTCGGCGACCTGCTGTAGTGTGGCAACGGTCTCCTTGCCCCAGTCGTCGCCCCGGAAGAGGTGCGCGAATCTGGTCTGCGTCTTCAGGTACTCCTCGACCGGGACCTGCCGCCGGATGGGCTTCGACGAGATCACTTCGCCGTACTCCGCCTCGTAGAGCGGGAAGAGACCGCACTCGCTTGCCAGCCTCGCGACTTTGATCGTGTCGCCGATTGCGCTGCCCCAGCCCAGCGGGCAGGGCACGAAGATGTGGATATAGCGTGCGCCGTGGAACGACATAGCTCGTGTCACCTTCTCCTCCAGGTCGTGGAGATCAGACACGCTGGCGGTGGCGACGTAAGGGATGTTGTGTGCCATCGCGATGCGCGGCACGTCCTTCCCGGTGCCGAAGACGTTGCCCGGCGCCTTCCCCACCACCGGCGTGGTCGCGGTGCGCGCGGCGGGTGGAGTCTGGCTCGAGCGCTGGACGCCGGTGTTCATGTACGCCTGGTTGTCGTAGCAGATGTAGAGCACGTCGTCGTTGCGCTCGAACATACCGGAGAGGCAGCCGAAGCCGATGTCGGTCGTGCCGCCGTCGCCGCCCTGTGCCACCACCCGGATGTGCTCCTTCCCGGCCGTTCGCAGCGCGGCGGCCACGCCTGAGGCCACCGCCGCGGCATTGCCGAACAGCGAGTGCAGCCAGGGCAGCTGCCAGGATGTTTCGGGATACGGAGTGGTGAAGACCTCCAGGCAGCCGGTCGCGTTGACTGCGATCACCTGGCCGTTCGTGGCCCGCAGTGCCGCGTCCAGGGCGTAACGGGCGCCCAGCGCTTCACCACACCCCTGGCAGGCACGGTGTCCACAGGTGATGGCGTTGCTGCGGTCCATCGAGGCCTGTACCGTGCGGCTGTCGGGATCAAGGAGACGGTTGCCGACGGTGAGCGTCCCGGTCTGGTAGTACTTGATCTTCTGATACCCGTTGCCGTGCTCCGTCATGCCGTGCCTCCTCCCATGGCTCGCAGAATGTTCTCGGCGATCGGGCCGGAGCGCCGGGTCGTCTGCATCCGCGCAATCTCGTGTTTCACGATCTCCCAGTTGAGGTCAAGGAAGGTCACGTCTTCCAGTTCCCCTCCCTCGGCCTGCAGAAACAGGTTGCGGAGGGAGGTCTTCGTGATCGGTCGGCCACCCAGGCCGGCGATGGCGGTCAGCACGTCGACTCCCGAACCACGGAGAGCCATGCGGACGTTCGAGGCGAGATTCCCGCCAAGTCCGACCGCCAGGCTCTTCTCCACGACCACGATGCGGGTTGCGCCTTCGAGAGCGGCACGCACCTGGGCCAGCGGGAAAGGCCGAAACGACGTGATGACGACCGCCCCGATCGGATGACCATTCTCACGCAGGTCGTCGACGACGTCCTTGATCGTGCCGTTCACCGAGCCCATGGCCACGATCAGCGTTTCGGCATCGGCCGCCCGGTACGTGTGGAGCAGACCACCGGAGTCGCGGCCGAACTGCGCCTCGAACTCCAACGCCAGCTGCGGAATCAGCTCCAGCGCCTGCAGCTGCTTGTAGTGTTGCAGGTAGCGAACCTCGGTGAACGCCTCCGGTCCCACCATGGCGCCGATCGAGACCGGGTCGGCCGGATCGAGCACCTGGACCGGCTCGTAGGGCGGTAGAAACGCGTCGACCGCCTCCTGCGATGGAACGTCGATGCGCTCCACCGCGTGCGTCAGAATAAAGCCGTCGACATTGACCATCACCGGGCAGCTGAGCGCCTCCGCCAGCTTGAACGCCTGGATATGAAGATCGGCGGCTTCCTGATTGGTTTCGGCGAAGAGCATGATCCAGCCGGCGTCCTTGATCGCCATGGCGTCGCTGTGGTCGTTCCAGATGTTGATCGGGGCGCCGATGGCCCGATTGCCGAGCGTCATGACGATCGGCAATCCCAGGCCGCTGGCGTTGTAGACGGCCTCGGCCATGAAGAGCAGTCCCTGGCTCGAGGTCGCAGTATAGGCGCGTGCCCCCGCCGCCGAGGCGCCGATCGCCACGCTGAGTGCCGCGAACTCGGACTCGACGTTGATGAACTCACAGCCCGGCAACGCGCCGGCTTTCACGATCTCGCTCAGGCCTTCCACGATGTGGGTCTGGGGGGTGATCGGATAGGCACAGATGACGTTCGGCCGGCACAGGGCGATAGCTTCGGCCATCGCGCGCGAGCCTTCGATTTGCTTCAGCATGCTCCCACCTCCGCGGGAATCTGCTGCCGGATGACGTCGTAGCCAGCCATCGCGGCGGCGCAATTCTTCTCGGCGACCGACCCCTTGAATCGTTCGCCGACCGCCGCCAGAGCAGCGTCCAGGGTGACCGCGTTAGTGAGCGCGGCAAAGGCGCCGAGCAAAACGGCGTTGGGAATGGGTCGCCCGACATGGAGCAGGGCCAGCTCGGTGGCCGGTATGGTCCGCACCTGTCCCGCCGCATATCGCCCCGTGACCGGGGCGATCCCCAGCTCATCGGGCGCCCGTGTCGAATTGATGAGAATGAATCCGTCGGGGCTGACTCCCTGGAAGACGTCCACCGAGTGAAAGAGCGTGGGATCCTGAACGATCAGAACGTCCGGCTCCATGACGGGCTCCCGGGAGCGAATCTCGTGGTCGTCAATGCGGCAAAAGGCGACGACCGGTGCGCCCATACGCTCCGAGCCGAAACTCGGAAACGCCTGCGCGTGCTTTCCTTCGCGGAAGGCGGCGACCGCCAACATTTCCGCCGCGGTGACGACACCCTGACCGCCTCTTCCGTGGATACGAATCTGCAACATATCTCCTCCACGCTCTCGCGCATGCGGCCTCCAGCGGCCGGGCAAGCTTCCACAAGCGATGGTTACCGGCCTCTACTGTAGATGCCGGGAGACGGCCGTCCTATCGGGTGCAGGCCGGATATGCGGCCCGCTGACGCCTGAGATCTGTACCGGCTGGTGTGCCGTATCCGTCAAGCGCCGCGAATTTGTTGCCCTACCATGGACTGTGAGCCCGAGGAGGAGATATGACGGAGTACGATCTGAGTGACTCCAGTGAATCACCGGAGGTGACGGAAGCAGGGGCGATGCACGGACGGGTGCTCGCCGCGCCAATTTTGCGGTTCGATCTGCAGGCCGAGCTTGAGCGCCTGCGCCGCCAGCCCGGCTACGATGCCGGCAAACCCACCGGCAAGACGCTGGTGAAGGAGCCGGATCTGCGGATCGTGCTCATCGCGCTCCGCGACGGAGCCGGACTGGAAGAGCATCAGGCCTCGGGACCGATCTCGGTGCAGGTGATCGAGGGGAAGATCACATTGCGGGTCATGAATGCGCGAGTTGATCTGACTGCCGGCGAGATCGTGGCGCTGGAGGCGGGCGTCCGGCACGACGTCGAGGCCGCCGGTGACGCCGCATTTCTCCTGACCATCGGGCGGACCACCTACGAGCAGGTGTCCGACCGACACGAGCCACGATTCTAGTTCCCCTACCGCCTTCGTCCGCCAGAAAATACAGCGGTGAATGTATTGACCCGCCGGTCCGGGGCGCTGATGATCGACGGTGGGATACCCGTGGGCCCTTCGACCCAGGGGAAGTATCTCGAAGACCGCGGCGCACGCTCGCCGGCGTGACCGCGTTGCCGGACTCACCGCGAGCTCCGGCTGGAAAGTAAAGGACGAGCGATGGACAGTCCATACGGGCGGTTTCTGACAATCGTGGACGAGGTAGCGGGGTGTGCGGCGGTGGATGGCGCCGAGCTGGAACGGATCAAGGTGCCGGAACGCATCCACACGGTGGCGATCCCGCTGCGGCGGGATGATGGGCGGGTCGAGCTCTACACCGGGTACCGGGTGCAGCACAGCTCGGCGCGTGGTCCCTACAAAGGAGGGATCCGCTACCATCCGCAGGTGTGTCTGGACGAAGTGATGGCACTGGCCGCCTGGATGAGCATCAAGACGGCGGTGGTCGACATCCCGATGGGTGGAGGCAAAGGAGGGATCGCGGTCGATCCACGGCGCCTCACGACAGGGGAGCTGGAGCGATTGACACGGAGCTACACCGAGCGGATCTACCGGGACATTGGACCGGAGGTGGATATTCCGGCGCCGGACGTGAACACCACGAGCCAGACGATGGACTGGCTGGCGGACGAGTACGGGCGGCTGACCGGGCGGCAGCAACCGGCCGTGGTGACGGGGAAGAGCATCGCGCAGGGCGGCTCACAGGGCCGAGACACGGCAACCGCGCAGGGTGGGTTTGATGTGCTGCAGGCAGTGCTTGCCGATCGAGGCGAGCAGCTGGCAGGCATGCGGGTCGCGATCCAGGGGTTTGGGAATGCCGGCGCCACTGCCGCCCGGCTGGTGAGTGAGGCAGGAGCAAGGGTGGTTGCGGTCTCCGATTCCAGTGCCGCCCTGGTGGACGAGCGAGGGCTGCCGGTGCAGCGGCTGGTGCACTACAAGGCAGAAGGCGGCCGGTTCGCCGACCTGGACGACAGCATCCGCCGGATCGACCAAGAGGCGCTGCTTGGCTGGGAGGTGGACATCCTGATCCCGGCAGCCCTGGAAGGACAGATCACGGCGCAGAACGCGGGAGCGATCACGGGGCGCTACGTGGTGGAGCTGGCGAACGGACCGACCACGCCGGAGGCGGACGGTGTGCTGGACCGGCGTGGCGTGACGGTGCTGCCGGACATTCTGGCGAATGCCGGCGGTGTGGTAGTGAGCTACTTCGAGTGGCTGCAGAACCGGCAGAACGAGCGCTGGAGCCGGGAGGATGTGAACCGGCGGTTAGGTGAGGTGATGGAGCGGGCGTATGCCCGGGTGGCGCGCACCGCGACCGAGCAGACGGTGAGCTTGCGCCTGGCCGCCTACTGTGTCGCCGTCCAGCGCATCGCCGCCGCTCACGCGCCGCGCGAATCGGTGCCGGTTTCAGATGCCTGATCACCCGTAGCCAGAGGAATCATAGCCGGCGACGCCGAAGGACATGTCACCTTCGGCGTCGACCTCTCCGGCATGGGCGGCGTGCACGCTTGCCCCGCGGGCACTGCCTGCCGGTCGAGCGTGCTCGGTACCGATCCATAGCCCGCGGTGGCAGCCCCGTGGTGTGATTCGCCGTGGCGGCCTTCATCAGGTAGAACTGTTCCGGTAGACGCCCCGTCATAGGGCGAAGCACACGCCGAGCGGGATGCCGAGATCGTGGGCGGGATGTGCTCGGCCGCGACGGTCGGTGAACCATCTCACGGTAGGCTGAAATACGATGGCTGTACCTGACGGCTTCGGCCGCGCCGACGGCACCCCGCAGGAGCGGGATGAGCAGGCGCCCTCACTGGCGGAGGGAGCACGGCTCCTCGCCATCATCCTGACGGCGACACTGTTCTCCGTCATGAACTCGACGATGGTCAACGTCGCGATTCCGTCGTTCATGCGCGACTTCCATATTGGCCTGGCCGCATCGGTCTGGCTGTACACCGGATACGTTCTTCCCTATGCCATCAGCACACCGCTTTTCGGCGTGCTTGGCGAGCACGTCGGGGCGAAGCGTGTGTTCATCGCCGGGTGTGTCGCCTTTTTGATCACCTCGCTGCTCTGCTCGACTGCCTGGGGGTTTGCGCCGTTGCTTGTGTTCCGAGCGCTCCAGGCGCTGGCCTCGGGCGCGGTCGTGGCCAATGCTCTGGTGCTCGTCACTGCCGGTTTCCCCAGGCGGCAGCGTGGACTGGTGCTCGGTATCTGGTCCGCGGTCTCGGGGGTGGCGGTCAGCATCGGGCTGACCCTGGCAGGCTGGCTGATCGAGTACGAGTCGTGGCGCGCCATCTTCTGGGTCAATGCCCCGTTTCTACTGGCGGTGGCGATAGTTGGAAGCAAGTGCATAACCGAGCTCCCCAGGTCGGCCCGTGGCCGTGAATTTGACATAACTGGCGGCGTGGTCCTGGCCATCGGCGTGGGAGGGCTGATTCTGGCGCTGACCGAGGGGCAGCTCGCCGGGTGGACATCCGCGATTACGCTTGCCCTCTTCGTGATCGCGCCGCTGGGAATCGTGACGTTCCTGCTCTGGGAGAGCCGCACGGCCGACCCGCTGATGCCCCGATCGCTGGTGCGGCGGCCGGCCTACGCCTTCGCCTCCGCCACCATGTTCCTGCAGTCGGTGGTGTTCTTCGGGCTCTTTCTACTCCTGCCGCTCTATCTCCAGGAGCTGCGCGGGCGAACTCCACTCGAAACCGGCATCATGACTCTTCCCCTCTCGGTCGTCCTGATCGTCGTCGGGCCGCTTGCCGGGCGCCTGTCGAGCCGCATCGGCCCGCGGCTGCCGACCACCGCCGGTCTCCTGCTTATCGCCGCCGGCTCCGCTGTCCTGTCGCGTCTCACGCTACAGTCGGGCTATCCGCTGCTGGCCGCCGGCCTGGTGATCACCGGAATCGGCATCGGGGCCTCGATCAGCCCGCTGACGTCCACCGCCATGAGCGCGGCGGCGTCGGACGAGCGCGGAGCGGCTTCCGGGTTCTTCAATCTGGTTCGCTTCGTCGGCGCGGTGATCGGGACCACTCTGCTGAGCACGATTCTCTCCACGCGCACCTCGGCCGCGGCGAGCACTGGTATGGCGCATCTACCGGCGATGGCGCAGGGGTTCCACGACGTCTACCTGGCGGCGGCGGCACTGGCGCTGGTGGGAGTTGTGGCGGCGCTCTTCATTCCGCCGGCCCGTCCTGCTTGAGCCGGTCTCATCCGGACACCCGCCGGGCAAGGATGAGGAGCACAGGCTGTACCATCCTGCCAGCGGCTCGGGGAGCGGCTCTCGCCGCAGCCCGGTTCCGTTTCGAGGTGTCCCAGCCGTAAGCGCCCGAGCCTATAATTGCCGCGACGGTAATCAATGCCGCGAGGGAGCGTGGCTGCAGTGACGGCGTCAGCGACTCGCCACTTCACGATTGTTCCGCAAGGTCCGTTCTCGCTGGCGGAGGCGGCGACCTTCGGCTTCGGACAGCGCAATGCGGCGCCCTTCGACGGCGTGATGCGGCTCGCCTTCTGTGTCGACGGTGAGGGATACAGCCGGCAAGCCGGAGTAGCCGTGCGGCAGGATGCGGATGGCGTGGTGCTTTGCGAGGTAAGCGGCGATGCCGATCTCGAGACGGTTCGGTGTCAGGTCGCCCGGGTTCTCTCACTTGACCATGATGCCCGGGAGTTCTTGGAGATCGGCACGCGCGACCCGGTAATGGCGCGTTTGCTGACGCTCGCGCCCGGCTTGCGTCCCCCACTCTTCTATTCACCGTACGAGGCTGCTGCCTGGTCGGTGCTCAGCGCCCGGCGTCCGGCACGGCAGATGGCGCTGGTGCGTACCCGCTTGAGCGAGGCGCACGGTACGACCATTGAAATTGCCGGCGAGCGAGTCGCCGCGCTCCCGACGCCGGAGCAGCTCCTGGGGGTGACCGGCTTTCCCGGCATCCCGGAGGTCAAGCTGCACCGCCTGCATGGCGTGGCGGAGGCAGCGCGTGACGGCCGTCTTGACTGCGATCACATTCGCTCGATGGACCCGGAGGATGCCAGGCGCGAGCTGCAGCAGCTCGACGGGATCGGGCCGTTCTACAGCGCCCTGATTGTGATCCGCGCCAGCGGCCATGCCGACGTCCTGCCGGATCAGGAGCCGCAGGCACTCGAGCTGGCCGGACGCCTCTACGCGTTGGGCGGAGATGCGACGCCGGAGGACATGCGCCGGCTGGGGGAGCGCTGGAGGCCGTTTCGTACCTGGGCAGTGGTGCTCCTTCGCGCGGCCGGACCTCGACTGTTGAACGAGCAGGCGTAGGGCCATTTCGGTGCCTTGACGCGGTTGGCAGTTTCCCCTACATTTAGGGCGGCGAGCAGCCACGCTCGAGTCCAACCCGGCAAGGAGATCACCATGGGTCACGGACGAGATAAGCCCGGACGGGAAAAGAGGAAGCCCAAGAAAGAGAAACCGATCGCGAGTAAAGCAACCCGTGAGTCGGAAGTGCTGCAGCACGTGGCGCAGCACGATCCCGGCGAGCGGAGCGGATCTTAGGATCCGGAGGGAATCATGCATCTTTCCAACACCGCGCGAACGATCTTCATCGTCGCCGCAGCAATTGTCCTGGCGGTAGTCGCGCTCAAAGTCATCGCCATCCTGACGACTCTCGTCTTCTGGATCGTCATGATCGCCGTGTTCGCAGTCGTCCTGTACGCCATCTTCCTGATCGCGCGCTCCTCGTTGAGCCGCGGCACGCGAACCTAACGCCCGCACTGCTACAAGGACACGAGCCCCGGGCCCGGCCCGGGGCTCGTTTTGTTGGCTCGCGCCGCCCGCGCTACAAAGGGGCTGCCCAATCCACTCTCGAGGACCGCTGATGCAGACCGTTCCCGCTGCTCCCCCAACCCGCACCGACGAGGTGGTCGAGGAGATCCACGGCCACACCGTCGTGGACCCGTACCGCTGGCTGGAAGCCGCCGACGATGCCGAGACCGTGGCGTGGGTAGCGGCCCAGAATGCCTACACTCGCTCGCTGCTCGACAAAGTTCCCGGACGCGAAGCACTCCAGCGCCGACTCGGCGAGCTCATGTCGGTCGGCGCGGTCACCGCTCCGACCGTGCGCGGTGACCGGTACTTCTATCTGCGTCGTGAGGGAGCGCAGAATCAGCCCGTGCTCTACGTTCGCCAGGGCATTGACGGCGGCGACCGCATCCTTGTCGACCCGAACGCTGAGAGCGAGGAAGGGCTGGTAACCCTCGACTGGTGGTATCCCTCCTGGGACGGCCGGCTCCTTGCCTACGGTGTGTCGGTGGAGGGAAACGAATGGAGCACGCTGTACATCCTCGACGTCGACACCGGCGAGCGGCTTCCGGACGAGATCGAGCGCACGCGCTACGCGTCGGTCGCCTGGCTTCCGGACGGCAGCGGGTTCTACTACACGCGCTACCCGCTGCCCGGCGATGTGCCGCCGGGTGAGGAGAACTACCACGTCAAGGTCTTCTTCCACGCACTGGGCGCAACTCGCGACACCGATCCGCAAGTGTTCGGCGACGGTCTCGAAGCGGAGGACATACCCGACGTTCGCATCTCGGCGGACGGCAGGTGGCTCCTCGTCGGCGTTTATCACGGCTGGAAGCGATCGGACCTCTACTTGCTGGATCTTGACCGTGCGGGGGCGCCGTTCGTCCCCGTGGCGGTCGGATACGATGCGCTCTTCTGGGCCGAGATCGCCGGCGGTACGCTGTACATCCATACCAACCTCGACGCGCCGCGCTACCGGGTGTTTCGGGTCGATGCCGGCGCTCCGCAGCGCGAGCGCTGGGAAGAGATCATTCCCGAGCCAGCGGACGGCGTGCTTGAGGTGGTCAAGCCGCTCGCGGGCGGGATCGTGGCCGCGCCGCTGCGAAACGCGACATCGGCTCTGGCCCTGTACGACGCCGGAGGCCAGCCGCTGGCGGAGATCGAGCTACCGGTCCACGGCACGGTGACGGAGCTCTCCGGTTCCTGGGACGGCGACGAAGTCTTCTACAGCTTCGAATCGTTCGCGTACCCTCCCACCGTTTTCCGGCTTGGACCTGACGGCGTCCCGACGTCCTGGGCCGCCGTGGAGGCGCCGATCGAACCGGCAGCCTTCGAGGTCAAGCAGGAGTGGTACACATCGCGCGACGGCACCCGGGTGTCGATGTTCATCGTGCATCGCCGCGACCTCGATGTATCGACGCCGCGTCCCACGGTTCTCACCGGCTATGGCGGGTTCAATCTGGCACGCACGCCGCTCTTCGAACGCAGCTTCTATCCGTGGCTGGAGAGTGGTGGCATCTATGTGCTGCCAAACCTGCGGGGTGGGAGCGAGTACGGGGAGGAGTGGCATCGCGGCGGGATGCTCGACCGCAAGCAGAATGTGTTCGACGATTTCATCGCGGCCGCCGAATACCTGATCGACCGTGGCTACACCGAGCCCGCGCAGCTCGGGATCTCCGGACGGAGCAACGGCGGTTTGCTCGTCGGCGCGGCGCTGACTCAGCGCCCCGATCTGTTCCGGGCGGTGGTATGCGGCGTGCCGCTGCTCGACATGCTTCGCTATCACCACTTCCTGATCGCGCGTCTCTGGATCGCCGAGTACGGCTCAGCCGACAATCCGGACCAGTTTCCCTACATCTACGCCTACTCGCCGTACCACCACGTGACGGCGGGCACGTCGTATCCCGCGGTGCTGCTTTTCACCGCGGAGTCGGACACCCGAGTCGATCCGCTGCATGCCCGCAAGATGGCGGCATTGCTGCAGGCGGCGAACGCGTCGGAGCACCCGATCCTGCTGCGCGTCGAGTCGAAAGCGGGCCACGGGGTCGGCAAGCCGATCACCAAGGTGATCGAGGAACAGACCGACGTGTGGACGTTCCTGTTCTGGCAGCTGGGAAAGGACTGACTCTCATATCCCCTACTTCAGGGCGAAGGCGTGGAGCTTGCCTGACTGATCGGTCACGTACAGGCGATGCGCCGCAATCAGCGGATATTCCCAGTGGACGTCACCGATCGCCGCATTCCAGAGGGTGCGACCTGAGCCGGGATCGTACGCCACTACCGCCCCGCTGTGCGCCACGTAGAGCACGCCGCCCGAGATGACCGGCGTGGTGCCACCCGTTCCGATCGCCCAGATGCGATCGATCCGGAACTTCCCGGGTGAGGGACTCGCCAGGCGGTAGCCGGCCACGCCGCAGTCGTTGGCGTAGAAGATCCAGAATTTGCCGGGTCCTTGCTTCCAGACGGCAGGGGCGGTAAGGACCTCACAACCGCCGGGAGCCTGGGCATCGTCGAGGTCGCCGCCGAGATGGCCGGGTCCGCGCTGTCCGCTGAGATTGTCCCGGTTCAACAGACGGATGGCGACTCCGCTGCATCCACCGCAGGCCGGCCCTTTCCCACCCTGCAGCAGCAGGTGATAGCTGTGGCTCCCCTGTCGAATCGTGGGCAATAGCGCCGGGCCCGTGCTGCCCAGGTCCTCGTCTGAGTTATCCAGGTCTTGCTGGTTGGTCGGGGTGAAGGCATCGAGGATTCGGGAGCCTGACGGGTCGAGCTTGAGAATGCTGTCTCCCCAGTTTGTCCGACCGTTCCAGGGCCCGTTGCCGCTCACCACATAGACATCGTGCGTGACCGGGTCGGTGACTCCCTGTCCGCGACCGAACAGGCCGGACTCGACATACGAGCACGACGATGGACCGAGCAGCGCATGAATGTTGCTGCAAAGGGAGTTGAAGACGCGCGAGCGTTCGGTTCGTAGGTCGATGGTTACCAGATGACCCTCGTAGTGTCCCTGATCGCCGATGAAGCCGCTGGTGGTGATGTACAGGTAGTGTCCGGTGATGGTGAGATTGGCCGACATCTTCTCGACATCCGGCATCAAGGTGATCGTGTGCGGCCAGCCGGAGCCGGTCGTTTCCCGTCCGGAAACGGCATCGTAGCGGTGGAGCCTGCCATCCAGCCCCGCCGCGTAGACCCAGCGCTGGGTGGGATCGAGGACCGGGGCGGCGGTGGTGCAGCGGGACGGCCCGGTTGTCGATCGTCTCCACAGCAGCCGGCCGGAGGCTGCGTTGAATGTGTAGAGAGAGGCGGCGCGTACCGGATTGCCGGTGTTACAGTTGTCCGTGTTGTTACCGGCCAGGATGTAGACGGCGGCCGCGCCGCAGCCGCGCGGCGGATGGGCCGCAGCGGTGGGGCAGGTGGCTCCTCCCGGGTGAGAGGCGTACACCGGAGCACTGTCGGCGTTCGGCGAGATGGCGCGCGACCAGAGGAGTCGAGGCGCAGCGATCCGGCGGTGGGGCCATGACGATCGCAGCGAGCGGTGGGCCGGAGATGAAGCAGGTGCGGATGCAGCAGCATATCTGGCTGCTCCCGCGGCGGCCGGCGCCAGAATGAGAACAGCCGCCAGGGACGCGAGGCGCGGCATGGCCCTTTATACCGTTTCGGCGCCGGTTGTCCCTAGGCGCTTCGGGCCGCGTGCTCCTGGAGGCGGATCAGCACGTCCTCGGGGGAGTCATCTCCCAGATAGGCCGAGGCCTGCAGCGTGAACAGCCGGGCGTAGCGGCCGCCCAGTGCCATGAGCTGGGCGTGGGTGCCCTCCTCCACCAGCCCGCCGTTCTCCAGAACGAGGATTCGATCTGCGAGTCGCACCGTCGAGAAGCGGTGAGAGATGAAGATGGCGGTACGGCCCTCGGTCAGTGCGCGGAGCCGCTGGAAGAGCTCGAACTCCGCCTGCGCGTCGAGCGCGGCGGTCGGCTCGTCCAGTATCAAGATCGGAGCGTCGCGCATAAAGGCCCGCGCCAGGGCGACCTTCTGCCACTCGCCGCCGGACAGGTTGTGCCCCTCGTCGAACCACTTCCCGAGCATCGTCTCGTAGCCCCGGGGCAAACGCTCGATGATGCCGGTGGCGCCGCCCCGTTCGGCGGCGTCCCGCACGGCGTCCAGGTCCTCCATCTGTTCGATCCTGCCCAGACCGATGTTCTCGTGCGCCGTCGTCTGGTAGTTGACAAAGTCCTGGTAGAGAACCGCCACCTGGCGACGCAGCTCGTCGGGGTCATAGCGTGTGATGTCGTTGCCGTCGATGAGAATCGTACCCGCGGTGGGGTCGTACAGCCGGCCGATCAGCTTGATCAGCGTTGTCTTTCCCGCGCCGTTGCGGCCGACGATTGCCACCGTCTCGCCCGGTTCGATGCTGAAGGAGACACGGTTCAGCGCCTCGCGGTCCGCTCCGCTGTAGGCGAAGGAGACGTCCTGAAACTCGATGCGGCCGCGCAGCGGGGACGGGACCGGGATCGGGTCGGCGGGAGCCACCACCCGCGGCTCCTCGGCCAGCAGCTCGAACAGCGAGCTGAGGTAGAGATTGTGCTCGTACGTGCTTCCCAGCCCGCTCAGGATGCTCTGGAGCGAGCTTTGCACCGTACTCGCGGCCTGCGTGTACAGAGAGAGGTCGCCCAGGGTCAGACGCCCGGCAACGGCCTGAACGGCAACGTAGAGGTACGTTCCGGAGCTGGCGACGATACTGAGGGCACCCCAGACGTACCCCATGAGATAGCGCCGCGTGACCAGAGACCGCTGGTCGTTGTAGTAGCGTTCCGCCAGGCCGCGAAAACGTTGGATGAAGTGATCGCCCAGCGTGAATAGCTTGACCTCCTTGGCGTTGGTGTCGGTGGTAAGGAGCGTGAGGAGGTAGAGCATGCGGCGGCGCACCGGCGAGTTGCGTCGGGCGACGGCATAGCCCCACCAGCCGTATCTCGTGTCGGAGATGAAGAGCGGTATGGGGGCGACCAGCGCAATCAACGCCAGCCACGGGCTCAGCCCGATCAGCAGCGCCACCATGGTGAGGAAGGTGAGCAGGGTGCGCACCAGACCGAATGTGCCCGAGACCATCTGGACGGGACGTGAGGTCGCCTCACGCTGCGCCTGCTGCAGCACGTCGTAGGAGTGCGCATCTTCAAAGAAGGCCAGATCCATTCGCGCCGATGCCTGCATGATCAGCAGCTGCACCTGAATCGCCACACGCTCCTGGAGAAGCTGCTGGCTGATGTTGCTGAGAGTGCTCAGGAGCGAGCTGAAGGCCGTGATGGCAAGCTGGACCAGGGCCAGAATTATCACCGCCGTCAGGACCGAGATGACAGGTGTGCGGATCGTTCCCCACAGAATGGGAGCGACGAGCACCGTGCGGTCCGGTGCATGGCGGGCGTGCAGGATGATGGCCTTGACGACGGCGTTGATCAGCAGCTTCGCCGTGTAGGCCTGAGCCGCCGGCACAAGACCGGCCAGGACGGTGGCCGTGGCAAGCATCAGGGTGAGAGACCGGCTGGAGCCCCACACCAGTGCCATCACCCGTCCCGTCCCGGTAACCGTGCCCCTGACCGGGGTCAGGACGGATCTCAGCCGCCGGAGCGGACCTTTACCGCCGTCTTGCGCCTCATCGGCAGGAGCCGGCTCCGGCGGGCGCTGGCCGATCCCATGGGGGTTGAGGGCTCCCATGCTCCCTCCTTCGCAGAAATGCGCCCGGATGCGACGCTCCGGGTGCGGTGTATCTCAATGCTATCGGATGGATAGTGTGGTGCGAACCTGCCTGTTTGGCCAGGAGCCCGGTGAGGGCGCGCAGCCGGCTGTTCGTCTCTGCTTGGCGCTGACCCGACCACCCGCCGGGTAGGCACGAGGGGCACCCACGATTGAGTACGTCCATAGTAACGACAGGGCACACCGCGGGTGGGCTGAGATTGCGTCCCGCGTTAGCTACCGCCTGAAGCGGGGGGGCGCCGGGTCCGCGTGGCGGACAGCTGGACGACCGTCACTGCCAGGACGATCAGCACGATGCCCAGCCACTGGATACCGGCGATCGACCGGCCGAAGAGGACGAAGGCGGCAACGGCGACCATGGGCGGCTCCAGGGTCGTGATCAGGCTGGCAAACGTGGCCGGTAGGACACGCAGACTGCTGTTGAAGAAGGCGTAGGCGAGAAGCGTGGGCCCGACCGCGACGCCGAGCAGGAGAATCCACCCACGCGCGTCCAGGTGGAGGCGAAAGAGCCCGACCCCCTCGAAGGGCAGTGCCCAGAGCAGCAGCTCGAGTTCCGCGACGATAAACACGCCGAGCAGCGTGACAAGTGGATCGCGCGACCCGCGTGGACTGCGCTCCCGGACCAGCAGCGTGTACAGGGAAAATGCCAGACCGTTCGAGAGGCCCACCGCGACCGCCACTGGATCGTGAGCAATCTGTGCGGGACCGCGGACACCGGCGGCAAAGGAGCAGCCGATGAGATTCACTGCGATTGCGACGGCCTGAATCCACCGTATGGGTACCCTGAACAACACTCGCTCGCCGACCGCGATCAGGGCAGGCGCGCTGAAGGCAAGGGCTGATGCTGCTGCCGGGCCGTTGAGCTGCACCGACGCCGCCCAGGTGACCTGGCCCGCCGTGATCCCGAGTCCGGCCAGCAGGTACCAGTGCAGACTGCGCGCATTGAGCTCGAACGTGATGGATCGTCGTCGGAAACCGCCAATGAAGACTGCCAGGATCGGGAGCACCAGGAGGACGCGCCAGGCGCTGATTTCGAGCGCGGTGAGGTGGTACCGGACGGTAATCCGGTCAATCAGCAGGGCCGATGAGGACCAACAGATCGTGGCCAGGAGGGCCCGGATACCGCCGGCGGCGAAATGGGAATGCGCCGACGCCGTCTCCGCGTCCGGTGGCGCAACGTCAGCCGACAATCCGAACCTCGTGGAGTAGGGAGAGGACTAGAGGAACCCTACCCAGTATTCCTCTTCCGCCTCGCGGACGAACCCGACCTTTTCGGCTACACGAACCGACGGAAGATTGTCACGGGCGCACTCCCAGCATGGGGTGATGCCGCGCGCCTGAGCCTCCTCGACGAAGCGAGCCGCGGTCGCCGTCGCGATTCCCCGCCGTTCGAATTGCGGTGCGGTGGCGATGCCGATCCCGCACCGGGCCGGGCTCAGATACTCCGCGGTGCACCAGCAGAGGATCTCGCCGTCGCGGACCGCGAGCTTCCCGAACCCGTACTCATGGAACCGGTCCTCGGAGGGCCACATCGCCCCAATCTCTTCACGGACGTGCTCGCTATAGCGCAGGGCGCCCGGCTCAAGTGCAGCGGGCGTGATGGGAACGATCTCGCAATGGGCGAGAGTCACGGGGTGAGCGGACGTGGGCCGTGCAGTGTCATGGATGTAGAAGAAGGTGGGTGCGGCGTGAAGCGGCGTGCCGGAAAAGATGTCGGGCACGGCGTCGTGCAGGAGTGTCGAAAGCGCGCGCGCCTTGAAGCGTGAGACGCCCGCGGTGCGGGCCTGGGGCTTGAGCTGCTCGGCCACAAACCGGGTGAGAGACGCCAGCGTGGACTGGTGCCGTGACTCACCGGCGAGGTAGAAGACATCGTTCCCCTGGTCCCACAGCAGGAAGAGCGAAGGAGCCCCTTCCTGCTGAATCTCCCACAGGCGTGCTCCCGTGTTGCCCGTGGTGATCGAGTCGAGTACCAGCTCCAGATGTGCGCCCGGAAAAAAGTGGCGGAAGCGGTCGACCTGTGCGGCCGGCAATTCGTGTTCCATGTAGCCGTCCCCCCGGCGATGCCGTCTCGTGACATCGTACCCGCGCGCTCGAGTGCGGTCGAACACGAATGCGGTGTGGTGGCTTCGCTATAGCGCCGGCCGGCGCTATAGCGAAGTCGACACCAGGGGAATGTCAGTCCAGATCGTCCGGCTCGTCCCCTTCCATCCAGGCGACGAGCGCCGTGGGCAGCAGGGCGACAAGCTGGAGGGTGGCGACGCCGAAGCCGGTCAGGGCCGCGGGGTGGTCGGTGGGGTGCGAGAACCAGCGCGTGGCGATCTCGTTGCCGGTGAAGAAGAGGAGCATCGCGCCGCCCACGACCACCAGAAGACCGTAGAAAACGAGCAGGTAAGCAGCGTGGTAGGCGCGGTTGCGGATCGCGCGCTCGCGCTCGTCCAGTGTCGAGGTCGGCCGGTCGGCGACTCGATGAGTGGCGGCGAACAGTAGACCATCCGCCAGAAGGGTCACGGCAAAGAGGACGAACCATAGCACGCCCTTGATCTCCAGGGAGCCAAGGACGAGGAACGCGAGACAGCAGAGCGCCCATGCGGCAGCCAGCGCACGGCGGCCGGACCGACTGGACAGAAGCGGCGGGAGGGACCGAGCGGGAGTGTGAACCATCGTGTTCGTGCTCATACTTTCACCTTGGAATGGACAGAATCGTGGTCAATAACTGGGGCGCGTGCACTGCTATCCATGGGTCTCCTTTCTCAGGTTGGCGAGGAACTGCCGTACAGCTCTTCGCTCAGCGGCTTGAATGGTTGTCGGGAAAAGATGGCTTCGATTGGTAGGCCGAATAGCTCGCTGAGCCGGAATGTCAGCTCGAGGCTGGGTGAGTACTCGCCGCGTTCGATGTAGCCCACAGTCTGGTAGTTGACGCCGAGGGCATCCGCGAGGTCGCGGCGCGAGAGTCCACGCTCCACCCGTAGAACGGCGATGCGATTGTAGATGGGCCTATCCGCCGACACGTCAGCAGAAGTACGTTCGTTGTTCTTCCTCATGGACGGATAATAGCATAAATACAACAGACTGTCCATACCGAGAATGGACGCCGTTTCGAATCCCATGGGACGGAACCCTGTACCCGGCTCTGTTACCACGGGCGGGCCGGCGCCTGTGCCGGTCATCGGACCGTCCTGAAAATGGCTTCAGGATCGGGTGCACCGCTCATGCTGCGCTGTGCCGTGGCGGGCAGAATCATGACAGAGCACATCGTTCCCACGCCGGAGGAAGCATCCGGACCCTGCTCGCTGTGGCGGATCAGCCTCCGCCGATGACTCGAGGACGCAGGTGTGGGAGATTGGGTGCGGGAGACCGCGGCGTGCCACCATAGCACGACAGTCGCAGGCGAACCCGTGTGGAATCGCGCAGTTGAGGGATCGACGGATATGCCCTTCAAAGGTGGGGAACGATGGCACAGACAGAGCACCGGGCCGGCACGACAGCACGGGTAACAACCTTTCCGCTCGAGGACCTGGTCCGGCTTCCTGACATTCACTATCCGGCCGTGTCGTGGGATGGCACCAGGGTCGCGTACTACTCGGATCGTTCGGGAACGATGGAGCTGTGGGTGCAGGACATGGCCGGCGGTGCGCCGCGGCAAGTGAGCAACGGGCAGCTCCCATTGGCACTGCATGAAGGCTTCGCCTGGAGTCGCGCCGGTACCGCCATCATGTTCCCCCATGACATGGGCGGCGACGAGCAGCACGACCTGTGGTTGCTCGACCTCGCCACCGGCGAGGCGACCCCCTCCACCACCACTCCCGGGGTTCAGGAGATCGTGCTGGAGTTCAGTCCGAACGACGAGTGGGTGTCGTTCCTGTCAACTCGCGATGGCCAGCTCAATCTCTACAAGATGCGCCCGGACGGTTCTGAGGTGACACCACTGACCGACTTCGCCAATCCTGTGGTGTGGGGCGGGCAGTGGAGCCCCGACGGTAGCAGTCTCCTCGCCGCGGCGAACGAGTCGGCCGACCCGCACAACATCGATGTCTACGTGGTTCCGGCCTCCGGTGAAACGCCCCGCAAGGTGTTCTCCGGCGGCCAGGGGACCTTTGACTTCCCGGCGGGCTGGAGCTCTGATGGCCGCTCGATCGCCCTGACCTCGGATGTCGCCGGCATCGATCGGGCGGGTCTGCTCGAGCTGGAGAGCGATGAGGTGCGGTGGTTTGGGGACGGCGAGTACGAAGAGAACGCGTGCGCGCTCTCTGCTGATGGCCGATCGCTGCTGGTGCTCCGTAATCGGGAAGCCCGCCTGTTGCCCGTGCTCTACGATCTCGCAACCGGAGCGGAGCGCGTGCCGGCGCTTTCACGACCGGGTTCCGTCGACCGTCCCTGGGATGTTCGCTTCGCGTCCGGCGGGACCGGTCTGGTGATGAAGTACAGCGCGGATGCGGCGCGGCCGGCGCTGCTTTACTACGATCTGGGAGCCGACGAGGAGCGGACGTTGATCGCGCCGGAATACGGCGCCCTGGATCCCACCCTCCTCGCCACCGCGGAGGACGTGCAGTACGACTCGTTCGACGGATTGCGCATCCATGCACTGCTCTATCGCCCACACGGCCTCGGCGAGTCAGGCGGCGCGCCGGCGATCGTCATGCCGCACGGCGGCCCGACCTCGCAGTACTTCCACCGCTTCGACCCCTACATTCAGTTCCTGGTCAGCCAGGGCTATGCCGTGCTGGCTCCCAACATCCGTGGCAGCACCGGCTACGGCGTGAAGTTCCGCGACATGGCGCGGCTGGATTGGGGCGGCGCCGATCTGCAGGATGTCGTAGCGGGCCGCGAGTACCTGGCGGGGCTACCGTTTGTCGATTCCAACCGCATCGGGATCTTTGGCGGCAGCTATGGTGGGTTCATGACGTACATCGCCGTTACCAAGGCGCCCGCGGCCTGGAAGGCGGCGGTGGCGTTCATCGGCATTACCGACCTGGCGCGCATGTACGAGGAGTCCATGCCGCACTTCAAGTACTTTCTGGAAGAGCAGATGGGTGATCCCGAGTCGCATGCCGATCTGTGGGCAGACCGGTCGGCTGCCAACTTTGCGGACCGGCTGCAGGCCAGGTTGTTGATCATTCACGGGGTCAACGACCCGCGCTGTCCGATCAGCCAGGCGCGGCTCTTTCGCGATCGGCTACTCGCCGCGGGGCGCGTGGAGGGAAGAGACTTCGAGTACGTGGAGCTGGACGAGGAGGGGCACGCCAGCACTGATCAGCGGCAGCGCCTCCGCGCCTTCCGGCTGGTGAGTGACTTCCTGGGCCAGAACCTGTAACGAGCGCATTTCCTCGCTCCTCCGGACAGCTTGCGTGAGCTCGGCCGGTAACGGATTGGCCTCCGTGTCCGTTGTACAAAGTGACAATTGCAGTCCAGGGAGCTCGGTTGAGACGCGTTTTCCCCGCCCTGACGATCCTCTTTGCCTTCCTGGCGCCGTCAGGTCTACAGGCAGCGTCATGGCCCATGAACGGGCACGACGCCGGCAACACCAGCTTTGCCTCTGGTGAGACTGCCATTAGCCGGATGAACGCCGGCCGGCTCCACGCCACGTGGACGATTCCGTCGAGTGTCACCCAGCTGGTCAGCGCGGACGGCAAGCTGTTCGCTGCGCTGGCCGGTCGCGGAGGGGTCGCCGTATATGCGGTACCGAGTGGTCGCTTTCTTCGCCGTTACTCGAACCGGGAGCTCGCTATCGCCGCGCGCGATGCGGTGAACGCCCTGGCCTACGATGCACCGCGTCTGATCGTCGCGTCCTTCTCGCGGATTGTGGCGCTGGATGTTTCGAGTGGACGCCTTGTCTGGCGAGTTCCGCAGGGAGCGACCTCGCTGGTGGTTGCCGGAGGACGAGTGTATACCGGCGAGGGGTGCCAGGCGTTTTGCGGATCTCCGGCCTCGCTGGCGCTGGACCTCAGTACCGGCCGTGTGCTGTGGCGCCACGCCGGCAACTTCGGTGGCCGGCCCGTCGTCGCGAACGGTCGCGTCTACCAGGCGTGGGGAGAGATGCTCGGTACGACCCGGATCTACGATGCGAACAACGGACGGCTGCTCCACAGCACTGCCGCTTTCGGCTACC
The DNA here is from genome assembly GCA_035295425.1 of Chloroflexota bacterium. Taxonomy (GTDB): domain Bacteria; phylum Chloroflexota; class UBA5177; order UBA5177; family UBA5177; genus DATGJB01. The sequence goes on along the minus strand of DATGJB010000062.1, from coordinate 974 downwards.
TGATGGGAGACGGGAGCGGCGCCTATTTCGTTGCCGGGCCGGTGCCGCGCTTTACCCTCGAGCGAGTCGACGCCGCGGGCCACATTGTCTGGCGTGTCCCCCTCGGCTCAGCGGGAGTGACGCAGCCAGCCCTGGCGTACGGCCGCATCTTCGTGCCGTCGAACCGCTACCATGCGGGGCTGATCGCGGTGGATGCGCGCAACGGACAGGTGACGTGGGGCGCAAACCTGGGAGCAGTGAGCGCCACGGCGGTTGCGAACCATCTCCTCTTTGTGGCGCACGACGCGGACACGATAGCGGTCCTCGATACCGGCAACGGCCGGCTGCTGCGTCAGATCGCCCTACCCCGCAGGGCGGGTCCGATCGACACGCTCCTCATCCAGGGCGGGGATGTGTATGCCGCCGGTTATGCCGGGCTGACGCAGGTATCGCGTTGAGGCATCCGCTAACCCGCACTGTCTTCGGGCTACCCGGGCTCTCGCTCCGGCTGCATTCCCGGTAGACGCCAGACGGGCGGCGCGCCGGCGGCGCCGTGTAGGTCACAGGGCGGGGAACGGCGACGTGACTCGGCACGACGTACCACTCGCCGGCGCCATGACAATTGTCATCTCCAGGTCGTGATGGGCTTCACTACCAGCGGAACTGTCAGAGACCTACGCTTGAAACGTACCAGGTACGCCGCAGGCAAACGACAAGACAGCCTCCAAGGAGATGACCGTGACTGCATTGACCCGCTGGGTCCTTTCCCACAAGCTACCGGTAGTCCTCGCGTGGACTCTACTCACCATCGTCGGCTTCGCCACCGTGTCATCGGCCAACAACGCACTGTCGAAGCAGTTTTCCGTTCCGGGTGGCCCGGGTGTGCGGGCAAGCGCTGCAATCGCGCAGCGATACGGTAATGGTGGTAGCGCCCCGCCGATCGTCCCGGTCGTGACTCTGCCGCACGGCGTGACCGTGACCACTCCGGGCATCAG
>DATGJB010000061.1:0-23426 GCA_035295425.1 Chloroflexota bacterium | reverse complement strand
GGGTGGAATGAACGAGCGGCTGCCGGTTTCGCCCGGGATGCGGCAGGAGATGATCGCGGTGGCGCGGGCGTTTCGCAAGACGCCGACCCGGAGTGAAGCCTTGCTGTGGCAAGCGCTGCGCCGCCGAGAGCCCGGAGGCGTTCGCTTTCGCCGCCAGCAACCAATCGGCCCCTTCGTGGTGGACTTCTACTGTGCGGCGCGACGCCTCATCGTGGAAGTGGACGGCCCGATTCACGACACTCAGGCCGATCACGACCAGGCACGCCAGCGCCTTTTGGAATGCTGCGGCTACCAGGTACTCAGATTCACCACAACGGAAGTTGAGTCATCGATTCAGGACGTCATTGACTCGATCACAACAGTTGTTGAGGGAACGCCGAACACGTGACACTCGCTCTCCCCCTCGCCCCCAGAGGGAGAGGGGGTCGGGGGGTGAGGGGGCGCCCTCCGCGCTGTTATCCCAGCGAGGCAGCGGGATCGGCAGGCAGCGGCGGCAGCGTCACCTCCCAGGCCTCAGTGCCGCGCGGCGTCATACGGGTAATGCCGATCCTCTCACCGGTCCAGTTGGACCATTCCAGCCGGCCGGCTCCAGTGAAGGGCAGATGGAGAAAGCCCGTCGCCTTGCCGCTGCTGTCGGCAAGCAGCACGCGAGCTGTCGTCGACGGTGTGCCCGGTGAGGTGATGGATAGCGCGATCAGGTTGCTCCACGGGTTCCAGGCCGCGCCATGAATTACGGTCCCGCCAAGGCTTGCCACCGCGCGGACCTCTCCCGACGTCACATTCAAGACGAAGAGCTTGCCACCCGCGCGGTACGCGAGATGATTGCAATCTGGTGCCCAGGAGAGGAAGGAGATGTGCGAGCCCGCGTACGGCGAACGACCGTGCCGCCGGCGCCCTGCTCGTCCGGCACGCTCGAGATCACGAGCCCTGCCCTGGGTTGGGCCAGCGCAACCTCATGCTCCGAGCAGCTGGCGATGAGCTGGCCGCTCGCCGGCGGCAAGAAGGCAGCACTGAGGAAGCGGTCGCGCGCCGGGTGCTGCGGGTCGATCTCGCCGATTCGCTCGCCAATCCGGTACGAGACGTAGATGTGGTCGAAGCTCATGGCATCGGCGATGCGAAGGGGCCCGATACCTGCATTGGGCGCGAGAAGCATCGCTCCTCCGGGCAGTGCAAACGGGTGGGCATGCCTGCTCTTCGTGTTGATCAGAATCAGATGCGTCAGGTCTGGCGAGGGCCGCGGGCGGGCCAGAACGTCGATGTCGTCAACGTCAAAGGCGGCATCGGCGATGTTCCGGGCCAGAAGCTGAGGCGGCCCGCCTGATGCCGGCACCGCGTACACGGTGCCGCTCGAAAGATAGAGGAGGTTGTCGCCATCCTGTCCGGTGCTGAGGAACCGGCTGTTGAGCGTGCCGAGCTGTCTGACGCGGATCGGGCGAAGGGTGCGGGCGTTGTACGGGAATGGGATGGCGCGGCTTCCCTTGCCCTTCAGCGGTGACTCGACCCGCGGCAGGAGAAGCTCAGGTATATCCGTAGCTGGTCCCGGCCGACCTTCCTCGTTTCCGTCATTCCGAACGAGACGTAGCCGGGACCGCCGCCAGTACCCTGAATATCCGTTTTGTAGCCACACGCCGCGAGGGCGCGCCCGTACCAACTCTTCAGCCCCCCGGAATCGGCGGCGGCGAGATAGGTGGCGCTTGCCGATTTGATGTAGCGGGTGGCCGGGATACTCAGGAAGGGATGTGGCTCCTTCTCTCGCGTCGTGACGGCGCCCGGATAGAGCGGAAGATGGAGAGTGATCGTGCCTGGCGGAAGATCGCGAGGAACGGACTTGGCGGCCGCACCTGGCCAGTGATCCCCGGGCCGGAGAACCAGTGTAAGTGGAGCATCGCACGGTGATGGGGTTGACGCTGCCGTGGGCGCGGGCATGGGGGCCGTACGGCCCGTTCCTGGCTCGAACCATCCGGCAAGCACGAGCATGACGGCCAGCACAGAGGCGATGCGCGCCACCGAGCCTATCCCTTCATCCCGCGCACGTAGTCGATCACGGCGGCGGGTCTGCCGACCCAGCCGGCTACCAGGTGCAGGCTGATGTGCCGCGCGTCACAGCCAAGGTGCAGCGGTATCCGCGAGCCGTGAGTGAGCAATCCTCCAACGTCGCCCGCCGAGCCCGCGCACTCGTACCAGCCGGTGCGCCAAAGCTCCGGGTTGCCGGGCGGGACGGGGTGAAGCGCAAGCGATGTGGGAGGCGAGCCGATAAGTGTCGCTTGCGGCGCGCGCGATGGAAGCAGACGGAATGTGGCGACCTTGCCGCGAACGTGGGTAACCAGCGGTGTGCACATGTACTCGGGGTGCGGCTTGCAGTAATTGAACCGGTCCACATCGGCCTCGACACGCAGCCGAGGTGTGATGAGCACGACGTACTGCTGCGCCGAGAGCGACTGACCCGGCGCCAGGGTTCCGGGTCCAGCCGGACCAAAGTATAGAGGCGCACAGTGGGGCTTGAAGCCGGACGGCAACGCCGACACGGCGACGCCGTGCACGCCAACCGCGGTCAGATATGGTATGTGCCAGCCACAGGTCGCCGGCGGCCAGGATACGATCTGAACCGTCCGCCGGCTCCGGTTCGTGACTCGCACCTCGACGGGCACGATGGCATTCCGCGGGTAGGTACGTTGCGCCGTCAGCAATGTAAATTCGACACCCTCGACTGCGGTGTCCACCTGCAAGCCTCCTTTCCGCCCAATGGTCTGGAGACCGGGGGAGGAAGGGAGTCCCGGTGCGTTCTTCGGTCCCGGCGGCGTGCCGGCATGATGGAGCTGCGCGCCATACCGAGTCGTTCCACGGGCTCCCGGGGCAGGGCCGTCGTACACATTCATCGGCCCAAGCCGCACGGCTGAAGCCGGGCCGTGACCAGGCTGCTGCGCCCGCAGCTGGAACGCCATGAACGCGAGCACCGCCGCCACCGGCAACAACCCGAGATAGGCGAGGCGCCGCCGCCTGACCGGCCCCGGCTCTCGTGCGCGACTCACAACCCCGGCCCGGAGCGATCGCGCCGGCTGCGGGAAGGTCAACGACCGCAGGAAGGCATCCTGGCGTCGGTATTCGGCCGCGAGCTGCCGGCACGCCTGGCACACGTCCAGATGCGAATCCAGCGTCTGCTCCTCCACCGGCGAGAGGTCGTGGCGCGCGCCCAGCATCCGCTCGAAACGCTGGTGGTCCCTCATGTCGTCCCTCCGTAGGCCAGCCGGAACCGCTCGCGCGCCCGGTGAATTCGCATCCGGGCAGTACCGGTCTTGATTCCCAGCATCCCGGCGATGTCGGCGGCGCTGAAGCCTTCCACTGCCAGCAGGTACAGCACCACCCGGTCGTCCGGCTCAAGTCCCGCGAACGCCTCACGCATCACCGCCCCTTGCTCCGGTGAGACCGCATGACCGCCGGTGAGCGCCAGTCGGGCGAGCGCCGGCTCCTGCCGCCGCCTACGCCGGTGCTCGTCGATCGCCCGATTCCGCGCCACCCTGTATAACCATCCCGCGTTCACCGGCGCTCCCCGCCGCAGCTGCTCAAACGCCCGCATGAACGTGTCCTGGGCGCAGTCGGTCGCCGCATCGGCGTCGCCGAGCTGTAGATAGAGGAATCGGAAGAGCGGCAGCTCGTGACGAACCATGAGCGTGGCCAGCAGGTCTTCCGCGGTCTCATCGCCGTCGGCGTGCACCTGCTCCCCCTGGTTAGGCCTGACTGCCAGGCGGTCATGGTTCACCAGCATGTCCCATACATCAATAACGCTGGAGAGAGGGTGTCTGTCACCGCCAGGACGGGACCACGACCGATCGCGCAAGCGGTACGTCAACTATCATTGAACGCGGAACGGTTTCCACCTCTCCCACCAGCGACATCGCTCCCGGTGGGGGACGCGACACGTCCCCCGTCCCACGGAGTCAGCCATGCGAATCGTCGAGGTTCGGCCTGTCGTCGTCGGCTCCAGCTGGCGCAATCTGACCTTCGTCATCGTTCGGACCGACGAGGGGATCGAAGGCATCGGCGAGGTTCGCTTCATCAACAATACCAACGCTCTCCTCGGCTACCTCGCCGACGCTGTCCCGAACCACGTGCTCGGCCATGATCCATTTGCGATCGAGGCTCTGATTCAGCGCGTCTGGAGGCACGACTACGGCCGGCCGGGCCAGGTCGAGATGAGCGGCCTGGCCGCGATCGAGATTGCCTGCTGGGACATCATGGGGAAGGCGCTCGGTCAGCCGGTCTACCGTCTCCTCGGCGGACCGGTGCGCGACCGCGTCAAGGCTTACGCCAACGGCTGGTACACCGTCGAACGCACGCCCGCGGCCTTCCATGCCGCGGCGCGCCGGGTGATCGAACGGGGCTACCGTGCCTTGAAGCTGGACCCGTTCGGCTCGGGGTCCTACGAGCTCTCGCCGCCGGAGCGCCGCCGGGCGCTCGAACTGATCGAGGCGGTTCGGGCCGCGATCGGCACCGAAGTCGAGCTGTTGATCGAGATGCACGGCCGGTTCTCGCCCTCGCAGGCGATCGCGCTGGCACGCGACCTGGAGCAGTTCGACCCTGCCTGGATCGAGGAGCCGGTGCCGCCGGAGAACCCGCGGGTCATGAAGCGAGTCGCCGACCGTGTCAACATCCCGGTGGCAGCCGGTGAGCGCATCCACCTGCGTCCCGAGTTCCGCGAGCTCATCGAGCTCCAGGCCTGCGACGTGGTGCAGGTCGATCTCACGATGAGCGGTGGGATCGCCGAAGGGCGCAAAATCGCTTCCTGGGCCGAGAACTACTCACTGCTCATGGCGCCCCATAACGTCGGTGGGCCGGTCTCAACCGCGGCAGCCCTGCACTTCGCCGCGGCAACGCCGAACTTCAAATTGCTCGAGCACTTCAACGACTTCGCCGAGCCGCATGTCAAGGAGGTTGCGCCCGGCCTCCCCGAGGTGACTGACGGCTACTTTACGCTGCCCGACCGGCCGGGACTGGGTATCGCGTTCGACGAGGACCTGGCCGGCGAGTACCCGCAGCGGGCGATCAACTTCGATCTGTTTGAAGACAACTGGCACCTGCGTCAGGCCGCGCGGGATGTGCAGCGCAATCCGTAGGAGCGCTCCCCGGTCTTCGCGCGAGCTATACCCGATGCCGGAAAGTCCGTCGGTCGTTGAGGTGCGGGAACGATACGTTCGCGGGGACGGGAAGCTCCAGAAACCGGCAGAGCGGGTCCCAGCCGTCGCGCACGTCATACACCAGCAGCCGGTCGGCCGGGACGGTGTCCCGTACCTCCTCGATGTGGCGCCGGTAAGCGGCGATTGCCCGCGAGCGGTCCGCGAAGTCGCCGCCGAAAATCCCCCGCCAGATGATGGCGCGGTTGGCGCGTGACACCGGATCCAGCTCCTCATCCGGGCGCGGTCGGTGCGGCCGGTGGATGGTGCTGACGACGCTGCGGTACCAGGTCTCGGCGTCACGCACGGTGAGGATCACCCGTGCCTCGTGGTATGACTGCAGTATCTGCCCATAGAACGCCGCACCCGGCCAGTCCACGGTCGCGTCATAGCCGGCAAAGATCTCCTGCCAGTCCACCGGCTTCCCTTCAGCAGCCGCCTGCCAGAGAGGGGCCCGCTCCGGCCGCCGGAAAAGCTCGGCCATGTGGTATGAGGGACCGATTCCCAGCTGCTCCAGCGCTACCTTCAGCGAGAGCGTGCCGGTGCGCCCGAATCCGGCTCCGATGAGTTTCATGGAATGAAATCGCGAGTCATGAGTCGTTGCTTCAGAGATCGCCTTTCAGTGCCGCGGCGGAGTCGGGATAGCACCGCTTCGCTACCGACACCTCCATGGTACCGTTCAGTTGACAGTGTCGCGCGGAGACGCACACCAGGCCGAGTGTATTGCGGTATCGGGACAAAGCGGCAGGGCCGGCGTCTCGGGCCCCGGCAGTCTCAGTGTCAGGCTCGCTACGGCCTCCAGGTTGGGGCTGGCGCGCCCTCTCGTGCCTTGTCTCCGAAGCACGTACCCGCCGGCTCTACGTCTCCAACTGCAGCCCGGGGTCAGGGGCACCCGTCGCCATAACTGGCGCCCAGGGGCGATCTTTCAAGGCAGACGTGCCGGCTCCGGACACTCCACCACGTGCACCGCCCGGCGAGCCTGCTCCAGCGCGTGGCCGACCAGCCGCTGCAGGTCATCGCGCGGAAGGCCGCCGTCCGCCAGCAAGACAGACTTGAGGCAGCGTTCCATCTCCTGGAGCCGGCCCGCGGTTTCACCCACGGCGCCGCTGCCCGCGGCTCGCGACGCGGCCAGATGGAGATCGGCGCTCACCGTCTTCAGGAGGCGCGCCTTGCGTAGCAGGCTGATCTCGTCGTCCTCCGCCCGAAGGTCGATCGCCTCCAGTCGAATCCGGGCGCGCTCGCGCGCTGCGAGATTGCTGACCCGGTGGGCCGTCACATTCGCCCTCCCCTCATGCGCGGCGCTGGGGACCAAGACGCTGGATGCTCTCGATGCGCGTCATCTCGCCCGCAGGCACGTCGAGGAAGCCACGCAGCTCGACCACATCCGCCTGCTCCAGCTCCGTCGCCTCCGAAGTCTCCCCCGACGCGTCGCGAAAGTCGATGTTCGCGCTCATGTCTGCCAGAATCGTCCGCGACGTGCCCGAAAGCGTGACGAGAAGAGGACCGGCCTCCGGCGCGGCGGCGAGGATACCGTCTACCGTCACCAACCGCTGTGACAGGTCGATCAGGGCGCCACCGCGCACCTGGACCAGGTGGTCGCCGACCTGGACTTCCGTAGCCGGCAGCGTCCACCCATCCTGCGTCGTCACGCGACCCTGGGAGAGTGGAACGCTTACCAGCCCTCCCGATGCAACACGCAGCAGTACGAGGCGTTCGGCCGGCCCAAGTGCGACGCGTTGCACCACGCCCGAAGCCGTCACCGGCAGGGACCGCGCCACGGCACCATGCACCTGCGGCATGCCGCTTCCCGAAGAGAGCAGCACCGCGCCGATGCCGGTAAGGAGGAGGGAAAGGGCTTTCACTGCTGCATCCTGGTGCCTCGCGCTATTCGTTCTCTCGCTGTCATGAGCGTACGCCGCCGACCTGAGAGCGAATTGGGATTGGACTGAGAAGACCCTGAAATCCCTCTGAACTCTTTCTGATTCTCAGCCGTTTCTTAGGCGGGTTCGCTATGGTTGAGGCGATGGGAGCGCTATCACCAAGGAACGGCTCGTCAATGATGAGATCACGCGACCCCGCCAGCGCCGAAGAGGTTCTGCGCATCCTCGTCGTCGACGACGAGGAGCACATTGTCAACTTCCTGCGCATGGGGCTGAGCTACGAGGGATTCAATGTGGCCAGCGCGAGCGATGCCGAGAGCGCGCTGCGCCTCGTTGAGTCGTTCCATCCTCACCTGGTGGTGCTCGACCTGATGCTTCCCGGTATGGACGGGCTCGACCTCGCCGAGCATCTTTTGCGCGACCCCGATCTCACCATCATCATGCTGACGGCGCGCGACCAGGTCGGTGACCGCATCGCCGGGCTCAATCTCGGCGCCGATGATTACGTTGTCAAGCCCTTCGACTTCGACGAGCTCGTGGCTCGGATCCGGGCCGTGGTGCGCCGCCGGATGCCGGCACAGAGCGAGATCCTCCGGGCCGGACCCATTGTTCTCGATCAAGCTCGCCGCGAGGTGACGTTCGAGAGCGATCCCGTCGAGCTCACGTTGAAGGAGTTCGAGCTTCTCCGCCTCTTCTTGCTCCACCCTCGCCGCGTGCTTCCACGGCACCATATTCTGGACCGCGTCTGGGGGTACGATTTCTACGGTAGTGAAAACAACGTGGAAGTCTACATCGGCTACCTGCGGCGCAAGCTCCGCGACGACGGACACCAATTGATCGAGACGGTACGGGGCGTTGGCTATCGTCTGAACGTGTGAGGAGCGGGACGTGGGCTTCTTCGCACACCTGAAGACCATTCGTGGCCGGCTGGTCGTCTGGTATCTCGCCATTCTGGTGGTCCTGCTGGCCGGCCTCGGTATCTTTCAGATCGTCACGTTGCGCGACTACCTGCGCTCGTCGCTCGCCGCCAATCTCCGGACGGCGGCCCACTCCGAGCTCTCAGTGCTCGGGCCCTGCTATGTGCAATCGGCCGCTGCGCTTCGCCACAGCGCCCCCACACTGGCCCGTCTACTGGGCGGCCACGATACTGCCGCCGCGATCGTGACGCCTGGCGGCGCGATCCTTGCCAACCGCGGTCTCGGATTCTCCGGCGCGTCCCACCCCTTGCATCTCACCGCGTCGACGATTCGCTCGCTCATTGGCAATCCGACCAGCAATGGTGCATCGGGACCGCCGATCCACGTCACCGCCTGCCCGCGCCCCCTTCCGGTGCACAGCAGGCCGGGCGCCTTGTCCAACGGTCACCGCACGGATACGCATCGCGCTCCTCCCTGGGCGAGCGGCATCGTAAGCAGCGGCGGTCTGCTCCTGGTCGCGATGCGCCTCGGTCCACCCGGCACTCCGGTCGGGTACGCGATTCTCGGCCGCTCGTCGGAAGATGCTGCCGCGACCGTGGCACGGGCCGTCATCGCCTTCCTCATCGGCGCCATCGCAGTCGTTCTGGTCGCCGCACTCGTCGCTCTTCCCATCATCAATCGCGCGCTCCGGCCGCTGCGCCGAATGACCACTGCCGCCGAGGCGATCGCCGCCGGTCATCTCGAGGAGCGCGCGCAGGTGAGCGAGTCGCCCGACGAGGTGGGCCGGCTCGGCGAGGCCTTCGACACCATGGTCGACCGTCTTCAGGAGGCCATGGCCGCGTCGGTCGAGTCGGAACAACGAATGCGCCGCTTCCTCGCCGACGCCTCGCACGAGCTGCGAACACCCGTGACCGTGCTGCGCGGGGCCTCGCAGGTCCTGTTGCGGCAGACCAACACGCAGGACCTGGATGTCCGGGCCGGTTTGCGCGATCTGCACGAGGAGGCGGTGCGGTTGTCACGCCTGATCGATGACCTGCTGACATTGAACCGGATCGACGCCGGGCAGCCCCTTGCCCCGCAGCCCGTGGAGGTTCGCCCCTTCCTGGCCGACTTCGTGGATCGCTACAGCGTCGCCTGGCCCGGCCGAAGCGTGCGCGTTGCGGAGGGAAACCTCAACGGCGCCGAGGCACAGGTCGATCCGGAGGCGCTGCGGCGCATCATGGCCAATCTCGTGGAGAACGCCGCGCGCTACAGCCGCCCGGATGGCGCAATCACCATCACCGGGCACGCCGCGGCACAATCGATTGAAGTGGCCGTCGCCGACGAGGGCCCGGGACTCACGCCCGAGGACGCGGCGCAGGTCTTCGATCGCTTCTATCGAGTCAACAAGAGCCGGTCACGCAACTCGGGCGGCACCGGCCTGGGCCTTGCCATCGTGGAAGGTCTGGTAACCGAGAGCGGCGGCACGATACACATGGACACCGGCCCGGAACGAGGCACCACCGTCACGGTGACCCTGCCGCGAGCCACTCGATCCGGTCGGGCGCGCTCCTGAAGGGTCGCTCGCTCCAGCCGGGCCTAGTCTCGGAACGCGCCCGACACGATGCCGAGCATCGCCAGGAGGGCAAAGATTCCGGCGGCCACCAGGAACCAGCCGATCGGGCTTCCGTCGTTGGAGCTGGCGGAGCCGGCAATCAGGACCATCCCCAGCAGCAACGACCCTGCTCCCAGCGCGAACGCCACGGCGCCCCACTTCGCGTCCCTCATGCTGGCATCTTACCCCGCGTGCCGGCTGGCAATGCGGAAGTCAGCGGCAGCTGACTCCCGCCACGCTGACCTGCCACCGACCATACACTCAAGATAATGCAGACACCACGATCACCTTCCCTATCCGGGACTGCTCCCCTCGTTCCAGGGCTCGCGACGTGACCGGCGCAGCGCCTCTGCCCGTCACCGTCCTCGCCGGATTCCTGGGCGCCGGCAAGACCACGCTCCTCAACCACCTGTTGCGCGGCGATCACGGGCTCAGGCTGGGAGTTCTCGTCAACGACTTCGGGGCCATCAACATCGATCGCCGGCTGGTCGACTTCTTCGAACAAGACACCATCAGCCTCACCAACGGCTGTGTCTGCTGCACCAACCAGGGCGATCTGGTCGCCGGCGTTCAGCGCGTGTTGGCGCTACCGGTGCCGCCGCAGCACCTCGTCGTGGAAGCCAGCGGCGTGGCCGATCCATTCGCCATCGCAGGCGCCTTTCGCTCAACGCGGCTCCGTGACCGAACCCGTCTCGACGCCATCGTGACGCTGGTCGATGCCGAGAACGCTCGCAACCCCCGACTCGATCGACAGCTGATTGAAGAGCAGATACGCGCTGCCGATCTCCTCGTCATCAACAAAGTGGACCTGGTGGACTCGGACCGGGTCGCCGAGCTTGGCCGCTGGGTTCGCGCAATCGTCCCCAATGCCCGCGTCCTGGAGACGAGGGACTCCAGTGTCCCGACGGCCCTCCTGCTGGGTGGCCCCGGAGAGACGCCGCAGGCCCGCGAGGGCCGCGCACCCGACGACCGACGTCCTGCAGTAACGCCGCATCGAGCCCACGATCATGCCGGCGGCTTCGGCACCTGGAGCTACGAGACCTCACGACCGCTGGCCTATCGAAGGGTCCGGGCCGCCCTCGAGTCACTTCCAGCCACGGTGTTCCGGGCCAAGGGCATCCTGGCGCTTGCTGACGCGCCAGGCCTCCGCTTCGTGGCGCAGGTGGTCGGCCGGCGCGTGGCAATCGACGTTGCCGGTCCGTGGGAGGACCGACCTCCCCGCACCGAGCTGGTCCTCATCGGTGCGCCAGGCGCGCTCTCGGGCGGCGACGTGAGCTCCTTGTTTGACGGCTGCGTCACGGCGGCGGTACCGCTGCTGCCGGTAATCGCCCCCGTGTTACGGTCGGGCCGGCAGTGACGGCGGCGGAAGCAGCTTCGCCGTCTGGTCCTCGGCGATATCGTCCTGCGATCGCTGGATGAGCGCGTCCTGGTACGCAGTCAACGTCGACGTCAGCGACGTCTGGAGCTTCACCTCACTCGCGGTCGCGCCGGCTACTGCATCGGTCAGCACGATCCCGTCCATTTTCAGGTGGTGCGTTCCCATGAGTCGCAGAATGGTGGGCGCGACATCCACCAGTCGCGCCGGGAAGTGCGAGAGAGCACCCGGCCGAACCCCAGGCCCGCTGAAAATCAGCGGGACATGCTGCGCGCCCCAATTGAGGCCACCGTGGTCGCCGTGGGCGTTGAGGTACTTCTCCATCACGGTGTTCTCTCGGAATGGCGCCACGACGTCCGGCGAAGTTGGACCGGCAAAGGTGCTGAGCAGGAACTGATTGGCGGCATCGAGCTTCGAGTCGAGCGTGATCCCTTTGGCCAGGACATAGCTCCACTTTCCGTCCGCAAGCACCCGGTAGTAGGCCGCCTGCACGCCGGGAAGCTGTGCTACCGCCTGGGCCACGGCCGGACCGGGCGTGGGATCCTGGAGGTAGATGTCGGCTGCGGTGCCGCCGGTGTGGAACATGTACTTCCCGCCGGCCTGCCGCACTGCCGCTTTGATCTCGGGGCTCCCCACTCCCCGATCGTTCGGGACCATGCCGTGATCGCCGACCACCACAAACAGCGTCTGGTCGTAGAGACCGGCGTCGCGGTAGGCCTTCACCAGGTGGCCGAGATTCCGGTCTGCCGCCGCGACCACCTGCGATGTCACCGCCGGCGTGGCCGGACCTCCGAACGTGTGGCCATAGACGTCCACTCCGGGGAAATTTACCAGCAGCGCCCGCGGCCGGAGCTCCGAGACCGTGGCCAGCGCCAGCATCGTCGACATCGAGTCCCAGTCGCCAAACGTCTGCTGCTGCCGCGGAAATCGCAAATGAGGATTGGTCAGAATATCCCGCGGCGGCTCGTGCCAGGACAGCGACCGCGGCAGGAGAGGATCGGTCGGCGATGCGCCCGGGTAGTAGTAGAGCACGTAGTCGGCCGCCCAGCCACCGATGGCGCTGGCGGCGTGCACCTTTTCCGACGACAGGCTCGCCACCTTGGCCCGCGGATCGGCGAGCTTGATTGCCTCGGCAATCGAGGTCACTCCCGAGGCCATGAGGTCGCGTTCCAGGTCACCGGCAATCGCACCGGGCGACCAGCCGTCATCCGACTTCTGACCCGTTACGGGGTCGCGCCACTCGAAGCCGATCACGCCGTCGTGGGCGGGGAACGAGCCGGTACCCAGAGTGGCGTGGCTGACCGGTGTCTCGCTCTCCATCTGGCCGACCCAGGCTCGATCGAAGAAGGCGCCACGCTTCGCCAGCCCCAGGAGCACCGGCATGTGGAACTGATAGAGATAGTCGAAGCGGAATGCGTCCAGCACCACCAGCACCAGGTAGCGGGCGTGCGGCGTCGCGGCCTCGGTGACGGCGGCGTCGCTGCCAGCGATCAGATCGATGGTGGCGGCCGACACACCGAGTCCGGCCAGCGCCGCGACGAACTGACGACGCGACAGCGCGCCGCGCTTGAACAGCCACTCCAGCTCAGCCCGATCGAGGGCTCCGCTCACCGTGCTCGCTCCTCCGTGAGCCTGTGTGCCTCAACTCTATCGCAACGCGAGCAAACTTGCCAGCCCGAACAGCCGCGAACACGGAATGGTCCGCCGGCGAAGGAGGTCCAGACGAGCGGAAACCCGGATTGCGAACTTCCGTGTCTGCAACCGCGCGTGCCGGATATCCGGAATCCCCCTGCAGTCATGGCGACGAGCCCATCTGCGTGAACTATACAGTACTGCCTTCCGACCTGTGCCGAAACTGCAGGAAGAGCACGGCTGCCAGAACCAGTAGCGCGGCCACGGCGATGCCGGCAAAGACATACGACAGCTTTGAGAGCGTGCTGGAGCCGGCCGAAGGAGCCTTTCCCGGCAGCACCAGCGCGTAATCGCCCAGGCTCTTCAGATTCTGCGCGATGAAGTCATGCGTACCGATGAACGTCCCGGTTGGCAGCGCCGTCCAGCTCCCATGGGCGTAACGCTCGATGACCGGCGAGCGGCGATGGATGGCGGCCAGCAGCTCGATGTAGGCGTCGGCGCCCCGGGCGAGTGGCGGATGCAAGCCCCCGGCCGTTTCGGCATCGAAGCGATACACATTGCTGTAGTACGTACCGGCCGGCTGCGTTGCCGGCGGAGCGATCGCGCGGATCGTAATGACGACCGTCTTCACTCCAGCGGGAACGCGGAACGGCTTGCTGCCGAGGATGATCAATCGAGCCTGCGGAATGGCCTTCTCGGCGGTGGCGATGTCCGCACCGGTCGTCGTTCCCACGGCGAACAGCGCACGCGCCGACGTCGGCGGCAAGGACTTCACCCCCGGCGGCGGCTTCAGCCAGCGATACGGCCCCTCGTGCAGCGAGACCACGTCGTAGAGCGGCGGCGTGGTGGGCGGGAGAACGAGCCAGACAGCGCCCAGCAGCATACCGGCGACCAGCAGCCAGAGCAGGCCTCGATGCGCTCTCACAGCAGCCACCAGAAGCCGACGTCGGCCACGGCGTGGGCCACCGCCGGGGCGGTGACGCCGCCCGTCACGACCCGCAGACTCCCCAGCCACACGCCGACGACGAGATCCAGCGGGATGGCGGCCGGCCCATAGAGCGGCACGTGGATCAGCGCGAAGGCGAGCGAGGTAAGGGCTACTGCCGGTACTGTCCCACCACATCGCTCCAGCGCGCCGAACAGGACGCCACGCAGCAGCGCCTCTTCCCCGACCGCGATGAGCAGCGCTGCCGGCAGCCAGTAGGGAAATGCCTCGGCTGGGAAGGGCAGTACCGGCACCGGCCGTGTCAGGTGCAGCCAGAGCGGCGGCGCGACCAGTACCGCGCCCCCGCCGAGGCCGGCCAGCAGGGCCGCGGGTGCCGGCTGTCGCGGGCGCCAACCAGCCGCCAGTGCCAGCAGGAGGAGCGCCACGGCAAACGCCACACCGGCGGGAATCGACCCCTCGCCGTCCTCGCCGGCCAGGGCGAGACGAAGGGTGAGCGCTGCCGCCAGACCGGCGGTCAGCAGTGCGGCGCGGGGCAGAGCCGCGGTGCGCGCCGCGGTCACCGTGGTAGCGGGACCATCTTGATCATGCCCGTGGCGTAGATTTGCGGCCAGACCACCACGCTGTGGCGCACCGCCTGCCATTGCCAGATCACGGCCGCTGCCCGCGTGTTCTCTCCGAGGTGTTGCCGGGTCGTGTCGAAGCGCACCCCCGCCCCGTTCGGCAGCGATCCCTGCGGCAGATTCAGCGCCCGGGCCGCATCGCCGACGGCAGCAGGGTCCAGCGAGCCATGTCGCGCCGCCGCCGGCAGCACGTCGTGGAACAGGACCCAGGCGGCGCTGAAACCGGCCAGCGCCTCCTCCGACGGCTGCGGCTGGCCGGTTTCCCGCTTCCAGGCAGCCGCCACTCGCGCGTACAGCGCGCGCGCTCCCGCGTCGAGACCGCGCTGACCAAAGCCGCCCATGCCGTCCGGCCGATCGGAGGCGAATACGCCGACCGCGTCCTTGCCTAGCAGCTTCCCGAAATCGGGACCACACTGGGCCATGGTCGATCCGACCAGCGCGCCCACGTGGAGATTGGCACGCAGCATGGCACGCCGGAAGGCGACACCGTCGTAGACGTGCGACGCCAGGATGATGACGTCGGGATGAGCCCGCCGCAGTGCTGCAATCACCGGCTTCCAGCTCGGGTTCGAAGGATCGTACTGTGAGCGGCTGACGATCGGCATATGGAACAGCGCCGCCTCACGGACGGCCGCGTCCGACACTGAGAGGGCGTAGTCGTCGATCGCATTGACCACCGAAACCCGCACCTGCTGCGGCCGCTTGCCGAGCCTGGGCGCCAGCTGGGTGGCAGCAAAGTATGCCGAGTTGGTGCCGAGGTCGCCCCCACTCGCACCGACCCGGAAGACCGTTCGGTAGCCCTGGCCGGTGAGGCGGTCGGCCTCGGCGCCGGCCTCCCAGTACAACATGCCGCGCTGCCCGGCCGCGGCGCCGGCCGGAATCGAGAGCGCCGAGGAGAAGGCGCCGATCACCGTCCTGATGCCCTGCGCCTGGAAATTCTGCATCACGAGTGGCGCTGTTCCCGGGTCCTCGAAATCCTTCACCGCCAGCACGATTCGGCGCCCCAGCACGCCTCCCTGGCCGTTCACCAGGTCGCGTGCGATCTCGACGCCACGATATTCCTCCAGCGCCGCCGGTCGCATGGCGCCTCGCAGCGGAAAGACCGCCCCGATCCGAATCACAGCAGGGCCCGACGCCACGGTCGTACCGGACCGCGCTACGAGACCGCTCGCGATCAGCGCGGCCAGGAGCGTGAAGATACGCATCACTGACACCATTGCAGCTCCCACTTCAAAAAAGAATGCGCCGCGTTCTCGCTCGGGGACCACGCCTCGCGGCCTCCCTTTGTAACGCTCCACCCTGCACTGCGCAAAGCGGCCACCAGCCACACCCCCTCGCCCGAGAGGCAGCGCGGGTGTTCACCCCGGCCCCTTCCCGCGATTCACCCTCGCATACCTCCAACCCAATGCCCGTGCCACCAAATTCCCCCATACGCCAGCTATGGTGGGCCGTCCACCCTCTGTGGCCGGCTTCCGCACCGCATACCAACCGCGCCCCGTATGTGCCGCCGTACATTCGCACGAATGTGTACGGTAGGCCGTCCACCCTCCGTGGCCGGCTCACGCACCGCATCCAAACGTCATTCCCCAACCGCCGCCGTTCACGCCCATGCGCCCAACGGTAGGCCGTCCACCCTCCGCGGCCGGCGTTCATCACACATGCCAACCCGGTTTCGTGATGGCGGCGCAAGTCCCAATACCGAGTAGGGTAGGCCGTCCACCCTCTGTGGCCGGCTTTCACTACGCATGCCACCCATGCCTCCGATACGCCGCCATGGTCCGCTTGCGGACACCCGCATGCCGGGATCGTCGGATCAACGGATACGGAATCCCGGGCGTGGTGAAAGCCGGCCACAGAGGGTGGACGGCCTACCCTACTCGGTATCGGGACACACGCCGGCACATAGGGAACATGGCTGGCATATGTGATGAAAGCCGGCCACGGAAGTTGGACGGCCTACCGTGATCGGCATGTTGGGAACTGAGCGGCGGTTGTGTAACCGGGTTGGCATGCGGAGCGGACGCCCGGCCGTGGAGGCACCGGGGATACCCCCGGCCTAGCCAAACTCGCGTCGTCGGACGCGACACGGATGGACGCCCAGGCGTCGCGAGGTGCCTGGCCTACGGCCTCGCCGCGCGTGGCGACGGTGGCGCCAGCTTCAATTTCGCATCTTCCGCGATATTGCTGGCCGACTGTTCCATCAGCGCCGCCTGGTTCGTGGTCAGCGTCCCGGTAAGCGCCGCCTGCACCGAGATCTCCTGCGCCGTGGCATCGTTCAGCGCGTCGGCGAGCACCACGCCATCCATGGATCGCGGCGGTAGCCCCAGCAGCCGCAGCACGGTCGGCGCAACGTCGATGAGACGCGCCGGGAACTGCGAGGTCGTGCCGGGATTGACGCCCGGACCCGAGACGATCAGCGGCACGTGTTGAGCGCCCCAGTTCAGCCCGCCATGGTCGCCGTGCGCGGCTCCGAACTTCATCCCGATCGTGTTCTCGCGGAACGACACCACAACATCAGGCGCCCGCGGACCGGCGAACGTGCCCAGCAGGGCGTGGTGGGCAGCATCCAGCGCCGGATCGATCTTTATTCCCGGCGCCCGGTCATAGTAGTAGGTGCCGTGCGAGTCCAGCAGATAGTACGAGCCGGTAACGTTCGGTGCGCGGCCGAACGCCTGCGCCACC
The DNA here is from genome assembly GCA_035295425.1 of Chloroflexota bacterium. Taxonomy (GTDB): domain Bacteria; phylum Chloroflexota; class UBA5177; order UBA5177; family UBA5177; genus DATGJB01. Next base: position 6,612 of record DATGJB010000061.1, on the reverse strand, counting down.
GCCTTCGCCTTCTGCTGATTGTGCAGGTAGATGTACGCGGCGGTGCCTCCGGTGTGGAAGTAGTACACACCGCCCGCCTCGGCGACGATCTGTTTGGTCAGATCTCCATCGAGCACGCGTGTATTCGGCACCATGCCATGATCGGCCGTGACGACGAAGATCGTCTGATCGAAGATCCCGGCGGCTTTGTACGCCTGCACGATCCGGCTGATGTTCCGATCAATCCCCGCCGCGATCTGCGCGAATACATTCGGGCTAGCCGGCCCGCCGTAGGGGTGTCCGTAGTAGTCGGCTGACGGCAGGTTGACCAGCAGCCCCCGCGGCCGAAACTCATCCAGACTGGCGAGTGCCAGCACGGTGGAGAGATAGTCCCAGTCGGTGAAGTGGCTCAGCGGCAGCTTCTGCCGAAGCCCCGGACGCGCAAAGAAGCTGGCCGGCGGCGCGTGTCCCGGGACCGCGGCCGGAACCAGCATCGTGTTCTGCTGGCTCTTGACATGGTGAAGGATGTAATCCGCCGCCCAGCCGCCGATCGCATCGGCGGCATAGATCTTTTCCGACGAAATGGCCACTACCTTGGAGCTCGGGTCGTCCGCTTTGAGCGCAAGCGCGATTGAGTCGACGCCTGATTCACGCAGGTCATGTTCCAGTGCGCCCGCCATGACGCCTGGCGGCCAGCCGTCCAGCGATTCTGTCTTCGTCACGGGATCCCGCCACTCGAAGCCCAGGACTCCGGTGTGACGCGGCGTGCATCCGGTACCAATGCTGGCGTGTCCGGTTGGACTGTAGCTCTCCAGTTGTCCCACCCAGGCGCGTTCATAGCTCACGCCGGTTCGCGCCAGGGCCGCCACCGTCGGCATCGCCGCCAGCGGCATATAGTCCGGCCGGAAAGCGTCGAGGACGATCAGCACAAGGTACCGGCCAACTGCCGGCGTATCCGCCCGCGCCACCGACACGCCCGCGCCAAGCAGCGCCTCGATGCTTGACACCGAGACCCCGAGCGAGGCAAGTCCCGCCACGAATTGACGGCGCGATAGCACGCCGCGGGCGAAAAGACGTTCGAGAGCGGAAAGATCGTGTGAGGTGTCGGCCATATCCCCGGCGATCGACTAAGACCCGACTGCGTGGAAAGCTTAGCGCACGCCGTCCCTCGCGCGAAACTCTTTCTTACAGATTTTTGAACTCACGTCGTGATATGCTCCTGCGCTGTTTTGAGATGTAGTATCGAATGCGTGCCGCCTTTTGCGGCGCTGAATGCGAGATACTGTCCGACGATGCAAGCCCAAGACCAGTCTTCTACTGCCAGCACGGTCGCGGCGCCGTCCATGCCGGCCGTCCAGCTCGAGGGCGTCACGGTGCAGCTCGGCGGCCGTACCGTCCTGCGCGACTTGAAGTTTGACATAGAGCCGGGTGAGTTTGTCGGGTGCATCGGTCCAAACGGCGCCGGGAAGAGTACGTTGTTGCGGGTGCTGCTGGGACTGATCCGACCAACCTCCGGCTCGATTCGTATCTTCGGCCGCCCGCCCCGGCGCGGCAACCGGCGGATCGGCTACGTCCCGCAGCAGCACGCCTTCTATCGCTCGATGCCTCTCCGCGGCCGAGACATGGTTGGGCTCGGCGTTGACGGCACGCGATACGGTCCGCTCCTGCCTAGCGCCGGCAAGCGAGAGCGGGTGGACCGGGCGCTGCGTGAGGTCCGCGCCACCGCCTATGCCGAGGCGCCGATCGGCCAACTGTCCGGCGGCGAGCAGCAGCGGCTGCTCCTGGCCCAGGCGTTGGTCGGCGAGCCTGAGCTTTTGCTGCTAGACGAGCCGCTGGCCAACCTCGATCTCCGCAGCCGGCGTGAGGTGGTCGATCTGGTCTGCGAAGTCTGCGAGCAGCGCCGCATCGCCGTCCTCTTCGTCGCCCACGACGTAAACCCGCTTTTGCCGGCGATGCACCGCGTACTCTATCTCGCGGATGGGCAGGCCGTCATCGGCACGCCCGATGAAGTGATTCAAAGCGACGTGCTCACCCGGCTCTTTGGCTTCCCGGTTCATGTGTTTCACGCCGACGGTTTCGTCGCCGTCACCTCGGCGGACGAGGGCGGCCACTGCCATGCCTGAGTTTCTGCAATACGACTTCATGCAAAACGCCTTCCTGGCGGGAACCATCGTCGCGGTGGTCGCTGCCTGCGTCGGCTACTTCGTGATCCTCCGGCACGTCGCCTTTGCCGGCCACGCGCTCTCCCATATCGGGTTCTCCGGCGCGGCCGGCGCCGTTCTGATTGGCGTCGATCCCTTGCTGGGCCTGCTAGCCTTCACGCTCGTCGCGGCGCTGGCCATGGGATTCCTGGGCGAGCAAGTCGAGGAGCGTGATGTGGCTATCGGTATCGTCCTCGCCTTCTCGCTCGGGCTCGGCATTCTCTTTCTCCAGCTGTACACCGCGTACGCTTCCGAGGCCTTCAGCATCCTCTTCGGCACGATTCTCGGCATCAGCCATGCCGACGTGCTGACCAGTCTCCTCATCGGCATCGCGGTCCTCGCGGCTCTCACGATCATCTTCCGGCCGCTCCTCTTCATGTCGGTCAATCCGATCGCCGCGGAGGCGGGCGGCATCCCGACCCGGATCCTATCGGCCGTCTTCCTCCTGCTGCTGGCGCTCACCGTCTCCGAGGCGGTGCAGGTCGTCGGCGTCCTGCTCATCTTTGCCCTCCTGATCGCTCCAGCCGCTACCGCCATGTACCTGACGGTGCGCGTCTACCCGGCACTGGCCATCGCCGTCGTTCTCGGCGTGCTCGAAACCTGGTTCGGTCTGATCATGGCCTACTACACCAACTATTCGGTGAGCTTCTTCATCGCCGCCGCCGCCGTCACGCTGTACTTGCTGGGCCGTCTCCTCGCCTGGCGTGGCCTGGTCGGCGGCCGCCGAAGCCATCATCATTACCGGGCTGAGATGGCGGCCGCCGACACGCCAACGGCGGTGGCGTGACCATGGCGAACCCCGGGCGACGGATGTCCTCCACCGCAACGCGCACCCGCCGGCTGGTGCTGGCCGCCGTCTGCGTCTATGCTGCCGGCCCATGGCTCGGTGCCGTCGCCGCCGCACCCCAGCGTCTTCCGACCTGGAACGTGCTGTTTCCGGCCGGGAGATCCCTGCGCCTGGCGGCTCCTGCCGGACTCGCGATCGATCGGCGCGGGTCGGGGACCAACAAGTGGATGTACCTCGCCGATACCGGCAATAACCGCATCGTCAAGCTCGGTACCGGTGGCCGCTTCCTGCGTGGCTGGGGAAGTCGCGGCGCGGCGCCAGGCCAGTTTCAGCAGCCACCGGCGCTCGCCGTTGATCTTCGCGGCGATGTCTACGTCGTCGATACCGGCAACGATCGGGTGCAATACTTCGACAGTGCCGGCCGGCTCCTGGGCACGTGGGGAGGAAAGGGCGCCGGCCCCGGCCAGTTCGACACACCGGCCGGTATCGCCGTCGGGGGCTCGGGCAACGTCTTCGTGGCTGACCGAAACAACCACCGCATCGAGAAGTTCTCACCCTCCGGACGTCTCCTTGCCGTCTGGTCGGTGGCCATTCCGAGTGGACCGGCCTTCGCGCGCTTCGGATCGGCCGGCCCGTATGCACTGGCGATCGACGCTCGGGGCAACGTGTATGCCGCCGTCCACACCGGTCTCTGCTCCGGTGGGCACTGCGTCATGGACTACATCCTCCTCGACACCTTCAATCCCAGCGGCCGGCTGCTGCGGTCGCTGGTCGGCGGCAACCCGTACGGCGGGTACAGCTACGGTCCCATCCCCGCTCTGGCCGGGCAGGGTCCGTGGTGGCAGATCGGAGCCCTGGCGACGGATCCCTCCGGTCACCTCTTCCTCGCCGAATGGACCCCTCAGAATCAGTCGTCCGTCGTCGAGCTATCGGCCGGCGCGAGAGTTCTGGGACAGTGGGAGCTGCCGCAGCCGAGCGGCGGGTACGGCTGGCCCGGCCTGGGCCTCGCCCTGGATCCCCGCGGGAACATCTACGTCGCGGATTCGCTCGGCAGACGGGTGCTGAAGCTTCACAGATGAGATATCGTATCATTATGCACTGATACACTGTCTCATCAACCTGCAGCGCCGCACTCCGGGAGGTACCACCAATGTTTCGCAGGTGTCCATCGCCGATGCGCTACCGGCTCCGGTCTCTGGCGGGATCCCCGTCCAGCTGGTGCGTGCTGGCACTCGCCACGCTGCTTGCCATTCCACGGCTCGGCATGGCTGCATACGGCGCGCCGGCGCACGCGCGGTCCAGCGCTCCAATCGTCGTCGTCGCCGCCGAGAACCAGTACGGCTCGCTGGTGCAGGCGATCGGCGGGAATCGGGTGGTCGTTACCAGCCTCCTGAATAATCCCAACACGGATCCACATGAATTCGAGGCCAGTCCCGCCACCGCCCGCACCCTTTCGACGGCTCGCTTCGTGATCAAGAACGGGATCGGGTACGACTCCTGGATCGACAAGCTACTGGCCGCCTCGCCACGCAGCGGGCGCGTGGTCCTCAGTGTAGGCGAGTATCTCGGCCACCGCACCGGCGACAACCCGCACGTCTGGTATGCGCCGTCCGGCTGGCCGCGAGAAGCGAGCGCGATTGCCGCCGACCTCGGAAAGCTGGATCCCGCCCACAAGGCGTTCTTCCGGCAGCGCGCCTCCGCCTGGCTTCGATCGATGCAGCCGGTCTACCGTGCGATTACCGCAACGCGCAAGCTGACCCGGGGCCGCACTGTCATCGCGACCGAGCCGGTGTATGGCTACATGATCGCGGCGCTCGGCGCCACCTCGCTCGACTCCGCCTTTCAGAAGGCAGTGATGGATGGAACCGATCCATCACCGCAGTCAGTTGCGCAGTTTGAAACCGCACTCAGCCGCCATACCGCTCGCATGCTCTTCTACAACAGTCAGGTGGTCGATCCCACGACCGGTCGCATGCGCAGCCTCGCCGGGCAGGACCACGTGCCGGTCGTCGGGGTGACCGAGACACAGCCGTCAAAGCTCTCCTTCGCCCAGTGGCAGCTCAGCCAGCTACAGAGCATTCGCCAGCGCTGGAAGGGCTAGCCGTCGGCGGCGCGGCACGACGCGCAGCGTCCGTAGAGCTCGAGCGCGTGCCGCTCCACGTCGAACCCGGCGCGGGCCGCAGCTTCGGTTAGCTGCGCCTCGGGGAGGCAGATATCTACCTCCTCGATCCGACGGCATCGCGTGCACACGAGATGATGATGGTGGCCGCTGGCGCAGACGCGGTAGCGCCTCCGTCCATCGCCTAGCTCGATGCGATCGAGTACGCCCAACTCCACCAGCACGTCCACCGCCCGAAAGAGCGTGGCCCGGCCGAGCTGAGGATCGATCGCCTGCAGCTGCTGCCAGAGCTCGTCCGTCGCGAAATCCGTCTGGTCGGCGGCATGCGAGGCGAGCCGCGAGGCAATGATCTGTCGCGGACGGGTGCTGCGCAGCCCGGCCGCGCTGAACGCCGCCATGATTCCGTCGGCGGTGACGGGTGTCCTCCTCACCGTGCGCTGTCCAGACTCGGTCATGGCGTATTCTCGCATGTCATCGCCAGCCTGGCAGTCGCTCGGTCGGTTGCGCGCCTGCGCTATTCTGGGCAGGGGCAGTGACATGCGGCGTACCTGGATGGCGAGCAGCGGACTGGCGGCCCTCCTGGCCGTCACGATCACCGTGACAACCGCTCATCGCGGCCTGGCGGCTTCACGTCTCGCGCCGGCGCGTCTCGCCGGCACCAATGTCTGGCCCGAGGGCGCACGGCCGGCTCCGGCATTTGCCTTGCGAGACCAGACCGGACACCTCATTAGCACCGCGAGCCTGCGTGGTTGGGTCTGGGCGATCACATTTCTGGACGCGCATTGCACCCAGGCCTGCCCCGTGGCCGCTCGCCAGCTTGCCGCCACGCAGCACCTGCTCGGCTCCCGCTATCCTCTGCGGATCGTCGTGGTCAGCACTCTTCCACAGTACGACACCCCATCGCGGGTGCGGGCATTCGCGCACAGGACCGGCATGAGCGGCGATTGGCACTGGCTGCTCGGCTCTCGGGCGCAGCTCCGACCGGTGTGGGACGCCTACGGCATTTTCGTGGTGACCGGCATCCAGCACACCGCCGCCCTCTACCTGGTCGATCAACGGGATGACGTCCGGGTTGCGGACGCCATCCCGTTCTTTCCCCAACAACTGGCCTCGAGCGTACGTGCCCTCGAGCCGCATGCGCCCGGGAGCGCTCCCCGACGCTAGACGGCCGGAATAGCCTCCATCTCGAGCACTACGCGCCGCTCCCGGCCGAAGACTGATGCCGGCTTCGTGACCGGCCAGCAGGCGAGCGCCATGAGTACCAGCAACGGCCCTGAGTTCAGGTCGGTCGCGGCCCCGGTCAGTACCTGCCCGCACGCCTCGGTGGCGACCCACATCAGCAGGCTCACCGCCATCGAAACTGCCAGAATCGGCCGGCTGTTGGCGGGTCTGACCACCAGCAGGCCGACAGCCATGGCCAGTGCCACCGTGATGAAGCTGAGGTTCAGGAGCATCTCCTGCCCGCTCGTCAGCTGAGCCAGGCGACCGAGCACCGGCCCCAGAACCGTGCCGCTGAGCGTGCCCTG
>DATGJB010000060.1:0-12810 GCA_035295425.1 Chloroflexota bacterium | reverse complement strand
GCCATCGTCGGGGATCGCGTAGTTCAGGAACGGGTTCGCACTCGAACGGCTGAATGTTGCCAGGAAGGGGCCGATCCGCTCGGTCTCGCGTTCGCGGGCGGTCACGTCGCGCAGGTACGCCTGGATGCGTGCGTCTAGCTCTTGACCACCGGAACCTTTCCGATCCGGCAGCATTAGCTTGACCTCGCCGCGCGCCGCACGAGCAAGCGGCCCAGAGCCTGGAAAAACGGTTGACCCCACACCGCCGCCGATAGGAAGCCACCAAAGAGCACCACTGCGTCGATGCTTTCGCGTCCCTGCGGCAACCAGTAGTCATCCGCCAGATTGAGCCACAGCGCGAACTCATCCAGGGTAAGCGCTGATCCGGTCCCGTAGAGAACCGAGGTCACCCTGACCCAGTCGCGGTGTCCGTGGTGCGCCGTCCCAATCTCGAGCAGCCAGGCATCTCCCGTCAACAGAAGAAGCAGAATACCCCACACCAGGTGGTGAATGTGCTTCCCTCCGGCCGACACGTTGTGAAAGGGACCGCGCCCGGCGCGAATGAGATGAGTGATAGCACGCACTGCCGCGAAGGTGAGAAAGAAGCTGGACGATCCCAAGAAGGCGCGCTCACGTCGGATGTCGGCAAAGTGGATATCGTACAGTGCATTGACGTGCTCGTGTATCGGACTGGTATAGGGAAGCCCGCTCGGGGAATTTTCCGAATTCGGTGCATCGTCCGCCACAGTACTACCTCCTGAGTCGATACGGTAGAGTTTGGCACAACCATGCTTCTTAACGTCCCCACGATCCGGGTGCCGGCAACCGAACCGGGTTACCTCCTGTATGAGAGCCCGGCGCGGCTCAAGCCGGTGGCTCCTGGGCTGTGAGACCGCTCCACCCCCGGTATCATCGAAGCGACGCCATGATCGAGCACGAAACCCTGGCCGGTGATGAGCAGCCCGGCGACCATCTCGTCCGGGAGCTGCTCTGGATCCACGGCGTGTTGCGTGCCGATCTGGAGATCGTGCGGAGGCTGGCGGATGAGATCCTCGACGGCAAGGAGCCGGTGCGTATCCGCGCGGAGATCGCACAGCTCCAGACCAGGAGCCCGCTGTGGCAGCTCAAGGTCAACTGCCTCTACTACTGCCGGTTCGTGCATCTCCATCACACCGGCGAGGATGTCCACCTCTTTCCCGCGCTGCGGCGCTCCGATCCGGCGCTCGGTCCAGTGGTCGATAAGCTCGAGGCCGACCATCGCAAGGTTTCGCACATTCTTGACGAGGTCGAGCGTGCCGCCGATGACCTGCTGCGGGCCGACACTCCGGCAGCGCGCCAGCGGCTGATCACCGGACTGGATGAGCTGATGGAGCATCTGCTGGCACATCTCGCGTACGAGGAGACGTCGATCACTCCCGCGCTACGAAGCTGGGACCGCTGGCCGTACGACTGAGACGGCTCGATGCCAGACTCCGGCCGTCTCTGCGGCTCTATGGTGCGTCGGTGGACGCTTTGCTTCTGGTCTCGAAGCACGCCGCGTGACGTCGGACGCGGTATGCCTCCTGCAGCCGTGCTTTGCCGGGCTTCAGAAAGAAGGCTTCGCGGAGATTCCGCATCACCCACTTGCCTAACTGATGCGCGAGTACTCTACGTGGAAGTCATGCTCCCATGCGCTGCCACCAGGCGCCTTGGCCCAGTGCCCGCTGATGCGAGAGCCATCATCGCTGAATGAGGCCTCGAAACGCTGGGCAAAAGAGGCATTGTCGCGCCACATGCGCCATGTCCCGGCGGCAAAGCTCATAGTGTAGACCCGCGAGACATTCCGGGCATCACTGTAGAGAACCGTGTAATGATCGTCATCCTGGTCGCGGCCACTGATCATGCGGGCGGCAGGCGGCGCATCATCGTCGCCGCCCTGGCGCATCGCCAGCAGCGCACCGCCCTCAATCCATTCGAAGCGGACCAGTCCGACATCTACCCGCTCCTCCGGGTCGGGGAGGAACGACCCGCCCCACACGACCAGGCGCCAGGTTCCGATCAGGGGAGTAAGCTCGCACAGGGCAGGGAATGTGGCCACTCTGTACTGCACCTCTCATCACTTCAATCGCCGACCGGCGGCGCGGAGCGCTCCTCGCCGGTGACTGCGGTTATTTCGAGTTGCCGGGGTGCCGGCCTCATCGTACATTGTCACGTGCGGTTACACCGGCTGTGCCTCTCCTGTCAGCGCGCAGGCGCGCTACGGGGCGACCCCGTGCAGCGGGACTACGGCCCAGCTACGGCCGCCATTAGCCGTTCGGAGCAAAGTCGTGCTTCGGGCGTAGCCGCTCTGGGATGAGGTTTGCCCAGCAATCGCCCAGCCGACGGAGGGTGAGAGGAACTGGATCTGGAACAGCTGCTGGCCCTTCGGCAGCCTGAGCGGCATCGGTCGCCAGTGCATGCCCGCGTCGTGCGTCGCCCATAGCCGTGAGCCGTCGACCGACCACCAGATGTGAGAGGTCATCGCCTGCCAGATAGGTCGCACCGTGTTGGCGCCGGCCGGTATCCGGCGGCTGGCAGTCCAGTGGTTGCCGTCGTCGAAGGAGAGAAGGGCGTACAGCGTACCCCGGCAGGTGGTGTTCCGCCTTGGGTGCGTCGTGCAGACGTTTACGTCGGTGGGAAGGACGACGAAGTGGCCGAAGGGGATTGGTTGCTCGTACTGGGCGTCGGGATAGGTACCAGTCCTGGGGCTCGGTCCGGAGACACCGCGTGGCAGGCCGGGACGCGTGACGGTCCAGTGATAGCCGCCGTCGTTGGTGACGAACAGCGACGGGATGCCGGAGTAGTCGTAGTGGGTGAGCCACCCGTGCGTCGCGTTCGCGAAGACGATGTTGCCCTTGAAGCCGCCGAATCCAAGCCCGGAAGGAGCCGGGCAGCGGAGCTGTGCCCCCTGCACCGGTATGCAGGCGATTCGTGACCAGTGCACGCCTGCATTCCGGGTTCGGAACAGGCTGACTTGCTCCGACCCGGCAGCCGCACCATAGTGCAGAATCAGCCAGAGGCGTCGGTGACCGGCAAACGCTAGGTCGGTGGGGCCACTGAACCCAGGCGGTCCGGGAATGCGCGCCGATTGCCAGGTCCGGCCACCGTCGAACGATCGGTAGAGCCGGGCTGGGCTGTTATACGCATCAGTGAACGGCAGAACGAGTATGGCCTGCGACGAGAAGGCGTGCATCCAGGCGTCAGGAAGAAGATGAGGCGCGACGAGCGGTGCTCCAGTGACACGCAAGCGCTCGGTCCAGGTCTTCCCTCCATCAGCGGTGGAGAAGATGCCGGTTGTGCCTCCGGCGCATGCCGGAGGCGCTCGCAAGGCCGACTGGCAACCGACGGTGTAGTAGGCTGACGACGAGATCTCGATCCAGCCCTGGTGTGCGCTCGTGAAGTAGAGGTTGCCGAGGAGGGAGATCGCGGCCGGCGGCGCCGGGGCGGCCGGTAGCACGCCGGTGAGCAACAGGAAGATGGCTCCAAGCGGTATCGTCAGCAGGCGCAACATCCAGGGCGCTCCTTACAGGACAGTTCCTCCGCTGAAACGCTCCGCATGGGCGGTTCGTTACAGCGGCGACAGTTTGGACCGGTACCATTGAATGAGGAGCAACTGATGATCGCGCGAATCGGAGCATCCCTGGTGCAACCCTTCTATTAGGGGTCCTCACTCTTCCCGATTCCCCAGCCGGGATCGCGGACTGCTCATGGTCGTGGACCGCGGGCTCCTCCGCCGTCTCTGTCTGACCACGACAGTTCAGAGCCAGACAGAGAATTGGAGGTAACGATGCTGACGATTGCGCTGCTGCAGATGCAGCCGTATGGAACCGACCAGGACGCCAACCTGGCAAGGGGCGAGCAGTTCTGCCGCCGGGCGGCGGCGATGGGCGCGGACATCGCGCTCTTCCCCGAGATGTGGAACATCGGGTACACGCACGACGAGCTGCGTGATGAAGCGGTTGTCGACCCTGCCGCTACCAATGTCTGGCGGTCACCCGAGTACTGGCCGGAGGGAGCGGTGTCCCCGCTGGAAGGGAAGGACGAGGCAATCGCGCGCTATCACGCGCACGCCATTGACCGCGACGGCCCATTTGTCACGCACTTCCGCCGCCTGGCGCGCGAGCTCGATATGGCGGTCGCCATTACCTACCTCGAGCGCTGGGATCCGTTGCCGCGCAATAGCGTCTCGCTGATCGACCGGCATGGCGAGCTGGTCTTCACCTACGCCAAGGTTCATACCTGTGCTTTCGATCTGCCGGAATGTGTGCTGTCGCCAGGTGACGATTTCTACGTCGCTCCGCTCGATACGGTCCACGGCGACGTCCAGATTGGCGCCATGATCTGCTACGACCGCGAGTTTCCGGAGAGTGCCCGTGTCCTGATGCTCAAGGGAGCCGAGATCATCCTCACGCCCAACGCCTGCGACCTGGAGATCAACCGCATTGCCGGATTCCGGACGCGCGCCGCCGAGAACATGGTGGGCGTTGCCCTGGCCAATTACGCGGGCCCGGGATTCGGCCACTCGATCGCATTTGATGGGATCGCCTTCGCCGGCGGCCGGTCACGCGACATGCTGCTGGTCGAAGCGGGCGAGGGCGAGGGCGTGTACCTTGCGTCGTTCAACCTTGAAGCGCTACGTGAGTACCGACGTCGAGAAGCCTGGGGCAATGCCTTTCGCCGGCCGCAATGCTACCGGTTACTGGCGTCAGCCGACGTGGCCGAGCCGTTCATCCGCGTCAACGTCGAGGGCGCAGCGCATCACGAGACGTAGAGACAGTTCGGTGCATGAGCCCACCGGCTCTCGCTAAGGCCACAGTGTCTCGGAACGCGAAGTGAGAGGCCGTGGCCGGGCGGACGGGAACAGGAGCCAGCCGTCCCTACTTGCAGAACGAGCCTGACAATTCACTTCTGCCTCAACAGATCGTGGACGTCGCCCGTTCCACGAACCGTCTGGTAAGCTGCCAGGAGTCCCGTGAACGCAATCCGCGCTGACCGGCCGGCGATTCGCCCGGCATCCGTCGAGGACGCCGCCTCGATTGCCGAGGTCCACATCCGCTCCTGGCAGTGGGCATATCGTGGGTTGTTGCCGGATGACTTTCTCGACCGCCTGCACGAGACACTCGACCGGCGACGCGAGCTCTGGACCCGCATCATCGGCGGTGAGCCGGGCAGTCAGCGTACGTGGGTTGTGGAGGAGGCGGACCGAATACTCGGCTTTGCCAGTGACGGGCCGAGCCGCGACGAGGACGCTTCCCCGGGTACCGGCGAGATCGGCGGGATCTATCTTTTGCCGGAAGCGGTTGGGAAGGGTATTGGGCGAGACCTCTTTGCCCGGGCGAGTGACGATCTCCGTGCTCTCGGCTTCGAAGAGGCGACGCTCTGGGTGCTGGAGACCAACGCGCGAGCCCGCCGGTTCTACGAGGCTGCGGGCTGGCGGCCCGACGGGGCCACCAAGGTCGAGGAGCGTCCCCGTGTCATTCTCGACGAGGTGCGCTATCGCGCGCGCCTGTGACCTCAAGGAGGGTTGGTCCACGACCCGCCTGTGGTGATCTGGCTCACCTGCCACGCGGTGCGGGCGGTGGTTCAACACCATCCGCACAACGCACCAGTCAGCCTGTGCGGGGGCAAACCTTGGTACTCGTCCGATATGTCGCGGAACGGAGGTTACCGTGTGACGGCCAGCATCTCCTCGCGCTTGGCGGAGATCGTCTCGATCAAGGAGTCGAACGACTCGGCGAAGAGCCGCACTCCGTCCACTTGCAGCTGGTGCGTCACCTCAGCCATCGGGATGCCCGCCTCCTCCAGCGCCGCGATCGTGCGGTGCGCTCCGGCCAGGTCCTGGTCGAGCGTGCGTGCGACCTCGCCGTGGTCGAGGAAGGCATCGATCGTCGCCGGCGGCATGGTGTCGACGGTATCCGGTCCAATGAGCGCGGCAACGTAGTAGGTGTCCGGGTAGCTGGGATTCTTGGTGCTGGTGCTGGCCCACAGGCAGCGCTGCGTCCGCGCCCCCTTGGCGGCCAGCGCCTCCCAGCGGGTCCCGCTGAAGATCTCGCCGTAGGCCTCGTAGGCCAGCTTGGCGTTGGCGATGGCTGCCTTGCCGAGCAGCGAGGAAAGCTGCTCGACTCGGGCGCTGTCGGTCGCCGCCTCGCCGGTCATTGCCTCGATCCGCTTGTCGACGGCCGAGTCGACCCGGCTGACGAAGAAGGAGGCGACCGAAGCGAGGTGATCGACCGGCTGCCCGGTTGCGGCCCGCTGCTCCAGGCCGGCGATATAGCCCTCGGCTACTGCCCGGTAATTGTCGATCGAGAAGACGAGCGTCACGTTGACGTTGATTCCCTCGGCAATCGCCTGTTGGAAGGCGGGGATGCCTTCCGGCGTGCCGGGGATCTTGATCATGATGTTCGGCAGATTGAGGTATCGGAAGAGGCGGCGCGCCTCGTCGAGCGTCTTTTCCGTCTCGTAGGCGAGATTCGGCGCGACCTCAATGCTGACGTAGCCGTCGCGCCCGTTGGTGCGGTCGTAGACGGGTCGAAGGGTCCTGGCGGCATTGCGGATATCGTCGAGCACCAGGTCATCGTAAATTTCGTTGACGCTCTTGTTCTCGCGGACCAGGCGTTGCAGCTCGCCGTCATAGGCGGATGACCCTCCGATCGCCTTCTGGAAGATTGTCGGGTTGCTGGTCAACCCGACGATGCCGCTGTCGATCAGGCGCTGCAGCTCGCCGGTCTGGAGCATATCCCGGGTGATGTTGTCGATCCAGGGGCTCTGCCCGAGAGCGAGCAGCTGGTGGAGGGTATTTCCATCTTCTCCCATGCTTGTCCTCCTCGGAAACGGTCGCATATGTGCCTCATTCTAGTCTCCCGGCCAGAGAGTTCGAGCGCGTGCAGACGTGCATGTGTTTGCTCGACCCGCCGGGGCGACGTGACGCCCCTTCCGGCACGCTGGGAGGTGCCCAGCCGATGCACCGGCTGATACGAGCGGCTTACCGGCGATGCGTGTTCCGCCTGAGGCTACGTCACCGCCTCGCGCGCCTCGGACAGCTGGACCACCTCATCCACCGGAAAAGCGGGGCGCTGGCCCTGCGTGTAGGGCGTCCACTGGCCGGCGGCGAGCAGCTCGGTCGCCATGCGCTCCAGCTCCTGGATGCGGGTGTTGGCGCGAATGGCCTCGCGGATCGAGAGTATTCCGACCGCCGGGTTCTTCTTTTCGACCACGTGGCGCAGCATGCTGAGGTGAGCGTTGTCCGGCACGCCCGGCTGACGGATGGGGCGGGTCGCGGCGCGCAGCGCGCTCTGCGTGCCGTCCATCGCCTCGCCCTTGCTGAAGTCGAACTTATAAAAGGAACGGCGGCCGCCCATGCGGCGCTCGCCGCTCAACTTGATCCACTTGGCATTGGCAACGCCCTTGCCGACGTCGATTGTCACCCGTACCGGCCGGCCGCGCTGCTCGAAGCTGCCGGTGAGACGGGCGTAGGTTTCGTGGTCGGATGAGATTGGCTGGTAACAGCCGATCTGCAGCGGTCGATGCGGCGCTAGCCGTACCCGGTCGAGCGGCGTGAAGAGTGAGAGGACGGCGAAGGCGTGGGGGATGAGATCGGCGATCATGCCGATCTGGGCTCCCGAGCCGCCCGGCGGCTGCTCCTCCAGGATCTCGATCTCGATCTCCTCGATCTCGTCCAGGAACGCCTTCAGATTCCGCTCCTCGGTGAGCAGCAGCTCCAGCAGCCGTACTTCGAGCTTGAACCAGTAGTGATCGGCGGCGATCACCTGCACCGAGCCGTCCGTGGTGTCGAGGAAGGCGCGGTACTCGTCCGACGGCGCGCCCAGTGGCTTCTCGATGAGCACGACATTGGAGAGGTCGTAGTACGTCTTCAGCATCGGCAGGTGCGTTTCGGCCGGCGTGGCGATGTAGGTGATGACGTAGCAGCTCGGCTCCAGTTCGAGGGCGAGCTCGTTGCGGGCGGGCGTCGAGGGTGCGTCCCAGTAGAAGAGGTCGCCGTTTTCCAGAACCTGCTCGGCCTTCTCATCCAGCGCCTCGCGGCGCCCCGGCGTGTCGGCCTCTACCACGTGGATACGGAAATTGAAGAAGCTCTTGAGGAGCACCAGATGCTTGTAGGCCTTCTGTCCCCACTGGCCGAAGCCGACCAGCACCACGTCTTTCTGGATGTGGTGCTCCTCTTCCTCACGGGCGTGCCGGCGGGCGTTCTGAATCGCAATGGCCGCCTGGTTGGCCAGCCCCTGGGCGCGGTCGATCTCCTCGCTGGTGAACACCCGTTGGTGCTCGTGCTCGCCGAGCACGACGGCGCCGATCGCGCCGTCGCCGGTGAGGAGCGGCAGCGCCACCAGCGATCGGATACCCATAATGCGGGCCATGTAGGACGAGACCAGCTCGTGGTTGAGCGCATCCTCGACGACAATCGGCCGGCCGCGATCGGCGACCTCGAACACGATCGATTGTTCGGGGCGCTCGACGCGCCGGTGGCGCCACACATCTTCCTGGTCAGAGGAGGCGGCACCGTACCAGGCCGAACCGTCCTCGTCGAGCAGGGCGATCAGGCAGACCGAGGTATCAACCACCCGCGCCATGTTGCGGGCAATGAGACTCAGCGTCTGCTCGAGGTCGATCGAGGTCGCGATCGCCCGTCCCACCTCCGTCACCATCTCGAGCTGGCGGGCGCGGCGCGTGACGTCCTCGTAGAGTCGCGCGGTCTCGACGGCAACGGCGATGCTGGCGGCGCAGGCACGGAGCGCCTCGATCTGGACGCGTTCCAGCCGGTGCTGGCGGGAGATGTGATAGCCGGCCTCCAGCACCCCGCTGGCCCGTCCACCGCCGGCATCCGCGCCGAACGGCACGAAGACCCGGATCAGCCCGTCGTGGCCGTAGGCCTCGAACAGCTCCTGGTTGAGAGTGAAGTCGTCGCTGACGTTGTAGGCGCCGCTCTCGCTCTCTTCCTCACGCAGCGGCGCGCGGTCGGCCGCTTCCTTGAGGCGCGCGGCGTGAACGTACCCGGCGGTCGAGCCATCCGCCTTCAGGATGGGGATCTGTTTGCGGGAGAGCAGCTCCTCCGGGTAGCCGGTGACGAACGAGGCGCCGGCCGGCCCGGAGGCAGGCGCCACGACCACGGCGCGGCGCCGCGTGGCGACATAGGCCACGACGTCGTGGGGATCGAGCAGACGCACGCCGGGCGCTGCCCAGGCGGGTACCTGACGGCCCGCCGCGGCGGCGTTGGGCATGGTATGGATGTTCGGCGAGCTGGTCGCACCGGTTGACTGATAGACGGCCAGCCGCCCTTCCGGAGTGGAGTCGATCAGGAAGAGGTTGGCAAGCTCAAAGTCGAGCTCGGGCAGTGCCGGGTCGGTGAGGGCAGCCACGGCCGTGGCCAGCGCTTCCTGCTGGGTGACGCCCGGCTGGAAGAGGCGGGTGCTGAGCCGGGTCACTGCGCCCAGTGTGCGGTTGGTCTCACCAAGGTCGGCGATCAGCCGCTCGGTCTTGAGCATCGCGCCGACCAGGTCGGTGCCGGTCTGGAGCAGCATGTGCTCAGCCGGGAGACGGCGCTGCAGGGCGAGCGGATCGCAGTCGGCGAACACGATGGCGCCCTGGTGACCCTGGCCGCGCGGCGCGAGGACCAGTACCGGGTGGAGATCGCTGCCGCCAAGGCCGGAAACCAGCGTCGGATCGTGGGCGATTTCGCCAACTGTGTGGGCCTGCAGTCTGGCCGCACTGTGCCACAGCGCGGTTGCCCCCTGCTCGCCGGCGAGCACGAAACCGTCCTCGCCCGGATCGGGGACATAGAGCGCCGCCGCGCCCAACCCCGCCGCGCTGAGGATGTGCCCGAGCGCGGCGGCCAGAAGCCGCCCGGCTTCGGTTTGATCCTCGACGCCCGACGGCATGGCCGAAAAGTCGCTGACCAGGCTGCCGATGGCCCGCAGGATGCCGGCTTCTTCGGCGTGACGCGCCGCGTCGAGGGCGACGGCCACACCGGCAGCCTCCTCCTGGAGGCGGGCCAGCTGGCCGGCATCGCCGCGGCGATCTCGCTGGCCATCCTCCGGTGTGACGTAGTTGAGATAAAGCAGAGCCACGACGCGTGCCCCGACCACCAGCGGCAGACCGATCATCGCCGAAATGTGGTGACGGCGCACGAATGAACTGTCGATCTCCCGCGGCGCGTCGTGGCTGATCAGTGGCCGGCGGGTCGTCAGTAACCAGGCGCTCGGTCCGTAGCTCCCCGGCGAGAGATCGTCGGGTGTCTTTCCTTCCGCTGCATCGTTACGGAAGCGCCGGAGCTGATCGGCCAGATCCGGCAGCGCATGGACGATGTCCATTTCCGGGATACCGAGCGCCACCGGCGCGTAGAAGGTGTCGGTTTCCTCGTCGTATGGGTAGAGTGCGATGATGTCCGCACCGCTTGCCGCGTGCATGCGCTCGACGGCAGCGCGAAGCGCCATGGCGAAGCCCGACTCTGGGAGCCGGGGCCTCCCGACTGTCGCAATCGCCGATCCGCTCGCTTCCACCGCCTGTCCTTACCAACACGCTACCATCGGCGGAGATGGCTGGCAACTGGAACCGCGGATGGCCCGCGCTACGCGCCCGGCGGCGGAGCCTCTGGTGGGATGAACGTATCGACGCCGCGGTCGGCGGCACGGCGACCAAGGGTGCCACGGCGGTCAATGCCGTTCCGGGAGCCGCTGCGCCGTTCGGCCCGCGCCCGGCGATCGACATCTGAGCGCCGCTCGATGCCATTCCACGAGCCCAGCCCGGCGTAGCCCAGATACGGTCGCGGTGGGTTGGCGGGCACCTGGCGGAAGCGCTCGCGGACGATCGTCATCAGCACCCGCCAGCCGTCGCGCACGGCATTGAGATTGCTCACGCCGTGGATCCTCAGTCCTTCATATGAAGGAACCTCGCTGACCCGCAATCCTGCTTTGGCAATCCGGACATTGATCAGGGTCTCGACCTCGAAGCCATCACAGTCGACATTGATGCGAGGCAGGCAGTGCACCCAGAAGGCGTTGTAGCCGTAACAGAGGTCGGTGTAGCGCGTTCCGTAGAGAAGGTTCACCAGGGAGTTCAGCCCCCAGTTACCCAGGCGGCGCAGGCGGGTGATGTCGGAGCTGCCGCCTCCGGGTAGAAAACGCGATCCCTTGGCAAAGTCGGCGCCACGGCAGAGGGCATCGACGAACCGTGGAATCTCGCCCGGATCGGCCGACCCATCGGCGTCCAGCATGACGATGATATCGCCGCGGCAGGCAGCAAAGCCGCAGGCCAGTGCGTTGCCCTTCCCGTACCCATCCTGCCGCACGAAGCGCACATCGCAGTACAGCGCGCGGGCGACTTCCATGGTGAGATCGACCGAGTGACCGTCCACCAGGACCACCTCGTACACGTCGAACGGGAGCCGCGTCAGCACGTGGGGCAGGTTCCGGGCCTCGTTGAGCGCCGGAATCACCACACTGACCCGGGGCGTGATTGTCGGCGCGCGCGCGACCGGTAGCCGCCTCCGCGGGCGGCATTCTTCAACTACTGCTTCCATCCCCGCCTGTCTCCCCGAATCCCCTCATGTCCGCCGCCGGACATGGGCACAGTATGCACCGAAATCCTCGAGTTGGCAATCCTGCAATTTTCCCGACCGATCGCGGGATCGTCCTGCTTGCGGAGTCAAGCTGGAGGGCGGCGCCGGACCGTTTCACCGCTCAGTTGGCGTGCGGTCGGGCCCGCCGCGTGAAGGTACGGATCAGGCCGTGAGCACGTGGGCGCGGCGACACGGGACGGTAGCTCGAGGTAAGGCGCCCCCGGGGTAGATCGCTGGCGAAGAGATCGGTCACCGCGCCGAGCTGGATCAGCTCGGTCATCCGGTCCGTGTAATAGCTGATGCTGGCGATCCTGCCGCCGCGGATTGCGAAGACGATGCACTCCGGTACGGTCACACGCACGCCGTTGAGCTTGCTGTTGCAGCTGCGGATGGTCTCGACGATCGCGTGGGTATCGGTGGAGAACCCGCCGGTGATCTGGAAGTGCACGTCGGCGAAGTGGTCGCGCAACGCCCAGTAGGCGGCGCAAATGTCGTCGACGCCCCGGCACACGCGATCTACCGCCCGGAACGCCATCACGGCGTCAGGAGATAAGGTCTCCCGAAAGCGGTCGCGGTCGCCATCATTAAAACTAGCGATGTGCTCCTGTACGATCTCCAGAAGCTGGTCGGTTGCCTGCACTGTCGTCCATCTTTCGTCGCCGCTTGGCGGTTTGATCGCTGTCATCAAACCGCAACGCCGGAGCGCGTGGTAGTGCCGTGAGGCCTGCTCCCCGGACGGACGAAAGTCCTCTCCTTCCATCCATCCCTGCTCCTACCCCGGACCCGAAGGGCCGGAGGGCGACAGCCCCGTACCGGCCCCGAGGGGCACCTGCCGGAATAGTGCGCAGAATTACCACAATTGGAGCCGTTCTGTAGCTGGCGGGCACACGGTGCGTGTACCGGCCGTGGACATATGACGAATTATTCTACATGTAGTGGAAATTGGGCAGCGTTTGCGCGGTCCGTGAGACGCCCGGTACGATTGGACCTGCGCGTCCCCCGGTCAAGCTGCTCCCCCTCACTTGACCAGGGCGTGAGACGTACTAGAGTAGGTCACGATGTGAAGACGGCAAGTAGCTCGCCACGCGCGGTGAGGGGAGTGCGGTGAAGACAGCCGATGTGGCCGGCGTGCCCGCCTGTTCCGTCGTGATCTCGTGCTACACGCTTGCCCGGTTCGACCTGCTGCTGACCGCGGTGGAATCGGTGCGGCGGCAGACGGTTGCTCCCCGTGAGATTATTCTGGT
>DATGJB010000059.1:0-27206 GCA_035295425.1 Chloroflexota bacterium | reverse complement strand
TCGGGCCTCGAAGCACGAGGAGCTGGTGAAGTGAACGTCATCGTGGTGCTCGATTGTCGGGACCCGGTCTCGCTCGGGAGGTTCTGGGCGGAAGCGCTCGGTTACCGGCAGGCGGCCAGCGACATACCCTCGTGTGTAGATCACTCCCTCACGCCCGGAGCGTACGCCTGTGCGACTGCCTGCGTCTCGCGCAGGATAGCGTCGATCAACTCCGGGGGTGACTCCACGGTGATGTCGGTTCCCAGCGGCAGCAGCTGGCCGGCGAACCACCCCATCTCGGAGCGTGGCAGGTCGACCTCCAGCAGGCCGGCCGGGCTCACCGCTCCCATCCCAAACAGCGCGCTCAGCTCGAAGCGCCTGGCGCCGCGCGGTGTGACGCGGGCACGCAACCGGAACGTATCGGCGGCCTCGGTGCGGTAGCGCGTCAGCCACTGGCGCACCGTCAGCGACTGTGGTGGTTCGAGATCCTCCTTTCGATCCAGGCGCAGAATCCGGTCGACCCGCAGCGATAGCCCGGTTTCACGCCGGTAATCGTAACAGGCGCAGTACCAGAATCCCTGCCAGGCATAGAGACCGTAGGGAAAGATGAGTCGCTCGGCCGCGCCCGAGACCGATTCGTACTCGATCTCGAGGTGGACACGCGCGAGCGCCGCCCGCAGCACATCGGTCAGGAACGGAGCCCGGTAGCGCGGCGTCTGTTGCAGCACGACGACATGATCGTGGACCTCGTCGAGCTCGCGGACTACGTCGGGCGGGAGCGCATTGCGCAGCTTGGTAACCGCCGCCAGGCTCTGCGAGGCGAATGGTGAGTCGGCATACTCCAGGAAGCTCTCGTACGAGAGTATGACGCCGATCGCCTCTTCCGGCGAGAGGGAGAGTGGCAAGAGCCGCCGGTCGGCGATGAGCCGGTAGCCACCGCCGGGACCGGGCGTCGCCGCCAGCGGCACCCCCATCTCGGAGAGGGCCTGCAGGTCACGCAACATGGTGCGCCGCGAGACGGCGAACTCGGCTGCCATCTCGGCCACCGTAAAGCGTGACCTGGTACGCAGCACGATGAGAATTTCGAGCAGGCGAGCAGTTCGAGACATCGTGAAGAATTAGTGCCGCGGGCTGTCACCATTATGCGCGACGATGGCGGCGACAGGCGGACGAACTCCGCGAGAAAGGTGGAACAATGCTCCGGACACTTACCCCCAACCTCATGGTCGAGAACGTCAGCGACACCGTGGATTGGTACCGCGCCGTGCTCGGTTTCGAGCAGATGACCGAGGTGCCCGGCGAGGACGGGTCGGTCTTCGCCATCGTCCGCCGTGACGAGGTGCAGCTGATGTTCCAGCTGCGCTCCAGCCTCGGAGACGAACTTCCCGACCTCCGCGCCATGCCAATAGGCGCCTCCCAGACCTTCTACATCGAGGTCGATGGCGTGGAGGATCTACGCCGAACGTGCGACGGTAAGGTCCGGATCTTGAAGGACCTGCACGATACCTTCTATGGGACGCGCGAGTTCTGCTTCTCCGACTGCAACGGCTATATTCTGTCCTTCTCCGAGACGATTGCCGCGGACCAGGGATAGGAGGAAACGGTGGCACGGAAGACGAGCGAGCTTGCCGAGTCTCTGACCGACGAGGAACGGGTGGCCTGGCGCGCCCTGCAGACAGTGCCCAACGTCGGTCCCGCAATTGCCCACGACCTGATCCGGCTCGGCATCCGCCGGCAGGAGGATCTGGTGGGCCGGGACCCGGACCAGCTGTACGACGCCATGACCGAGCTCGACGGAATCCGGCACGACCCATGCGTGCGCGACACCTTCGCCGCCGCCGTCTCCTACGCCGAGACCGGCGAGCCGATTCCCTGGTGGCACTTCACGCCGGAGAGGAAGGGCCGGACGAGGGAATAGCGGCCGGCGCACGTGTCACGGTGGGAAACCGTGTCTGGCGGCTATACAAAAGAAGCTCTCATTGACATGGTCGAGGCAGCACCCTAACCTGAGGCAACCACGGAGCCACGGAGCGAACGGTTGTCACAGGCGGGGCCGGCACACCAGACGCTGGCGGCCGCGCAGGTTCGAACCTTTTTGATCGCGGACCTGCGCGGTTACACCGGCTACACACTCGAGCACGGTGACGAGGCAGCGGCGCAGCTTGCGTCGCGCTTCGCCGACCTTGCAGCGGCAGTGGTCACCACGCACTCCGGCCGCGTGATCGAGCTTCGCGGCGACGAAGCCCTTGCAGTGTTCGACTCGGCGCGCCAGGCGCTGCGCGCGGCGGTGGAGATCCAGGCTCGGGTCACGCTGGAGGGTGACGCCTGGCCGGTCAAGGTGGGCATCGGACTGGATGCAGGAGAGGCCGTTACCGTGCAGGACGGCTACCGAGGAGCTGCGCTCAATCTGGCAGCGCGGTTGTGCTCTCTCGCCGGGCCGGGCGAGGTGATGGCCAGCGATGGCGTCGTGCACCTCGCCCGAAGGGTCGACGGTCTCAGTTATGTCGAGCGCGGGTTGGCCCAGCTCAAGGGGTTCGCCGAACCGGTTCGGGTGGTCGAGGTCGTGCGGCAGAACCCGGACGGGGCGAGTGTTCCGCGGACGGCCGGTACTGCACCTCAGCGCCGCTTGCCGATCGGGGGCTTTCTCGGCGCGCTCCCGCCAGGACTCATGGTCGGGCGGCACGCCGAGCTGTCGCGCATTCTCGGCGCTGTGGAAGTCGTTGCGGGGGGTACCGGGCAGCTTCTGCTGCTCGCAGGAGAACCGGGTGTGGGCAAGACCCGGCTCGCTCAGGAAGTGTGCGTCGCGCTGCGCGATCGGGGCTTCGTGGTCGGCGTGGGCCGCTGCTACGAGGCGCAGGCAGCCGTGCCGTACTACCCGTTCGTCGAAGCGCTCGCCGAGATCCACGCCGCGGCACCCGACGCAATCCGGGCCGAGACCGGGCGTCGCTGGTCGTACCTGGGTCAGCTCCTCCCCGACCATGTCGGAACACATCTCGCAGCTTCGGGGAACCCTGAAGACCAACAACGACTGTTCTGGTCGATCACGGGATTTGTGCAGGCAATTGGCGCCGGCACGCCGGTCGCGTTCTTGATCGACGATATGCACTGGGCCGACGGAACCAGCCTCGAGCTTCTGCAACACCTGGCGCGGGCCACTCGCGGAGACCGAATCCTTTTACTCGGGACGTACCGCGACGTCGACGTGGGCAGGCAGCACCCGCTCGAGGCGGCGCTGCGTGATCTCAATCGCGAAGGGCTCGCGGACCGAATTGAAGTCCGTCGCCTCGATGAAGGCGGCACGGCGGAGCTCATCGCCGAGACCATGGGGGAGGACGAGATCTCCAGTGAGTTTGCCGGGTTGTTGTACCGGCGCACCGAGGGCAATGCCTTCTTCGTCCAGCAAGTGCTGCGCGTGCTGGTGGAGCGCGGCGACGTCTACCGCGAGAACGGCGCCTGGCAGCGGAAAGCGGTGGAAGAGATCGAGGTGCCTGAGAGTGTTCGCTCGGTCATCGGCCAGCGACTCTCGCGGCTCTCCCAAACCAGCCAGGAAACGCTTCGCGAGGCGAGTGTGTTGGGGCAAACGTTTCTCGATCCGGCTGGGCTGCTGGCTGTGTTCGGGAGGCGGGGCTACCAGTACGACTCTCTTGTGCCAGGTAGCGAGCGTATGGTGGATGCAATTGAGCCGTGAAGCGAACAAGGCAATAGTGCGCCGATACATCGAGGAAGGTCTCAACGCTGCGAATACCGAGGTGATTCTCAGTTTGCTGGCGCCGGACGGATTGCATCACGGACCGGCACAGTTTGTCATCAGGACGGCGAGTGCTGTACCGATGAGCGAGCGGATTCCTACAGGGTCCCCCCACTGATCATCGAGCAGATGGTCGCTGAGGGTGACAAGGTGGCGACACGAGCGGTGCGGGGGCCACTCTACTCGGCCCTCACCGACGAGACCCGGCGAGCTGGTGAGGCTTCGGGGCAAACCATGATCACGGTGAGATCTCCTGTCTTCCACACCACCGTCTTCATTCATCGGCTTGAGGACGAGCAAATCGTGGAGGAATGGAAAATCGAGGACGTTCGAGCGGTCGGTTCTCACTTCTGATCGCCTTGTCCGCATGGTGCGTGGCAGGAGTGTCGGCGACGAATCGAGATCGGCAACAAGAAAGTGAAAGGTGACAATCTAGACCGTGAGTGCGGACATTAAAGCGGTCGTGCGCCGATACATCGAGGAAGGTCTCAATGCTGCGAATACCGAGGTGATTCTCAGTTTGCTGGCGCCCGATGCAATGCGCCATGGACCGGGACCCTTTGACAGTAAGGCGACAGAGTGGATCCCAATGGAAGCTGAGGCTTTCGCTCAAGCCCTAGGGGACGTCCTGCCCCCACTGGTCATTGAGCAGATGGTCGCAGAGGGGAGCCTCGTCGTGACGTGGGCAGGTCGAGGTGTGTCGCCGATGCAGCCTTCGAGCGAGAACGCTGCTCATCGTCGCGCCGAAACTGGCAGCACAACCCTATTCGTTCATCGAATCGAGTGTGGCAGAATCGCCGAAGAGTGGGTGGTCGAGGACACCCGCCCCGGAGACTCCGAATTCAAATGATCCGGGGTGATGCTGTGAGTTCCTGCTCGGCGATCAGGCGCACCTGATGGCCGTGCGCCCGAAGGAGCGTCGCAACGGTCGTAACTGTCTGCTTCTGCCTCGTCTCAACATCCGGTACGACAATCACCATCTCGTCTCGAGGCAGCGCGCCGGCGAGCTTGAGCCACTCTCGCACTTGCGGCAAGAGGTTGCCAGGTACGAGCGCCAGGTTGTCGAGATAGGCGCGCTGAACGCCCGGTGGTGGATCTATGAAGAGGTAGCGATTCTTCACGGCCTGGCGACCTCCTTGGCAAAGATCCGGTGCGTACCGGCAACGTGCTGGTAGCCAAGATTCCGCAGAAACCCCCGGTTGCGTTCGGTGTCCTCATGCGGCTCAGCATCATCTGTGAAGATCCGGGTGGCAGCAGGGAAGCGCTGCACCAACCAGCCCTCGAAGAACTGCCAGAGTTTGCCGTGGGCAAAGTCGTCGAGTCGTTGCCACTCATCAACTTCCCCAATCGCCAGCGCTTGATCCGCGTCGAAGTAAAGTCCCCGGACATTGGCAATGTCGTGGTGGCGCATCCCTTGCCACTCAGAAGCTGTTACCTCACCGATCGCGCCGGAGGGCTGCTCCTGTGGATGTACGCCAACGGTGAGGGTGATATCGAGAACCAGGATATACGCCTTACCGGAGACTTCATGCTTGCGGCCGCTATGAGAGAGCGGATAGAGCTCACGCTTGGGATAGTACGGAGTTGATTCCGTCCGGGCTTTGAGGCGAACGCTGTAGGGCTCCGGACCGGACGGACGCTCTTTCAGTTCCAGCTCGACCAGCTCCTCGTCGAGGTGCCAGAACGGTTCCTCGGCTGATTGGTCCCGCTCGGTCACAAGCGCCTCGCCTCCTTGTTGGGGGGCTTTACGCTGTGGTATCTGGCCATGACCTGCCGGATGAGGGTTGGCATGCCAACGCCTTCCTCGATTGCCAGCGAGCGAAGCTCGTAGAGCAGGTCGGCGGGGAGACGCACGTTGGTCACGACAAGGGCCTTCTTGGTCATAGGCTCGTTGCCTCCATCGCTCTGCGCGCCTTCTCCCGCGACATGTGCACGTACAACTGGCTTGTCTGGATCGAGGAATTTCTCTTCGACGATCTGCTGGCGATAACCGAGCTCGACGAGCGATTGCTCGAGCAGGCGCTCGAAGAAGCGGCTGTGGCGGGACTTGTGCGAACGCAGGAGGGTGATCGGTACGCGTTCGACCACGCCCTACACAGGGCGCCCTCTACGCCGAGCTCTCGCCTCGCCGCAAACGGCGGTTGCACGCCGCAGCGGGAGCCGCGATCGAGGCGCTTCCGGCGAGAAAGCGCGACGGGCGCGCCGCGGAGCTCGCCTGGAACTTCTTGCGGGCGGACGACAGCGCCCGAGCGCTGGCCTGGTCGATGCTGGCCGCTGATCAGGCGGCGGCGGTGTTCGCCCACAGCGATGCTGAGCTGCACTACCGGACTGCAATCGAGCTGGCGCAGGAGACAGGCGATGAGGCGCGGCGGGCGGAAGCGCTGACAAAGCTCGGAGACTCTCTCACCGCCTCATCGCGATACGGCGAGGCGCTCGACGTGCTCGGTCAGGCAGCGATGCTCTACCGCGAATTGGGCGATCGTCCGGGTGAGATTCGGGCGCTGGCTGCCACCGGCATCGTCCACAGCTACCACGGAACCGCTAAAGAGGGACTGGCGCTGATCAAAGCCACGCTCTCCTCGCTCGACTCCGAGGAACCCTCGCCGGAGCTCGCCCGGCTCTATCTCGCGCTGACGCATCTCTCCTTTCGCGCGGGTAGAGACACGGAGACGCTGGCGGCATCCGAGCGGACAGCGGCGATTGCGCGAGAGATAGGCGACGAGCGGATTCTGGCTCAGGCCGAGATGCGCCTCGGCACGGTCGGTCGCAGGTTCAACCTTAGCGGCACCGAAGAGTCGATGGCTCTGCTCCGGCAGGCGAGAACACGAGCGGGGGCAGTGGGGGATCTCTCGACTGCCTCGGTGGCACTCAACAACCTCGCCTATGCCTGCCTGCTGGACGGTCGCTTGCAGGACAATCTGGAGTATCGGAAGCTGTCGCTCGAGGTGGGCGAACGCATCGATGAGCCGGCCCGCCACGCATTTGGACTGTGCATGGTCGGACAGGCTCACTACTTTCTCGGCAGTTTCAACGGTGGACGTGCCCTGATCGAGCGTGCCATCGAACTCGTTCGCGGGCTGCCCCTATCGGTGTGCACGGCATATCCCATGCTTAATGCCGCGTGGATCGCCTCGGCACAGGGACGCTGGGACGAGGCTACTTCGTATCTTGCGGAATGTAGCCCCCTCCTCCGTAACCAGGACGCGCAGGCCGCTGGCATAGTTCGGTTCGTGGGCGCCGAGCTTCATCTTCTGCGAAACAGGCCCCAGGCCGCGCTGGCCACGTACGCCGGGACACAGCCAGACCAGCTTCAGCCCTGGGAGCCTCCGGCGCTCTGCTGAGCATGCCTCGAAGCGGGCGCCGAGGCACAGGCAATGGAACTGGCCGACCGGGCCCTTGACAATCGGCTAAACCGGGAAGTGCATGGCGTCCGCGGTGTCGTACTCCTGCGCCGGGGCCGGCGGGACGAAGCCGAGGACGAGCTACAGCGAGCCGTGGTGGCGACACGAGCCATGGGATACCGCCTGGCAGAGGGCCGATCGCTGCACCTGGCCGGCGTGTTCCATGCCGAAGCAGGTGAAGTCGCCGTTGCACGTATGCGCTTCGAGGCAGCGCTGGGACTATTCAATGAGATCGGCGCTCACGGCTACACCGGCCGAACGGAGAGAGCGCTCGCAGCGCTGTAGCTCGCCCATCAAACCACTGCCGGCGGGGGACGTCGGCGTGGAAGGTCGGCGGCGTGTCCCATCTCTTGGTGACGCGGGAGCTCGACGCGCCGCGGGACGCACGGCTTTGGGCTCGCACCGACCTGGAGCGGCTCACCGAGCCGGCTCTGGTAGGCTGAGATCATGGACTGGAGACTCGAAGTCATCGTGGTTCCCGTCTCGGATGTGGACCGTGCCAAGGCCTTTAACAGCGAACAGATCGGCTTCAATGTCGATGTCGATAGAGCCATGAGCGAAGCCTTCCGGGTCGTCCAGCTCACGCCGCCCGGCTCGGCATGCTCGGTCACGATCGGCACCGGACTCACTCCCATGACGCCCGGTTCGTTGAAGGGGCTCCAGCTCGTGGTCTCGGACATTGAGGCCGCGCGGGACGAGCTCGTCGGTCGAGGAGTCGACGTCAGCGGAATCAAGCACTTTGAAGACGGAGTGATGGCCGACGGTCCTGGAGGCAACTGGAACTCTTTCCTTTTCTTCGACGACCCGGACGGTAACAGCTGGGCCGTGCAGCAGAGGCCGGCCTGACGCCTCGCGTCAGTGGATCGGCTCCGCGGGCTCCGCATCGAACTGGCGGAGCTCCCGTTCCGTCTGCTCGACGTCCCTCCGCGCGCCCAGGCGCTTGAAGATATCCAGCGCCTGCTGGAACATCTCTCGTGCCTCTTTGATCGCGCCACGCGCCCTGTGGAGCTCGCCGGACACGGCGAGCAGCTCGGCCGTGCAATATGGGAAATCCACTCGGCGGACGAGCGCGAGCGCTTGCTCGAGCGTGTTCCGGGCGTCATCCCAGCGCCGCTGGCGAAGCGCGAGGCGCGCGGAGGCGCGCAGCGCGTAGATCAGATCGATCCGGTCGTCCTCGGCAGTAGCCCGGGCAACACCCTCATTTACGGTTTCCTTGGCGGCCTCGTCGTCCCGCACCGCCGCCGACGCCTCGGCCATCGACGCCAGGAGCGTCGCGCTGCCCTTGAGGCCGTACCCCCGGATGGCGTTCAGCAGCTCGCCGACGAGCCGGCTCTTGCCGATGCCCGGATCACCGATCACGGTGACGAGCTGTCCCTCACCCTGCTGCGCGCGTCGCCAGGCATCCGGAAGCTCCGCCAGCTCGCGCTCCCGCCCCACGAGCGGGGTGCGGTGCGCCTCCCAGCGCTCGCCGATCTCCTCGCGCACCGTTCGCGCGGGGTATACCGAGACACTCCGCTCCTTGCCCTTGAGGTGAACTTCACGTGACTCGCCATAGCCGATGCGGCGCCGTGTCAGAAGCATTGTCTCCGCCGCGACCAGCACCTCACCGGGCTCCGCTGCCGCCTGGAGGCGAGCGGCGGTGTTCACCGCATCGCCGCTGACGTCGAGGTGGCCCTCGCCGGAGCTATCCCAGCTCCCGCTCACCACCTCTCCGGTGTTCACTCCCACCCTGATCTGTAACGGCACTCCGTGGCGGCGCACCGCCGTCTCGGCGACCGAGGCGATCGCTTCCTGCATCCCAATGCCGCACAGGACCGCCCGCTCCGCGTCATCTTCGTGCGCCACCGGCACGCCGAAGAGCGCCAGGACCGCATCTCCGGCATACTTCTGGATCGTGCCGCCATAGCGCTCGATTTGACGGCGCATGGCCGTGAAGTACTCGGCCTGCAGCTCGCGCACTTCCTCCGGATCGAGACGCTCTGCGAGCGGAGTGAAGCCAACCAGGTCACAGAAGAGGGTCGTCACCAGGCGCCGCTCCTCCGGGCCGGCAGCCCCGGGCACCGCTGGCTCCGCTGGCTCCGTCGCTGCCGGCGGCCGGGGCGCGGCAGCGGCTATCGAGCGGCCCGGAGTCCCAGATGCGCCGATCGCGGCCGGAGTCGAAGCAGCCGCGCCCAGCGGCGCGCCACAGTCACCACAGAAGCGCTTTCCCGGCGGATTCTCCGCGCCGCAAGCGGGACAGATCGCGGGAAGCGGCGAACCGCAATCGCCACAGAACCGCTTTCCGGTCGGGCTCATCCCTCCGCAGGTGGGGCAAAGCACCTCGCCCGTCACCATGGTATCGCCATCGTAGCAGGTTCATTGACAGAACCTTCCGGCTGTTGGTTACTGCGGTTGCGATCCCTCCTCGAGCGCGCGTTCCAGGAAGTGCTCAACCGGCATAGCGCCGAGGTCCTCGCCGCTGCGAAGCCGCACCGCCACCGCGCCGGCATCTCGCTCCTTGTCGCCCACGATGAGCATGTAGGGAACCTTCTGCAGCTGCGCCTGGCGGATCTTGGCCTGCATCCGGTCCCGGCTCTCGTCGACCTCGACCCGCAGTCCGGCTGCCTTGAGCCGGTCGCCCACCTCGCGCGCGTACTCGGCGTGGCGCTCGCCGGAGATCGGGATGACCACCGCCTGCACCGGGGCCAGCCAGACCGGAAAGGCGCCGGCGAAGTGCTCGATCAACACACCGAAGAAGCGCTCCATGCTGCCCATCAGTGCGCGGTGCACCATGTACGGTCGATGTGGCTGGTTGTCCTCGCCGATGTACTCGAGGCCAAACCGCTCCGCCATGTTGAAGTCGAACTGAATCGTACTCAGCTGCCACTCGCGGCCCAGCGCGTCGTTCACCTTGAGGTCGATCTTGGGACCGTAAAAGGCACCGCCGCCCTCGTCCACTTCGTACGGGATGCCGCTCTCCTCGATCGCCCGCCGCAGTGCTTCCGTGGCGCGGTCCCAGTCGGCCGGGTCACCCACGTATTTCTCGGGTCGCGTTGAGAGGTAGGCCTTGAAGTCCGTCAATCCGAATGCCCGCAGCACATACAGCGAGAAGTGCAGCGCCCGGCTGATCTCCTCCTCGACCTGATCCGGCCGGCAGAAGATGTGGGCGTCATCCTGCGTGAAGCCGCGTACCCGCGTCAGGCCGTGCAGGACGCCGCTCCGCTCGTAGCGATACACCGTGCCGTACTCGGCGTAGCGCAACGGCAGATCCCGGTAGGAGCGAAGGTGGCTCTTGTAGATCTGAATGTGAAAGGGGCAGTTCATCGGCTTGGCGTAGTAGTCCTCGCCCTCGATGTCCATTGGCGAGTACATGCTGTCGCGGTAGAACCCGAGATGGCCGGACGTCTCCCAGAGATGAGCCCGCCCGATGTGGGGTGAGAATACCCAGTCGTAGCCGTTACGGAGATGCGCCTGACGGCTGAAATCCTCGGCCAGGACGCGCACCAT
The DNA here is from genome assembly GCA_035295425.1 of Chloroflexota bacterium. Lineage (GTDB taxonomy): Bacteria > Chloroflexota > UBA5177 > UBA5177 > UBA5177 > DATGJB01. The sequence continues at coordinate 16,592 of DATGJB010000059.1, read as the reverse complement.
GGCACCTTTCGGGTGCCAGAGAATGAGCCCCGCGCCGACATCCTCCGACGTGCTAAAGAGGTCGAGCTCGCGGCCCAGCACGCGGTGGTCGCGCTTTTTGGCTTCCTCCAGCCGCCAGAGGTACTCCTCCAGCTCTTCCCTGGTATGCCAGGCCGTCCCGTAGATCCGCTGCAGCATCGGGCGATGCTCGTCGCCCCGCCAGTACGCGCCGGAGACGTGCGTCAGCTTGAGCGCTTCGCCCGGAATCTGATCCGTGTTGGCGACATGTGGGCCGCGGCAGAGGTCCTCAAACGTGTCCTGGCGGTACGTCGAGAGCACTGCATTCGGGTCCTGCGCCAGCAGATCGTTGATGAGCTCCAGCTTGTACGGCTGATCCGCAAAGAGATTCCGCGCCTCTTCAGGATCGATCACCCGGTACTCGTAGGGGTGGTCACCGCTGACGATGCGGCGCATGCGTTCCTCGATCTCGGCCAGGTCGTCCGGCGTCAGGGGTCGAGGTAGATCGAAATCGTAGTAGAAGCCATCCTCGATAGCCGGGCCGATACCGAGCTTCGCGTCGGGGAACAGCTCGAGGACCGCTTCGGCCATAACGTGCGCCGTGGAGTGACGCAGCGTCGCCAGCGGGAGTTCCTGTTCGACCGATGATTTCGCTTCTATTGCCATGGCATGCCTCCGCGTCAAAAAAGAAAAACATCCTTCTGTCCCATAACGGGACGAAAGGACGTTTCGTGGTTCCACCCGAATTCAGAGGCGTTTGCCTCCCTCGTTCGCTGCCGGTAACGGCGGCTTCCGGACTTCCTTACGCGCCAGTGGCTCTCGAGAAGTCGCTCGCGGGTGGTTTTCGGTCAGCCACCTGGCCGGAAGGCTCTCAGTCGGTGGCCTTCCTTCCCTGTCGGCCGCGGTCGCGACGTACTCGTCCCGCGATTGCGTATGGGGTGTGTCTGTAGTATACCAGGCGGTTTGGAATGGGAAGGACCGCTATCGATGCCTTCGGCGACCTGGTCGCCGAAGCAAACATTGCGGCGTCCCGACCTATGGCGTCGACTGCTCACGGGCGGCTTCCGCAATCTCCAATCGATACACCCTGACGGCGTTCGTCCCCAGAACCCTGTCCCGGTCAGCCGGCGAAAGTCCGTCGATGAGCGAGCGAGCTGTCCCGAACACCTCTTCGTACGAAGCGGCGAGGAGGCACACCGGCCAGTCCGAACCGAACAGGACTCGCTCGGGGCCAAACCAGGTGAGGACGCGCTCTGCATACGGACGGATGTCGCCAGGGGACCAGCTGTTCCACTTCGCCTCGGTGACCATTCCGGAGAGCTTGCAATACACGTTCTCGAACCGGCTCAGCGCGGCCATTCCGCCCGGCCACCCGTCCAGCCTGCCCGCCGCAATCGGCGGCTTGGCGATGTGATCGACCACCAGTGGCAGGTCTGGAAGGAACTTCGCCACCTCGATGGCTGCCGGCAGCTCGCGCGGCCGGATGAGGAGATCGTAGGCGAGCCCCGCGTCTCGCACCGCGCCCAGCCCATCGAGGACGCGGTCCTGCCGGAGCCAGGCGGGATCGAGCTCGTCGTGCACCTGGTGCCGGATCGCCCGCAGGTACCTGCCTCCGGGACCTTCTTGAAGCTCCGCCAGCGTATCGGCAACGTCCGCACGGGTGAGATCGACCCAGCCCACCACTCCGGCGCAGAACTCCGACCGCGCGGCAAGCGCCAGGAAGAGTCTCGTCTCCGGCAGGCTGGATCGGGTCTGCACCAAGACTGTGTAGCCAATGCCGCACGCGGCAAGGAGCGGCTGGAGATCATCGGGACTGAATGTGCGCCGCAGAGCGGAGACGTCGTCCGTCATCCACGGATAGTCGTGCAGGGTCGGTTCCCACCAGAAGTGATGGTGGGCATCGACGCGCGGCATGCGGTGGTGGTCGATGCAGTCACGCGTCATGCCCCGATCAATCCCTTACACGGCGATTCCGGCTCCGGTTGAGCCGCGCGGGTGCTCTCCGGGCGCGGTCCATTGGAAACTATTCCTTGGTCGCGCCCTGGACGAGTCCGCGCACGAGGAAGCGCTGAGAGAACAGAAATACAAGCAACACCGGCAGTACGGCGATGATGATGGCGAGAGCCAACTCGGGCCGGTGGATCGGCAGTTGGGCAGCGCCTCCACCAGGGGCCGGATTGAACGAGGGCGTCACCGCCAGGAGTAGCCCAAGCCCGACCTGTACCGGGTCCTGCGTCGAGCTCGAAGCCACGACCTCGGGAAGGAAATAGTTGTTCCAGTTGGCGACGAAGCTGAAGAAGAAAACGAGCGCGACGATGGGTACGGAGAGGGGAAGCGCGACGTGCCAGAAGGTTTGCAGCTCGTTGCAGCCGTCGACACGGGACGCGTCCAGTAATTCCCGTGGGACGGCGGTTGAGAAGTAAATGTAGGCTAGATAGACGCCGAAGGGGAAGAAACCAAACGGAAGCATGATCGAAAGAACGTTCCCGATCAGATGGAGAGCGTTCATCTCCAGGAAGATTGGGATTACCAGCGCCGCCGAGGGCATGATCATCACGACCAGGGTCATCGAGAGCACCAACCTGCGGCCCGGAAAGCGCGAGAGCGCCAGCCCATACCCCGCCGGAATGGCCGTTGCCAGCACGATGCCCGTACCTCCAAAGGCGTAGAGCAGTGAGTTTCCCATCCAAACACGGAATAGATCATTCGACCAAGCCCCGAGATGCCCGAGAGCAACCCACACGTGGTGAAAGTCCCCAAAGGCCAGAGGCGAGCTGAAGATCAATGCGTTGTCCGACTTTGTGGGCGCCAGCAGCAGCCAGATGATGGGGACGATGAAGAAGAGCGCAAACGCGACCAGGACGGCGAACCGGATGGCAAGCCCGATCGTCGACCAACGCAGGAGCCGTCTGGCTCCTCGCGTGAACCTCACCTGTAGCTCGGGCGGGCTGCCGGCCAATGTCGGGGGTGCTGGAGTGTCCATCAATCCGCTGAGAAGAGCTGTGTGCGAGTGATGATGACCGCAGCTGCCATTAGTCCCACCAGCAGGAGGTCGACGGAGACGGCCGCGGCCGCGTTGAAATGGTAGTAAACGAAAGCCAGCTGGTACGCGTACTGATTCATCGACCAGTCCGGGTTAATGCCTTGCAATGTGGCGATGTTCATCAGCCAGGGCTCGACGAACACCTGGGTTCCGGTGGCAAAGGTGAGGATGAGCATGTACCCGATCCACTTCTGGATCATGGGCAGCTTCAAACGTAGGGCTATAAGGATCGGTCCCGCGCCATCGAGCTTGGCGGCCTCCTCGATCTCATGGGGAATGGTGTTGAGGGCGCCGTACATGACCACAATCCAGCCGCCGGCCCCGGTCCAGAACGCGATGGTGGCAAAGATGAAGGGCAGGTTTTGGGGCAACGGCACCTCTGAGAACAAGTGGAGCCCGAACACGCCTCTCAGAATGAAGCCCCAGGGACTGACATCGGGGCTGAGCATGAACAGCCAGACCAGCACGGAGGCTGCGCCGGCGAGAGCTCCGGGGAGATAGAAGAGAAACCGGAAGGCCGCTGACACCTTGTTGGCGCGAGCGTGAAGCGTGAGCGCCAGCCCGACGACCAGCACGACCAGGGCAGCCATCCAGATTCCTGTATACAGGAGAACGTCCACGGCCGCGGGCATGAAACGATAGTCGTTGAAGGTCGCGACGAAGTTGCCGAGGCCTGACCAGCTTCCGTCGAAATTGGTAACCGCCAATTCCAGGGCCATAATCATCGGCACAATGCCGAGCCCGATCAGGAACGGCAGGTACGGCACGATGAAGGGCACGCCGCGCAGTCGGCGAAGCGGCCGGCCAAGGTGGCGGAGGCCACGCGCAAGCGTGGCCTCCACTGATATGCTGCTCATCCGATGTGACCCACGGTCATCGCCTCACTTCTTGACCGTGTACCCCGCCGCTTGAGCCGCCTTCACCAAGTCGCCGACGTACTTGGAGAAGTACGATCCGAGGCTGTTGCCCTGGGCCAGGCCGCCCTTGACATCGGTTGACCAGTAGGGTTGGTCTGAGTATGTCACGATGCTCCAACCACTCCACACCTCACCGACGGCCTTCTGGATGGCCGGGCCGGGGGGAGCCGAGAAGTACTTCTGCTTGTTGAGACTCGCCAGCCAGCTCTTTGCGATCGCCGCGTCGGCCGGCAGGCCGGGACGCGCATTGGGATTGCTGAGTGGCAACGGGTTGAACTGCGTCGTCTCCCAGACCACGAAACTAGCGTCCAAGGCGAGCTGGCTCCCGGAGTCATGGCGAGAGATGATCCAGGGACCGCCCCCCACCTGGCCCGTCGTCACGGTCTTGTTGTTGCCCCAAGCCAGCGGATCCGCCGCCGTCATCTGGCCCGAAGGGATTTCGCACGTGGACTGGAGGATGGACAGCGCATACCACGTGGCGCCAGGCAGCATCAGGACTTTGTCTGTCTTGCCCCACGTCTTTGGAAAGTCGCTATCGAACACGCTGCTATGGACAACCGTTCCGTCCGCGACCAGTGGTGCAAGGAGATTCGTCATTTCGGTGCAATTCTTGTCCTTGCCGTTGATCATGAGGTCGCCGTTGCTCTGAAGCGACTCGAGGTGGCATTGGTTGGCCCAGTAGAACAGCCATCCGCCGTAGGAGTCCCCGAGCGTGCCGATGATGTAGCCCTTGTGATGCTTGGCCACGTCCTTGCCGATCGCAGCCCACTGCTGCCAGGTGTGGGGAACCTTGTAATGGAACTTCTTCATGAGATGGGTGTTCACCCACAAGACTTCAGGCGCCAGATTGTCCTGGAGACAGATGAGCTTTCCGGCTACCGTGCATTGAGCCAGCGATGTCTTCGACCAGTTCTTCAACACTTTGGCCGAGATGACGCCGTTCAGATTGGCTCCGTAGTTGAACGGAGCCTGATTCATCCAGATCGGGTCGTTGACCTGCTCGCTGAACATGACGTTAGCCCAGCCGCTGCCGGCCGTGTTCCACTTCTCGATGTCAGTCTGGCCTTCGGTGGCGCCGTTGCCGTCGCCTGACCACACCGTGACTCTGACGCAGACATCAGGATGGGCCGTAACGTAGGCGTCGACGGCCGGCTTGCGCACGGAGTCGGTGTAGACCGTGAGAGACCCGCCGCTACAGCCGGCGTGAGGGCCCTGAGCTGACACGCCCTCGGCGCTGTGCCCGGCCACGAGCCCGATCGACATGAGAGCGGCCAGCGCGACGACGGTCCGCCCGGACCGTCCAAAAATGCCTGCCGTTGACTTCATGCTTCACTCCTTAAGAAAGCTTCAAAGTTGCTGCAAAGACAGCGCTTTGCGCTGATCTCCCGGCACAGGCTATCCTCACTCCTTTCTCCTTTTGGTGCAAGTGCCTATAGAAGTCCGGCCGATTCAGCGGCATCGATGACCAGATGCCGCACCTCTCGCGGATACTCTGGTCCCACCGGCAGACCGAGCCCGATTCCAGTTGGAGCGTGAACCTGCCCATAGGCATCAACGACCGGCTCGCGGCGCGCCGTTGTCGACGTTATCAGCGACTCGTAGTAGGTCGTATTGGAGATCGCCATACAGAGATGCTGGGAGTAGTTGCCCATGCCGTGGACCTCGGCCCTCAATCGGAAGGCGTCGGCCAGATGAGCGATTCGCATGGCGCCCGTGATTCCGCCGCGAAGCTCCGCGCTGGTTCGGACGTACGAGGCGGCCCCGCTGACGATGAAGTCTGCCGTATTCATGTGAACGCCATCCGAGGTTTCGGCGACGCAGAGCGGCACACGGACACGCTCGCCCAGCCACTTGTAGGACGTGACGTTGAACTCCCGAATCGGTTCCTCATACCAGAGGTAGTTTGCCTCGGCCAGCGCGTCGCCGAGGTAAACGGCGTCCGGGAGGTCGAAGGCGGCGGAGCCGTCGTACATCAATGGGATCTCGGGCCCAACGTGGGCGCGCAGCGCTAGACACAGTCGTGCGTCGTCGCGGGCATCGCCCCAGGCGTGCAGCTTGATGGCTGGATAGCCCAGTTCCAGGCACTGGGTGGCAACGTCCAGATACTCTTCGGTTGTTGCGAAGGTGACTGTTGAGGCGTACGCCGGGATCGAGCGCCTATACCCGCCGAGGAGCTGATACGTAGGTTGGTTGGCCACCCTGCCGGCCAGGTCCCAAAGCGCGATATCCACCAGGCCGAGTGTGTACAGGGGAAGTTCTTCCGTTCGGTCAAGCTCCCACAGCCGGTGCCACTGCCACTCTCGCTGCAGTGCGTCGGAACCGACAAGCCACTCCCGCAGGACACGATCGACAATGTTGCTCAAGATGGTGCCCGTGCCCCGGCGGGGAGTAAACGCAACTCCTTCAGCCCCATCCTCCGTACAGATACGAAGCAGGGCGCCCTCGCCGTCTGGCGGGCTGCCTCGAAGGCCCTTGCGCCAGGCAAACGGCGGCATAACGCCCGTGACGGGCACGGAGTAACTCTCGACGTGCGTGATGCGCAAATCCGGGACCCGGCCATCCATAAGGAGATAATACATCATACGTCTGTCGTAAGTCCACAGTCTACTGACGTATGCTTACCGTGCTATACTGACGCGTATGACCGACTCGATCCCCGCCGAACAGCTCCCAGCGTCACTGCCCGACGGGCCCACCTGGACGATCACCGCACTGAGTGGGCGGCCGGCCCGGCTAAGTGTCGTGGTGGTCAACGATCTCGTCGACCGAATCGTCTCGGGAACCTATCCCACCGGTAGCCTGCTTCCGCCGGAACCCTCGCTCTGCCAATCGTTCGACGTCAGCCGGTCGGTGGTGCGCGAGGCCGTGAAGGCACTGGAGGAGAAGGGCCTGGCACGGGCTCGGCAAGGGCACGGCACGCTCGTCACCTCGCCAGAGGAGTGGAATCTGCTGGATCCAGTCGTGCTCAATGCCGCCGTGCGTCACGACGATTCGCTGCAGATCCTCGATGACCTGGTGGGAGTCCGCGTCGCGCTTGAATCGAACATGGTCCGCATCGCCGCGCAGCGCATGACGAGCGCCGATTTCGAAGGGCTCCGCCGCCTACTGCGTCAGCTCGAGTCTGAGATCAATCTCCCGGAGCGCTACAAGGAAACCGACACCAAGTACCACGATTACATCCACCGGTGCTCGGGGAATCTACTGGGCCGCACGATCATTCGCTCGATCCATCCGTACGCGCGCGCCAGCATGCGATACAACCCTCCCACCGACGAAATGGACATTCGGCGGTCTCACCAGGGGCACGTCGCCATCTACGAGCACCTGCTACAGCGGGACGCCGAGGGCGCGGCGGCCGCCATGAGAGAGCACATTCTCGGCTCCTGGACGCTTCGCAAGCAGAAGCGCCCCCAGTACACGGGCGAGCGCGAACAGTAACCCCACCAGAGAACTAATCTCACCGGACCCGGAAGCGACACCGCACCGGCCGGGGTGATGACGGCGGGCTCCCGGCACCCGACCCGCACCGTACGTTCCGCAGACGAGAGACGAGCGTTCAAAAAGGACTCGATGGAAGTGTCGGCAACGCTGCCGCTGCGCCGGCTGGGCAGCACCGAGCTCACCGTACCGCCGCTCTGTATCGGGTGCGCGACGCTGGGTGACATGCCCGAGACGTTCGGCTACTCGGTGGCGGAAGAGACGGCGCTGCAGACCCTTCGGGCGGTCTTCGCCGGACCGGTCCACTTCGTCGACACCGCTGCCTCGTATGGCGACGGCGAGAGCGAGCGTCGTATCGGCGTCGTCCTGCGCGAGCGCGGCGGCCTCCCGCCCGGATTTGTGCTCTCGACCAAGGCCGACCGCAACCTGCAGACCGGCGACTTCAGCGGGGACCAGGTGCGCCGCAGTATCGAGCGCAGCTTGCGCCTGCTCGGTCTCGATCGGCTTCAGCTGGTGTACCTGCACGATCCCGAGCACACGACGTTCGAGGCCGCCATGGCGCCGGGAGGCCCAGTCGACGTGCTGCGGCGCGCCCATGGGGAGGGCGTGATCGACCATATCGGCGTCGCCGGCGGCCCGATCGCGCTCATGGAGCGATACGTTGAGACCGGCCTGTTTGACGCGGCGATCTCGCACAATCGCTATACCCTGCTCAACCGCCTTGCCGACCGATTCTGGGACGTGTGCCGGCGCAACGGGGTGGCCGCACTCAATGCGGCGCCCTACGGCAGCGGGATCCTGGCCAAGGGGCCGGACGCGTATCCGCGGTATGCCTACCAGGATGCCGGCGATGATGTGATCCGACGCGCCCAGGCGCTCGAAGACGTCTGCCGCCGCTTCGATGTGCCCCTGCGAGCCGTGGCGCTTCACTTCTCACTTCGCGATCCGCGGATCACCTCCACTATCGTCGGTATCAGCAAGCCGGAACGACTCCAGGAAACGCTCCGGTTGGCGGCCCTCCCGATTCCCGCGGAAGTGTGGGACGCCCTGGCGACCGTACCGTACTCAACCGACGAGCCCGAAGGGTAGGACTCGACCGGCTCCCGGCCGGGTTCTACCTACCGCGCGGCCGGGACGCGCTCGCCCTGCCCGCTACTCGCCTCGACATCGGTCGCGGGGGCATGTCCCTACTGCGCGGTCAATCCGCCGTCGATGACCAATGCGCTCCCCGTGATGAAGGCCGCGTCGTCGGAGGCGAGATAGAGCGCAGCCCGGGCGACCTCCTCGGGCGTGCCGAGCCGGCCCAGGGGCTGGCGGGCGATCATCGCCTCCCGCTCGGCTGCCGGATCCGCGGCAGCGGCCACGTTGCGAGTCACCCACGGCGAGTCGATCGTGCCCGGACAGACGCAGTTGCACCGAATGTTCTGTCGAACGTAGTCGATGGCGATCTGGCGGGTTAGGCTGATGACGGCGCCTTTGGCAGCGCAGTAGGCGGCGCGCTGCTTCAGTCCCACCAGCCCGGCAACCGACGCCGTGTTGACGATGATGCCGCCGCCGGCGGCAACCATGTGGGGAATGGCGTACTTGCAGCCGAGGAAGGTTCCCCTGGCGTTTACCTCCATCACCCGGTCCCAGAGCTCCTCGGGGGTATCCACGACCGTCTGCGTCGAGCCGACACCGGCGTTGTTGCAGAGGATGTCGATCCGGCCAAAGCGTTCGAGACAGGCATCGATCATGCCTCGCACGTCGTCGCTCCGGCTCACATCCGCGGCCCAACTTTCCGCGGCGCCGCCCTGCTCTCGCACCAACCGCGCCGACTCGGCAGCCGCGCCGCCGTCGACATCAGCCGCCAGGACGGCGGCGCCCTCGGCGGCAAAGAGCAACGCCATGGCCCGGCCGATTCCCGAACCGGCGCCGGTGATAAGAGCCGACTTGCCTCCGAGCCGATCCGTGGCGACTACCTCCTGGGACCTCGCCCTGGGTGTGCCCTTGCTGGGCTCGACTCAGTGTAAGCACCAACGGGTCGTGGAGACTCCCGGTCGCTTTCAGGATCCGGTGGAGTGGTGACCCTTCGACCTGCATCGGGGACGGACGCAGATCGGCGGGCATCCCGTCAATGGCGCGCCCAGTAGCACGCGGTGCCTCATGCCTCTCCGCGGTGGTTCGGCGTAGCATGGAGGAGCGAATTCACAGCAGGAGAGCGCCATGCCGTTCGAGCAATACCACGAGCCTGCCAACGAGCTGTCGCAGGAGGTGCGCAGCTTCGCCCGGGTCATCGTCTCACTCACCGAAGAGGCGGATGCCATCAACTGGTACGAGCAGCGCGTGAGCCTCGAGAACGACCAGGAGGCCAGATCCATCATGGAGAACGCCCAGCAGGAAGAATTCAAGCACTTCGCGATGGACCTGGAATGGCTCATCCGGCGGAAGCCGAAGTGGAGAGCCGTGCTGCAAAACGTTCTCTTCCACGAGGGCAACATCGTGGAGCTCGGCGAGCGCGGGGAGGCGGCGGAGGAGAGCGCCTGACGCACCGGCCCAGCCCGGCAACCGACCTCAGCCCGGCGTCAACGCGCCCGGCTTCTCAGTCGGCCTGACTTGGCTGGGGGCAGGGTGGAACGCACTCGCCCAGCACCGACGTGCTCGGGCTCGGCGTCACCGCAAGCAGCGCTCGGCCGGTCACTGGCTACGATAGTAGCTCAACCAGCACTTCGGTGCACCCGCCTCACGAACTCGTGAATCCTGTATGGGTCCTTCTCACCGCCGGTCTCCACACCGCTGCTCACATCCACACCCCACGGGTGCGCCCGGTCGATCGCTTCCCTGACGTTGCCGGCGTGTAAGCCGCCGGCCAGCAGAACAGGACGATCCAGCCGCGGGATCACGCTCCAGTCGAACGGCACGCCGCTGCCGCCGCGCAGTCCCTGAGCCGCGGTGTCGAGCAGGAGCATGTCCGCCGCGATCGCGTCGGCACGGGCCACGAGCTCCTCGGGTGTAGTCGCGGCGGAGACGTGCAGCGCCTTGATCGTGGGATAGGAAAGCGCCCGCAGCACGGCATCGGGCTCGTCGCCGCTAAGCTGCACATAGTCAAGCTCGCAGGCTTGCGCGATCCGCTCGATCTCGGCCGCCGGCTCGTCGACGAACACACCGACCATGCGGGCACTTCCGTGATGACGCGCCTCGACGACGATGTCGCGGGCCGCTTCCGGATCGATTCGGCGCCGGCTGGGCGCGAAGACAAAGCCGAGCATATCCGCGCCGGCTCCCACCGCGGCAACCGCATCGTCCACCCGTCTAATGCCGCAGATTTTTACTCGCGTCATGCCAGTAGCTCGCGAATAGTCGCGGCAGGATCGGACGCCCGCATCAGCGCCTCGCCGACCAGCACCACCCGCGCCCCCGCGCGTCGCACCCGATCCACATCGGCACGGCCGGCGATCCCGCTCTCGCTGACCACGGTCACGTCATCGGGTACGAGCGGCGCGAGGTACTCGGTGGTAAGCAGGTCGACCGAGAAATCGGTCAGGTCGCGGTTGTTGATGCCGACCAGTGTTGCATCGATAGCCAGCGTTCGCGCCAGCTCGTGCTGATCGTGGACTTCCACCAGGGGGGTCATCCCCAGGTCGCGCGAGAGCTGAAACAACTCGATCAGGGCGCGGTCGTCCAGCGCCGCCACGATCAGCAAGACGAGATCGGCGCCGTGGGCGCGCGCCTCGTACACCTGATAGGGATCGACGATGAAGTCCTTGCAGAGTACCGGCACGTCCACCGCCTGCCGCACCAGGCTGAGATCGGCGAGACTGCCGCCGAAGTAGCGCTCGTCGCTCAGCACCGAGATGGCTCGCGCGCCGCCCGCAGCATATCGCCGGGCCTGTGCCGCCGGATCGAGCCCGCTCGCTATCTCGCCGGCACTCGGCGAGCGACGCTTCACCTCGGCGATCACCGACATGGAGCCGTCAAAGCAGGTGGCGCGGGTCGGCCCGGCTGCAGCCGCGCGCTGTTTCTGCTCGGCGAGGGGGACGGCGTGCCTGCGCTCCGCCACCTCACGCTGCTTGTTGGCCACGATCTCGTCGAGGATCATACCGCGCTTTCAGCCCGTGCCTCGCGGGAGGTGGCACGCAAGCGATCGAGCGCGTCTCGAGCGGCCCGTGAGTCGAGAGAGCGCTCCGCCAGGCGCGCTCCGGCCGCCAGATCGGCGGCGCGTCGGGCGGCATACAGCGCCGCCCCGGCGTTGATCACCGCGGCATCACGCGCCGCGCCGCCGGCCCCATCGAGCAGCTGGCTGAGAATGGTGGCATTGGTCGCGGCGTCGCCGCCACGCATCGCATCCGCCGCCGCTCGCGGCAGGCCGAAGTCCTCCGGAACGACATCGTATGCGCGCAGCTCGCCGTTCCGCACCTCACGCACCGCGGTGGGACCGGCAATGCTGATCTCATCCGCTCCTTCGTGACTGTGCACCACCAGCGCCCGCTCCACCCCGAGCTGGAGCAGCGCGGCGGCGATCAGGTCGAGCAGGTCGACGCTGCTCACCCCGACCAGCTGGAAGCTCGGACGCGCCGGGTTGCTCAGCGGCCCGAGAAGGTTGAAGACGGTTCGCACGCCAAGCTCCCGACGGGGCACGGCAGCGAACTTCATCGCGGGATGAAACGCCGGCGCAAACAGGAAACCGATACCCGCCCGTTCGATGCAGCGCGCCACCCCCTCCGGCGGCAGCGCCACGTCCACTCCCAGCTCCTCGAGCACGTCCGCGCTCCCGCAACGTCCGCTGGCGGCCCGGTTACCGTGCTTGGCGACCGGCTGGCCGGCGCCGGCGACGATGAGCGCCGCGGCGGTCGAGATGTTGAAGGTACCCAACCCGTCGCCGCCCGTGCCGCAGGTATCGGCCAGCGCGACATCCACCTCGATCTGTCTCGCCCGCGACCGCATCGTCCGGGCAAAGCCGACCACTTCCTCGGCGGTTTCCCCTTTGGCACGCAGTGCCACCAGCAGCGCGCCCAGCTGAATCGGAGTGAACTCCTCGTCCATCATCCGCTCCATCAGCTCGGTCGCCTCGTCGCTGGACAGCGACTCGCCCTGGATGATTCGGTTCAGTATTTCTCGTGCCATGGCGGCCTCCACTGCAACAGAAAAGCCCTCGTCATGTCAGGGACGAGGGCGATCTCGCGGTGCCACCCTGCTTAGGCGAAGGCCTCACTCGATAGAGCGCTGTGACGCTCTCGCCGCGGTAACGGGCGGCGACTCCGGCGGCATCGCTGCCGGCGGCTCAGGGCTCCATTCGGCGCCGCGCGGATGCTGACTTGCACCACCGTCAGCTCGCTGGATCCGGCAGGCGAGCGCCTACTTCTTCCCGTCAGCCATCGCTCAATTGTCCAACTGTAGCACGGCACGGCGGGCATCCGTCAACGGGCCCGCGCCGCCCGCGCACCCCTTCCCAGGACGGCGGAATATGGGGTATAATCCTGTAGGTGAATGGCATCGGTCTACAGGATTTTGTCGCATGGAGCAACGCATCGTCTACCACTTCGTGTGGGGACCCATGCGGCACAAGGCCTGCCTGACCGGTGAAGCCGCGAGGCGTCTGCGAGAGCTGATCGAGGAAAAGGCAAGTGACCTCCAGGTAGAACTGGAGGACCTGGCCGTCTTTCCCGATCGCGTCTACGTCGCCGTTGCTGCTCCTCCCATTCTTTCTCCCCACCGCATCGTCTGCCAGTTCAAAGCCCACTCATCTCGCTGTCTGCGTCATGAATTCCAAGAGATGACGAGGATTCCGACAGTGTGGACCAGGGCCTATCTGGTGCGTGCCGGGGAACAGGTGACTCCCGAACAGGTACTGGCTGCCTTCGAGGCCGCCATGCCTCCTCGACGCCGGCCAGGTCGGCCGCGGTCGTGCGATCGTCGGGAATAGAAAGGACTCTCAACTCAAATGCCCAAATGTGAAAAATGCAATGCGCGTGATGCCCGCATCCGCCTCGACCAGATCGCGCCCACCGGCAAGCGCGAGCATCACTACTTCTGCGAGCAGTGCGCGCAGGAGCTGCTGGGCGATCAGGCCGGGATGCAATTCGGCGGCACGCCGATCGGCTCGATCTTCGGCAACGCCCGGGGAGGGGATCCCCGCATGGCGACGGCGCAGCGGCAGGAGAGCGCAAGCAAGACCCCCGCGCTCGATCAGTTCGGGCGCGACCTGACCGGTGAAGCCAAGGAAGGCAAGCTCGATCCGACCGCGGGACGCGAACGCGAGATCCGGCGCCTCATCACGGTGCTGGCGCGTCGCCAGAAGAACAATCCGGTGCTGATCGGCGAGCCGGGTGTCGGCAAGACGGCCATCGTCGAGGGAATCGCCCGCAAGATAGTTGAGGGGGCAGTTCCAGCGGCACTGCTCGGCAAGCGCATCATCTCGCTGAACCTCGGCGGAATGGTGGCCGGTGCCATGTTCCGCGGGCAGTTCGAAGAGCGCGTCAAGTCCATCCTGCAGGAGGTACGGGACAATCCCGATATCATCCTGTTCATCGACGAGCTGCACACGGTGGTCGGCACCGGAGCGGCCGAGGGCGCCGTCGGCGCCGGCGACATGCTCAAGCCGGCCCTGGCACGAGGCGAGGTGCGCGTTATCGGCGCCACCACGCTGGATGAGTACCGCCAGCACGTCGAGAAGGACGCGGCCCTGGAGCGACGCTTCCAGCCGATAATGGTGGACGAGCCGGAGCCGGAGGCAGCAATCGCCATGCTGCTCGCGGTACGTCCGGAATACGAGCGGCACCACGGCGTCCAGATCACCGATGATGCGGTGGTAGCTGCTGTGAACCTCTCCGACCGGTACATCAACGACCGCTTCCTGCCCGACAAGGCAATCGACGTGCTCGACGAAGCGTCGGCCGCGCTACGGCTGGAGGCGAGTGAGAGCGGTGAGGGCCCCGAGGCCGTGGCGGCGCTCGAGCAGCGGGTTGCAGTAGCCCAGGCCCAGAAGGAAGAGGCCGCGCTGGCCGAACAGTACGAGAAGGCGGCGCAGCTGCGCCAGCAGGAAGTCTTGCTCCAGAAGGAGCTGGATGAGGCGCGTGCGCACCTCTCGGATGCTGCCCCGATGGTGGTCTCCACCGAGCTGGTGGCGCGGGTGGTCGAGGACTGGACGGGCGTCCCCGTGACCGAGATGCTCGAGTCGGAGCGGCAGAACCTGATCAAGCTCGAAGCCGATCTCCAGGGTCACGTTATCGGCCAGGACGAAGCGATCGGGGCGGTTGCCAAGGCGATCCGCCGCTCGCGGGCCGGTCTCAAGGACCCGAAGCGGCCCATCGGCAGCTTCCTCTTCCTGGGACCGACCGGTGTCGGTAAGACCGAGCTGGCACGCGCCCTGGCAGCGGAGCTGTTTGGCGGCGAGGATGCGATGATCCGGCTCGACATGTCGGAGTACATGGAGCCGCACAGCGTGTCACGCCTCTTCGGTAGCCCGCCCGGCTACGTCGGCTACGACGAGGGCGGCCAGCTGACCGAGCAGGTCCGGCGCCGTCCGTACTCGGTGGTCCTCTTCGACGAGATCGAGAAGGCACACCCCGAGGTGTTCAATGCCTTGCTGCAGATCATGGATGACGGCCGGCTGACCGACAGCCAGGGACGCACCGTCGACTTCAAGAACACGGTGGTCATCATGACCTCCAACGTGGGCAGTGGCGAGCTGAAACGGTCGGCACGAATCGGGTTCGTGATCGGGCCGGCGGACGATGCGGTGAAAGACGCGATGAAGAGCACGGCGCTGGAGGGCCTCAAGCGCGCCTTCCGGCCCGAGTTCGTCAACCGCATCGACCAGGTCATCGTCTTCAACTCACTCAGCCGCGACGATCTGGCGCAGATCGTGGATCTGCTGCTGGAAAAGGTGACGGATCGGCTGGAACAGCAGGCACTGGGCCTGCGGGTGGGCGACGACGTCCGTGAGTTCCTGATGCGGGAAGGCTACGACGAGCAGTTTGGCGCCCGGCCGCTGCGGCGGGCGATCCAGAACTACGTCGACGACGCGCTGGCGGACGCAATCCTCAACGGAACGCTGCACGAAGGCCAGGTCGCGGTGCTCTCCATGGTCGACGGCGAGGTCCAGGTGACTGCGCTGACGCCCGAGCCGATCGCGGCGTAGCCCGGCAACAACATAAACAGCCCCCGAACCCGCCACGGGTTCGGGGGCTTTGTTATTGCGCTGTTACCGGATGGTGAAGGCGCGTACGTTCGGTACGCCGGCGGCATTTCCCATCCTGCGGCTCGTGGCGGAATCGTGCCGTCGGCCCTCCAGGGTGCGCCGATACCGTTCCGCCCTCGACAGCTCCCAGTCCCCGAGGCCGCGTCGGCTTCGTGCTTGACATTTACGACTCGAATCTCCACAATAATCCCGCAAGTTGAAAGGAGCCGGAGTCCATGATATTGAAACGCGTCCCATTTGTCGCAGTCCTCTTCGCCCTCGCGGTCATTCCGGTGTCGGCGTTCGCCGCCGGTGGCCGCGACGCGGGCGGCAAGCTGTCTTCGCAGCATCGTGCGGGGGCGACAAAGCACGGCCGTTCGCACTCGTCGGCGGTTAGCTTTTCTATCGTCACCGTCCGCGCCGAGTCCTACGGCAGCGCCCCCGACTGGAAGTTCCAGCGGCAACCGCTGTCATCGGTTGCCTCCGGGAAGGCGGTTAACATCGGAACTTACGTCAACGTCCTGAGCGCGCCGGCGAACGCGGTGGCCGTTCTCGACGTTACCGGGGTTCTGGGTCGCACGGTTATGCTCCACGACCAGAAGTCCTACAACCTGGGCAGCAATCCCACCGGCTTGTGGCGTCTCTCGTATCCCTACGTCGGGCACGCGCTGGGCGTGCGCAACATCACCGTCCGCGTGTCGATCAACAACTCAACCTGGAAGACGGGCGTGACCCACTTCCGCGTGGCGCGAGCAGTGTAGCGTAACGATCAGTCCGGAACCGGAACGGAGCGGAGTGTTCTCCGCTCCGTTCCCGCATTTCGGTCAATGGACTGTCGTGTCTCGGGCCCCTCAGGTCACCGCGGGCGTGCAAGTGGTGGTCCGCCCGGCGAGAGCTGCCGGCAAGACGAGGACGCGCCCTCTGCCCGGCTCGAGTGGCGGCCGGCTCAGTGCACGCAAAACTCGTTCCCTTCCGGGTCCTGCATGACCACGGCGTAGCCCTTGTGATCGTCCGCGGTGCCTACCGCAGTTGCGCCGTG
>DATGJB010000058.1:0-3308 GCA_035295425.1 Chloroflexota bacterium | reverse complement strand
GAGCCGGCCGCGGCCGCCTATCCGGCCGGATATCCATCACACGGCTCAGTGGCTCGATCACCGCGCCCGGGATGAATTGCGTCCGTATAACTCGCGGCTCGAAGCCGGCGCCCCGCGCGGCCATTTCGAGCGTTTGGCGGCGGAAGCCCTGGAGATGCTCGGGAACATGGCCCGGGCGATTCCAGAATGCCCAGTGGGCACCGAATACCCGCGCGTTGAGACTGCCGGCGTGGATTGTCGAGAGGGCGAGAAGGCCTCCCGGACGAACGATCGACGCAGCCGCGGCCAGCGTCGCCCGGACCGAGCTGACATGCTCGATCACGTCCCACATCGTCACAGCGTCGAACCGCTCTGTCTGAATCTCCTGGTCTCCAATCTCGCCGGCGTGGACCTTCGCACCGGTACGGCGCTCGGCGGCAGCAGCAATCTCCGGTTGCACCTCAACGCCAGAAACCTCCCAGCCACGCGCGAGAGCGTGGAGCAAGAAGGCTCCGGCCCCCGGTCCGATGTCGAGCAATCGCCCCGGGGAGCAAAGCGCTTCCATGACACGGAGCCGCCTCTGCCACGAGCGATCGCGTGCGAAGTCCGCACCCGGATCGGGCACGAATCCACCGAAAAGCTGTTCTCGCGGCCTGGGATTGACAAACGTCAGCCCACACCCACGACAACGCCACAGCGTCCAGGTGCTCCCGCTGAGAGGGTGACCGGGTACATCCATGACGTACCGACCGGCCGCCCGAAAATCCTCTCCACCGCAGACATCACAGGAATGCACTGTGGTGAGAAGAACGGACGGAGCGGAGATTTCGGGCATCAGAACTGGAGCAGTTCTCGGCGACCAACAGGCATTATGAGCGGTAGGTACACTCGTTGTGGTGGAGGCGCGGTTGTCGTGCAAGACGCGCGACTGCGTAGCGCTACGGCACGCCACCCGCGTCTAGTCCGAGCTATAGTACACGTGGCTTCGCGTTCTTCGAGGATTGCGTAATCCAGCTTTCCCACCAATCGGGGTTCGGCTCCGCTTGACGTCACATGACCACTTCTTCACTCTCGCGACAGACCTCCCCTTCTCTGCGGGCTCCGGCCTGGCTCGTGTTGGGCGCCCTGCTCGGGGCAGTCCTGGGAGGAAGCGCCGCGGTCCTCGGGCCACTGTCCTGGCTCGCTCTCCTCGGTGTGGCCGCTATCGCCGTGGCCCTCCTCGCTCCTTCCGCCGCTATCCCGCTGGTCATCGTTGCCTCTGCCGTGAACCGGTACGAGGTGGTGTGGGGCCCGGCGCGTGTTCGGTACGACATCATCGCGGTGCTGCTGATCGCCGGGGTGCTTGCGGCGTGCGTGGCGGTGCGCACCCTCCGCCTCCGCGACCTCTACACCCCGCTCGCCCTTCCGCTCCTGGCCTACGTCGGCATCAACGTCGTGTCGACCGTGCTCTTCGCCGTCGAGCGGACCCGAGGGATATCGCTGGACGCCGAGCTCTGTGCCATCTTCCTCGCCTATGTCTCGCTGATCTTTCTGCTCCGCACCCGGGCCGACCTTGAGCGCGCCCTGCGATGGCTATGGTGGATCACAGTGATCGAAGCGGCCATCGGCGTTCTGGCGGTGGCGCTCTTCGCCGCGCACGTAACGGATATCGGCGTGCAAGTCGACAAGAGCAACTTCCCGATGGCCTACGGCACGCAGTGGGAAGGAAACATCTTCGGCAGTTTCCTGCTTGGCAACTTCTTTCTGCTCCTCGCGGACTTCACGCGCAGCCGGCGCTCCCGCCTCCAGCTGACCGGCCTGGTCGTCGTCGTGCTCGGAATCGCCGTCAGCATGACGCGCACCGTCTGGCTCGCCCTGGTGCTGGGCCTGGTAATCTACCTGGCGTTGTCCGTGGCAATTCGCCGGGCGAAATCGTCCATCTGGCTACTTCTCAGCCTCCTGCCCATGATCGCCATGCTCGGGCTTCTGGTAGGGACCGTCACACCGTTCGGCAGCAGACTGCTGCAGGTGGTCGACTTGCAGACCAGCTCGGCATCTGGACGCATCGTCATGTACCAGGTCGCGATTCAGGAATGGCGTGTCCATCCATTGCTCGGCGCCGGCACCGGCAGCTTCAACTTCGGGGCCGCACCAGGGCTGCCCCACCCCTGGCTAGCCAACATCTTCCTCCTGGCCTTGCATGACACTGGTATCGTGGGTTTCGGCATTCTGCTCTGGCTGCTCTGGCGTCTCTATCGTCCGCTGCTCCGGACGGTGCGCACCGGGGGCGATATGGCGGCACTGGCCGCCGGCACGATCGCCGGCTTCACGGCCCTCCTGCTCGCCTTTCAGGCCACCACCGGTTTCTGGTTCATGTACACCTGGATCGTCGCGGCAATTGGTTTCGCCGCCACCCAATTCAACCGGCAGACGAGCGAGTGACGCGATCCTTCCCTGTCGCGCGCCAACATACATGGCGTATCATTGATGTCAGGTTCCGGTCCGGCTGGCGTGACCGACCAGTACCCGACGGGGATGTGGGAACCCGTCGTGGAGTATGGGAGTAGTCTGGGCATGCGCATCCGCTCCCGGCATGAGCCGCTTGAGCCTTCCGCCGGCGAACGGCCGCGCCGCATGAGGATTGCATTCGTCGGCACGCGCGGCGTGCCGGCCCGATATAGCGGCTTCGAGACGTTCGTTGAGGAGGTTGGCGTACGCCTCGTGGCACGCGGGCACGACGTGACCGTGTACTCTCGACGCCACATGGCAAAGGAGTGCTCCGCAACCTACCGCGGAATGCGCCAGGCCTGGGTACGCGGCATCGCCACGAAGCATCTCGACACCATATCCCACACGATGATTTCCTGCCTTCGCGTGGTGATGCGCCGCTACGACGTCGTGGTGATGTGCATCGCCGGCAATAGCCCGCTCGCCTGGCTGCCACGACTGCGTGGCACCAAGGTCGTCCTGAACGTCGACGGTTCCGACTGGAGACGCCGCAAGTGGGGCCGGGTGGCACGAACCTATATCCGGCTGAGCGAGCGCCTTGCATTGCTCACCCCGAACGCGACGGTGACCGACAGCCGTGTTATGCACCAATACTATCTGGAGCGGTTTGGAGCCGATACCGCTTGTATTACCTACGGGGCTCACATGCCTCCCGTCGACGGCACAGAAACCCTTCGGGCGTTCGGGCTCGCGCCGCGCCGGTATCTGCTCCTGGTCGGTCGCCTGGTTCCGGAGAACTGCGCTCATCACCTGGTCGAGGCCTTCGAGCAGCTCACGACCGAGATGAAGTGTGTAGTGGTCGGCGATGCGCCGTACGTCGACGACTACATCGGCGACCTCAA
>DATGJB010000057.1:0-74087 GCA_035295425.1 Chloroflexota bacterium | reverse complement strand
CTGGAGCGTCAGCGCTCCATCCTCGAGGATGCCGGCGCGCTCGTCTTCGCCAGCAACGCCGCGGCCGCGGCCGCGGCGGGTACCGCGGCAAAGCTGCGCTTGAAGAGCGGTGCGGGGGGGGCGCGGTGATCCTGCCGGCGGAGGTCAGGGCGGCTGTCGCCGGCCCGGACGTCTTCGCGACCGCGCTTCTCGCCCAGCGTGTCGAGACGGTGCGTGTCGACTGGCGGCCGGCCCCAGCGGCGGTAACGGACGCACTACGTCGATTGCTCGGCGACGACCGCCTGTACCGGCGCATGACCGCTGCGAACGAGGAGGCAATGCGCCGGATCACCACCGCGCGCTGCGTGCTCGTCGACATCCGCCAGGCGAGAGATGTGATACCGGGCA
The DNA here is from genome assembly GCA_035295425.1 of Chloroflexota bacterium. Lineage (GTDB taxonomy): Bacteria > Chloroflexota > UBA5177 > UBA5177 > UBA5177 > DATGJB01. Next base: position 73,700 of record DATGJB010000057.1, on the reverse strand, counting down.
TGACCGATCGCATGCTGCTCCACGCCGGTCCCCCACTCACCTGGAGCCGGGCGTGCGGCCCGATGCGCGGCGCTCTGGCTGGCGCGGTGCTGTATGAGGGCTGGACCCGGTCGGTGGAGGACGCGATGACCGCGCTGGCGCGTGGCGAGTTTCAGCTGGAGGCTTGCCACGAGCATGACACGGTGGGACCGATGGCGGGGGTGGTGTCGCCGTCGATGCCGGTGTTCGTCGTCGAGAACGAGACCTCCGGCAACCGGGCGTTTTCCACGTTGAACGAGGGGCTCGGGAAGGTACTGCGCTATGGGGCCAATGACCGCGGTGTCATTGCCCGACTCCGCTGGCTGACCACCGAGGTCACGCCGGCGCTGGCCACCGCAGTGCGCCGCGCCGGCGTCGATCTGACCTCCATTGCTAGCCAGGCGCTGCACATGGGGGACGAGATGCACAACCGCAACAAGGCGGCCACCGCGCTCTTCACGCGTGCCCTGGCGCCGCATCTGGTGGATGTCGACGGGCGCCGCAAGGAGGCGACCTCACTCGGGGACATCTTCCGCTACCTGGCGGAGACCGACGTGTTCTTTCTGAATCTCGCCATGGCAGCGGCCAAGGCTGCCCTGGACCCCGCTGTGGGCATCGCCGGATCGACTGTCGTCACCGCGATGGCGCGCAACGGCACCGATTTTGGCATTCGCGTCAGCGGCACCGGGGAGGCGTGGTTTACCGCCCCGGCGCCGCGTGTCGATGGGCTCTACTTCCCGGGATTCGGGCCCGAGGATGCCAATCCCGATATCGGCGACAGCGCCATCACGGAGACTGGCGGCCTTGGCGCCTTCGCCCTCGCCGCCGCCCCGGCCATCACACAATTCATCGGCGGAACTCCTGCTCTGGCCAGGCAGTACACGGATGAAATGTACGGAATCACGCTGGCAGAGCATCCGCGCTTCACAATCCCGGCGCTCGACTTTCGCGGGACGCCGGTCGGCATCGACTGCCTGGCGGTGGCGCGCAGCCGGGTCAGCCCCGTCCTGGATACGGGAATAGCCCATCGCGAGCCGGGAATCGGCCAGATCGGGGCCGGGTTGGTACGAACGCCCATCGCGCCGTTCGACGCGGCACTGGTGAGGCTTGCTGGAGAGTGAGGACCTGCATCCGTGGTGGAACGGTGGTGACCGCCGCCGGCCGTTTTCAGGCCGATGTCCTGATCAAGGATGAGCTCATCCTGGCGGTCGGCGCCGAGCTCGACAGCGCGGAAGCCGACATCATCGACGCGGAGGGGAAGCACGTCCTCCCCGGCGGAATCGACGTTCACACCCACCTCGACATGCCGTTGGGCGAGATCAGCTCGAGCGATGATTTTTACACCGGTCACGTCGCCGCCGCCTTTGGCGGAACCACCACGCACCTGGACTTTGCCAACCAGTCGAGGGGCGAGACGCTCGAGCATGCCATCAAGACGTGGCATGCGAGAGCGGGCGGGAAAGCGTGCATCGACTACGGCTTCCATGTCACTGTCACCGATGTCAATGACGCGACACTGGAGGAGATCGGGCGGCTGCCCGGCCAGGGCGTAACGACGATCAAGCTGCTCATGGCCTACAAGGGGCGAGTGATGGTCGATGACGCCGCGCTCTTCCTTGCCATGGAGCGGGCGCGCGACGCAGGCGTGCTGACCATGGTGCACTGCGAGAACGGCGATGTCATCGACGTCCTCATCCGGCAGTCGCTGGCGGCCGGCCGAACCGAGACCCGCTGGCATCCGCTCACCAGACCACCGCAGCTGGAAGGCGAGGCGACCGGACGCGCCATTGCGATCGCCGAGATTCTCGGCGCTCCACTGTACGTCGTCCACGTCACCTGCGAGCCCGCGCTGCGGCACATCCGGGATGCACGAAGGCGAGGGGTTGACGTCACGGCGGAGACCTGCGTGCAGTACCTGTTCTTCACCAGTGAGGATGTTGCGCGTGGCGACTTCGAGGGAGCCAAGTGGGTTTGCTCTCCACCCTTTCGTGCCGTGCCGGATCAGCGCGCTCTCTGGGAAGGATTGCGCCACGGCGTCCTCGGCATCGTGTCAACCGATCACTGTCCGTTCTTCTTCGCGACGCAGAAGGTGCTCGGCAGGGACGATTTTTCGCTCATCCCCAATGGTTGTCCCGGTATCGAGGATCGGCTGGTCGTTTTGCACCACGCGGGGGTGAATGGGGGAAGGCTCGATCTGGAGCGATTTGTCGCGCTCACCGCCACCAATCCGGCGCGAGTGTTTGGACTGGAAGGACGCAAGGGCGCAATTGCCCCCGGTCACGACGCCGACATCGCTATCTGGGATATGAACCGAGAACGGACGATCTCGGCGGCGACGAGCCACTCGCGTGTGGACTACAACCTCTACGAAGGGATGACCGTACGGGGCATACCCGAGAAGGTGCTGCTGCGCGGCCGCCTCATCGTCGACGGCGACCGATTTCTGGGAACGCCCGGCTACGGTCGGTTCCTGCCGCGCGCGCTGACGCGACCCCTCGGCATCCTGTAGATCGCGAACGGAGCCCAGGTGCCGAGAGGCCGGCGCCGCGGATACTCACACTGTTGGCTTGATGTTCGCGTTGTGGTGGAACAGGTTCGCTGGATCGTAGGCGTTTTTCACCGCAACCAACCGGTCGTACACCGCAGGGTCGTAGGCAGCCTTGACGCGATCCGTTTCGTCGGCGTCCATGCCGTTGACGTAGACGCCCTGCAGGTAGGGCTGCATGGCATCGAAGAAGGTGCGCGTCCAGGTGATATGCCGGTCATTTTCCGTGGGGTCGGTCCAGACCGCGAAGATCACCATGTCGAGGACCGCTTCACGATGCCCGAACGCCGTTGCACCGGCAGGGACGCGCTGGATAGCGCCGCCCAGCGGAAGCAGAAGAACGATCGAGAGTGGTGAGGTAACGCGCGTGGTGTGCTCGAGTAGCGTCTCGATCGCCGCATCGTCGAAACGACTGACGAATCCCGACTTCCAGTAGTTGAGCATACCGAACGCCGTGGCATCGTCGACCATCTGCTGGAGCGCCACGTAGGGAATGGGGCCGAGCAGGTCGATCGCCGGCTCGGCAAAGGTGCGAAGCGCGCCCAGCGTCTGCAGTCCCTCTTCCAGTGGGCCGGCGTAGCACGGCATGAGCGCGATGAGCTGTTTGCCGACGAGGTGCGGTGGTACGAATGGCAGAGGCGGAGCGGTGATAAAAGCGGCCCCGACCTCGACTTCTTCCGGCGCGGTGGCCATGAATTCGCGCCACGCGCGAAGGACCTGCGGCGCCTGCTCCACCGGCCATGCGAGCATTCCCCCGGCAACGATCGGTCCGACCGGATGGAGCCGGTACTCGAAGGAGGTAACGATCCCGAAGTTGCCGCCACCTCCCCGAATTGCCCAGAAGAGGTCCGGGTGGCTTGTCGCGCTCACCGTCAGGAGGCGGCCGTCGGCCGTCACGATGTCAGCGGAAAGTAGGTTGTCGATGCTGAGACCGAACTTGCGGGCGAGGTTGCCGATCCCGCCGCCCAGCGTCAGTCCGCCGATCCCGGTGTGCGAGACCTGGCCGCCGGTCACCGCCAGTCCAAACGCCTGCGTCTCATGGTCGACGTCGCCCCAGACGCAGCCTCCGCCGGCGCGGGCAATGCGTGCCTCAGGATCCACCCGAACGCTGTTGAGGAGCGAGAGATCGACCATGAGACCGCCGTCGCAGACGGCGTGGCCGGCGACCCCGTGTCCGCCCCCTCGCACCGAGATGGTGAGATCGTGGGTCCGGGCAAAGTTCACCGCGCTGATCACGTCGGCGGTGCCGGTGGCCCGGACAATGAGCCCCGGATTCCGGTCGATCATCGCGTTGTGGAGGGTGCGGGCCGCGTCATAGCCCTCATCCCCCGGCCGGAGCAGCCTCCCTCGTAGCTGCGAGGCGAAGTCCTGGATGGTGGCATCGTCAATTGAGGCCGCGAGCAGAGTGGCCATGCTGTCTCCCTTCTCTGGTTCGACTCTCGCAATGGCTGTTGTACCACATCCGCCAACATCCGTCAAGGTCGGACCGCGGGGTTGAATTTGACAGAGACTCGATGCGCCCCTAAGCTGTGCCAGCAGCTACAGTAGGTGTGATGGAGGGGACCGCTGCGCAGTCTCCATCTGCCGCGCTAGAGGTCAGCCGCAGCCGTGAGCGCCCTTTCCCCCAATCCCAATTCGCCGGCCCCCGATACTGCCGCGCAGGATGCCATCGCCGTCGATGGCGTCAGCATGGTGTATGCCACACGGGGAGAGCATCTCCTGGCCTTGGCCGACATCCGGCTGGCAGTGGCGGCCGGGGAGTTCGTCTCGCTGATCGGTCCATCCGGCTGCGGAAAGAGTACGCTGCTCCGCTTGATCGGCGATCTGCTGGAGCCCAGTGCGGGCCGGATCATGGTCCACGGCAAGACGGCCGCGGAAGGCAGGCGAACCCGGCAGTACGGCATGGTGTTTCAGTCGCCGGTGCTCTACGATTGGCGCACCGTCGAGCGCAATGTGCAGCTGCCGCTGGAGTTGATGAATGTGCCGAAGCAGGAGCGTGGTGCGAGGACGCGCGAGCTTCTCGACCTGGTGGGACTGTCTGAGTTCGCCAGGCGCTATCCGTGGGAGCTCAGCGGTGGCATGCAGCAGCGTGTCGCCATCGCGCGCGCTCTGTCGTTCCGCCCCTCGATCCTGTTGATGGACGAGCCGTTCGGCGCGCTCGACGAGATGACGCGGGAGCGGCTCAACATGGAGCTCCTCAACATCTGGAGCCGGACCGGAACGACCGTCGTGTTCGTCACGCACAGTATTCCGGAGGCGGTGTTCCTCTCTGACCGGATTGTGGTGATGACGCCTCGTCCCGGCCGCATCGATCGCATCATCACGGTCGATCTGCCGCGTCCGCGGGGAGCCGAGATCCGAGAGGATGAGCGCTTCTTCCGCTACATCGCCGAGGTCAGATCCCGGCTCTACGAGGTGTGAACGTGGCCGAGACGCTGCTCGCGGCTGGTCCGGGCGACGCAGTGCCGGACATGCTTCCTTCGCGTGATGAACCCGGTCGGTTGCGGGGCTGGCTCGACGCGGTGATTCCCCCGCTGGTAATCTTCGTCTTCCTGGTGATTCTCTGGTACGCGTTTGCCGCGTACTTCAATTACAAGACGCTGAGCGTCGAAAGCCAGGACATCAACCCGGCGAAGTGGAATCACGCATCGCTTGTCGAGCGAATCCGGCAATCGCTCACCATGTCGCAGCCCGAGCTCCCCACACCGGTGCAAGCCATCGGCGACTTCCTTGACAAGCTTCGACAACCGCCCAACGCCAACGGTGGCCTGTGGGTCGATCTCGGCTGGACCGGCCGGGTGGCGGTGCTCGGCTTCCTGTTGGGCGCGCTTATCGGCGTCCTGCTCGCGGTGATGTTCATGAGCAGCCGCCTCCTCGCGCGCTCACTTCTCCCCTATGTGGTGGCCTCGCAGACCATTCCGATCGTGGCGCTGGTGCCCGCGATCGTCGTATCGATCGGATTGGGGTTGCGGTCGGAGGTGTTGATCTCGGCGTATCTGGCCTTTTATTCGATCACGATCAGCACCTACAAGGGTTTGCAATCGGTGCAGCCACTGGCTTTTGAGCTCATGCGTTCCTACGCCGCCACACCGGCGCAGGTCTTCTTCAAGCTGCGCCTCCCTGCTGCCCTGCCGTACCTCTTCACCGGTCTCAAGATCGGCGTGGCAGCCAGCCTGGTGGGGGCGATCATCGCCGAGCTCCCATCCGGCTCGCCGCACGGCATCGGCCAGTCGCTCGTGCTGGCGAGTGAGTACACCGACAATGTCTCCCTCTGGTCGACCATGCTGGCAGCCTCGGTACTGGGCCTCGTTCTGTTCGGCGCCGTCGTGCTCTGCGAGCGGCTCATAATCCGATGGCGAGTGGAGCCGGAGTGATGACGGAGCGAACGGCAGTGGAGGATCTCCCGGGCGGGGCCGCACCCGACAGTACCGCGATCGCGGTGCCGGGCAGGGCGGCCGGGCGAATTCGCATTGACCCGGCGCGCGCCCTGCGTCAGGCAGTCCCGCCGGCGATCGTGTTCGTCCTTCTGATCCTCGCCTGGGAGTACGGCATCAAGCTGTTCAACATCCCGGACTACACCCTGCCGCCGCCAAGCCGGATCATCCACACGTTGCCCACCATCGGCGAGCTCAAAGCCGATACCTATTACACGGTCATTCGCGAGGCGCTCCCCGGCTATCTGATCGGCTCCGTGGTGGGGTTCGCCGGCGCGCTCATCGCCACGCGCTTCCGGTTTTTTGCGCGCGGTCTCCTTCCCTACGCCGTGATTACAAACTCCGTGCCGATCGTTGGCTTCGCACCCATCGCCCTGGTACTCTTCGGCATCGATTGGCAGTCCAAGGCATTCATCGCGGCCGTGCTGACCTCGTTCCCGATGTTCGTGAACGCCTATCGAGGCCTCACCTCGATCGACTCACTCTCACTGCAGCTGATGCGCTCGTATGCAGCCGGCTGGTGGGCGACCTTCTTCAAGCTTCGACTTCCTGCCTCACTTCCCTATGTCTTCAACGCACTGAAGATCAACACCAGCCTTGCCATGATCGGCGCGATCATCGGCGAGTACTTCGGAGGTCAGGCCCAGGGACTCGGTTACTTTATCGAGAAGGAAGACGGCAGCCTGGTGATGGACGACGTGTGGGCGGCAGTCGTCGTGGCGTGCGCGATCGGCATCGCCGCGTACTTGATCGTCGTCGCGCTGGAGCGCATTCTTACGTCGTGGCATATCTCGTTTCGCGCAGGTCGGTGAGTCAGGCGGTTGACTCCAGGATCGGAGTCGGGACGCTCGAGAGGAGAAGTAGTGCTAGCACAGAGGAGGTAGCGAGCGAAGAGAACAGATGCGTCTTGAAGGAAGCAGCGACTGCCGGCCGGTCATTTGCCGGCCGATATTGGAGGAGTGATCATGCGACATCATGCGCTCTCGCGCGGTCTCAGCATCGCGCTCGCCGTCAGCGTGCTGGTATTCGGGGCGGGCAGTGTGGTCAGCGCGCGCACCACGGCGCACCCGGCGCGGCTGACCAACGTAACGCTCCAGCTGAAGTGGCTGAATCAGGCCCAGTTCATGGGCTACTACGTCGCGATCAACAAGGGCTTCTACGCCCAGCAAGGGCTGCACGTGACGCTGCGGCAGGGGGGCCCGACCATCGCGCCGGAACAGGTGGTCGCTTCGGGCGGCGCCGACTTCGGGGTTGACTGGCTCTCGGCGTTGATCAAGTCGCGGGAGCAGGGGCTGCCCCTGCAGAACATCGCCCAGATCTATCAGGCCTCGGGCATGCGGCTCATCACATTCAAGTCGACCGGGATCACCAGTATCTCCCAGTTCAAAGGGCACAAGGTCGGCGTCTGGTTCTTCGGCAACGAGTATCAATTCTTCGCGCTGATGGCGAAGTACCATATGTCGCCGCCGGCGAACTACATGTCGGTCGTCAGCCAGCCGTTCACGATGGATCTCTTCCTGAACCACACGCTGGACGTCGCGCACGCCATGACCTACAACGAGCTCGGGATCGTGCTCGATCGCGTGCCGAAGAGCAGTCTCCGGATTTTCGACTACAACAAACTCGGCGTGAGCATTCTGGAGGACGGGCTCTTCGCCAAGCCGTCCTGGCTCAAGTCGCATGCCGCGATCGCCGCCAAGTTCCTCAAGGCGTCCATCGAGGGCTGGCAGTGGGCGGTCAAGAACCCGGATCAGGCCGGACGCATCTCATTCACCTACGCCGGAGCCAATGCGCCGGGTGGCCTGCACCATCAGATCTACATGGCGCGTGAGGTGGCGAAGCTGATCAACTACGGCGCCGGTCTCAAGCACACGATCGGCTACATGGATCCTGCGTCGTATCACCGCACGTGGAGCACGCTGCTGCGTGAGAAGGTCATCAACCATCCGCCAGTTGATGCCTACACACAGAAGTACTGGCAAATGGCCGGCGGCCACTAGGAGTAGCTCGTAGCGAGCCGGGCCCACCTTCTCTCAAGGAGGGTGGGCCCGGCGTCCGGCCCACCCCTCTAGAATGTCTGGTGGATTGGAATCGGCCGCTGGAGGAGGTGCTGGAAGAGCTCCGGCGCGTCTTCAGCGACCGAGAGATCGATCGCTTGCTGCGACAGGCGACGATCCGGCAGGCGGAGGGAGCGAGTGGAGACCGCGACTACCTGCTGCAGCGCATCCGCGCGATGCAGACGGCTGATTGGGACGCGGCGCAGCCGATCCTCATTGAATTGCTCGTCGTGCTGGCTCAGCTGGTGGCATCGGTCGAGACGCTCTGGGCGACGGTAGCGCGGCTAGAGCAACGGATCGAGCGACTCGAGGATCCGGAGTGGGTCGAGTGAAGCTGTATCTGCTCTCGTGCGGGACGCTGGATGCCGATCGAGCGGTCATCCATCCCGGTGATGATTCTCGGCGCCGGGTCCTGTTGCCGGTCATGTCGGTCCTCATACGGAGCGAAGGGAAAAACGTGCTCGTGGATACCGGCATGCCGCCGGTTGCAGCCGGCGATCCAGGAGGCATGGCTCGTGAGTACGGCTGGGACGGCATGTGGCTGCGGTCGCGCGTGGCCGCGACCGAGCGGGTGGACGAGCAACTGCGTCTGTTGGGTCTCGAGCCTGGAGATGTCGACCTGGTCGTCAACTCTCACTTCCACTCCGACCATGCCGGCGGCAACGCCCTCTTCGAAGGCGTCTCGATCGCCGCGCAGGAGGCCGAGCTGTCCGTGGCGTCGGAGAGCGAGCACTACCTGCCGGTCTGGGACGCCCCGGGTCTGGTCTTCCAACCGGTGAGCGGCGACTGGAGTCCCGCACCAGGCGTCGAGATGCTGCATACGCCGGGACACACGCCGGGACACCAGTCGATGCTGGTGCGCCTGCCGGAACGGCCCTGGCTGTTCACTTTCGATGCGGTGTACACGGAAGAGCATTGGCGCACCGGAAAACTGGGCGCCGTCAAGGACGTGTCCCAGGCACGCGCCAGCGTTGAACGGTTGCGCCGGACCGCCGAGATAGAAGATGCCAGACTTGTCTTCGGCCACGACATGGCGCAGTGGGATGCGCTGGGCATGGTCGAGTCGGGCGGACCGCGGCTCGTCGCTAGCTCTGAGACCTGAGTTTGCAGGGCAGCGTCTGGTGCCCGCCCACCCGAGTCGTGGGCGCTGGGTTACGGGTTCCGGTCGGAGGTGAATGCCAATGCTCGCATGCCAAATTCGCGGGCGATGTGGCTGAGCCAGGTAGCCTCCAGGGACGCCAGTGGTGCGCCGTACACCACGTGAGCTCGAGTCTGGAAGCTTGCCACCGTGGCGGAGTTGATGAATGACATGAAGCGGGCCGCCCCATACCGCGTGAGCAGCCAGGAGACAAACGAGCCTCCGGCATCGTAACCGGTGTTTGCGCCACCATAGCGGGCAGCACGGAAGCCGGCGTCGGTTAGCCGGTCCTCGAGCGGTGGCATGAGGCCGCTCTCGATGTCGGCAAGCACCTGCTGGTCGAGCGTGTGCTCCGGACAGCCTTGGTTGGCCACGGCCCATCCCTCGTCCAGGAGCTGAGGAAACGTGTTGCCTTTGCTTTGCACGTACATGAAGGCATGAGCAATCTCGTGGAGGCTGCCGCCCGAACAGGGGTCGACCAGTGTCAAGGGTAAGGCAATGACAAGCGGACCGTACGCTGCTCCATGATGACCGATGCCAAGCGCATCGGCGCCGGTGTCGTTAAGGTAGAGAACGATCCCGTTTCTCGGCTCAGATCCGGTGAGTCGACTCAACCTCTGCCACTGTCGCTCCAGATCAGCTACTTCCCAAGCCGGCACTGGGTCGGCGTGGTGAATGACAAAATGAGGAACGTGATCGGTCTGAGGCAGTTCCCGATCCATCAAGAAGGCCACAGCGGGCAGGTACGCAGTCAGGAATGTACGGTTGGCAAAGTCCCAATCGTTTAGGCTTGTGAAGGTATCGCCAACGACCCAGATCGGCCCGGCCGCCGAGAGAAGGCCTGAAAGCGCCAGGGCGATTGCGCTGTATCTCCGCTCCTGCCCAAGGAGTAGGACCAGACCCCCAAGTAGCAGGACCAGCAATCCGAGCAGGACTGCGGCCAGCATCGTTGTCGTGTTGGTCAAGAGACTCGGCGCCACCTGCGGGTGCTCGAAGTCCCACACGGCGGCAATCCACCAGATGGCCGAGGCTACAACCGCACCAGAAGCCAGGACACGGAGGAGGACTCGCATGCATATTTCCGCTCTCGACTTTTGTCTCCGTGGGTGACATTGATTGGTAACCGGCCGCGTAGTGCAAGGTGCTGCACACCGCGTCTGCTCCGTTCGGCCACCGGGAGGTCGATATGAACTGTGGCACATCGTACTCGATGAATCTCGACACACGTCGCGGGCCGCTGGGGGCGGATTGTGACGCAGTACAGGGCGCCGGCGTGGCGACGCTCGGCGCCCAGGATCCGAAGTGGATACTCGTTTTCTCGCGTTTGTGACGGTCTCGGCGTTGCTGATCATTGCGCCGGGGCCCGACATGGCATTGGTGGCGCGCAACGCTCTGCGAGCGGGCCAGACCGGCGCCTGGAGCACGGCGCTGGGCGTTGGCGCCGGAATCCTTGTCTGGGGCGTGGCGGCAATCTGTGGCCTCGCCGCGCTGCTTGCCGAGTCGGCTGCGGCATTCACAGTGGTAAAGCTGATCGGTGCTGCCTACCTCCTGTACCTGGGCGTGCAGAGCCTCCGCACGCGGTCGGACCTGGGCCCGACGGCCGGGCCCGCCGGCTCTGACCGGCCCGGATGGACGGCGACCTTTCGGCAGGGAGTGCTCGGGAACCTACTCAATCCGAAGGCGGCGGTCATCTTCGTTACCGTCATTCCCCAGTTCATCAAGCCGGGGGATCCCGCCGCCCGGCTCGTCCTCATGCTGTTGGTGTTTGAGGCGATGATCGTCGGCTGGCTCACCGTCTACGGCTTCGCGTTGAGCCGCGCCGGTCAGAGCCGGCTCGGACGGCGCGTGCAAGGTGCCCTGCGGCGGCTTACCGGGCTGGTCTTGATCGGTTTCGCGCTGCGACTGGCCGTGGAGCGGCGTTGAACGTTTCGCGCTCAACACGCGCCGGCTTCTCAGCTTCTTCCCATCGTTTCCTCATGTTCTCCCGCTAGCCTGGAGTCGAGAGGTACTCACGGAGGTTCAACATGCGTAAGTCGGCCATTATCGCGGCGCTGGTTGCCGTCGTCATCTTCGGTGTGGGCTATGCGATCGGACAGGTGCGGGGCGCCACACCGGGATCGGCTGCCGGCCAGGCTCCGCTCCAGCTTTCCGGCGCACTGGCATTCGACGGTTTCGGCTTTCACGGAATGTTCGGCGGTCCGCACGCTGCCGGCACTGTGACCGCGATCAGCGGCGATACCCTGACGATCAAGCCATTTACCGGACCGCGCGGTCAGAGCTCCGCGGTCACAACCGTGCTGGTCTCGAGCACGACCAAGTACGTCTCCCGTCCCACCACCGCTGCGTCGCAGAGCTCAGTCAAGGTTGGGACCTTCATCGTCGCCACCGGGACACTGAGCAGCGACGGTAAGACGCTCACTGCCCAGGAGGTGATGATCCTGCCACATGGGCTGAAATCGGGCGGACTCGGCCACCTCGGGCCGGATGCGGGCGGACAGGTCACGGCGGTCAATGGAGCTACCATCACCGTCAAACCGTTCGCAAATCGTGACGGCGCTCAGTCGGCAGTGACGACGATCCTGCTGACAGGCAGCACCCAGTACCTGGCGCCAAAGGGCGGCGCGACGGCGGCGAAGAGCGCCATCAAAGTCGGCGTGTACATCCGGGCGGAAGGGACTCTGAGCGCCGACGGCAAGTCACTGACCGCATCGCGCGTCGAGATCTTGCCGAACGCTCCTGGCGCCGGTGGCTTCATGCGCCACGGGCCCGGTGTACTTGGTCAGGTCACAGCTATCAACGGAAACACGATTGCAATCAAGCCCGGCATGAACCGCGATGGCGTGGCCGGCACCGTCACCGCGGTTGTGGTGACGGCAAGTACTGCCTACTCGACCGGCCCCGGGACAACTGCCGGTAAGGACGCGGTGAAAGTTGGCTCCTACATCGTCGCTCGCGGGACGCTGAGCTCTGATGGGAAGACACTCACCGCAACCAAAGTGCTGGTTCTGCCGGGCGCGCCCCAGTTCTTCGGCCACGACTTCTTCCGCGGTCCCGGTGGCTTCAACTGGCGGTCGTCCAACAGCAGCGAATCCGGCCCCAGCGTGTAACCGTTCGTGATGCCGGCCGAACGACCGGCATCAGGACCGTGTCTTGCTACTCCCCCGCCGGCCCCGTCACCTCGAGGGCCGGCGGGGATCTTTGTCATTCGTGTTACCGCGTTCACTGGGAAGAGGGTGCCGGTATGCTCGGCAACCCTTCCAGGTAGATCCGGCGCACGATCTCTTCGATCGCCGGCTCCTCGAGTGCGAGGTCCACGACCGGCGCGCTCGCCACGACGCCGGCGATGACCCGGGCGGCGCTGATCTCGGATCGCCGAAAGCGCAGCCATTGCCGGGCGCCGTCAACCTGCTCGACCGTCGCCCCCTCGACCGCAAGCGGCGGTTGGGGTGTCTCCAGGTCGACAATAAGCATGCGCTCGCCGCCGAAGCGCTCACGAATGGCGGTCACACCGCCGTCGTAGATGACCTTGCCGCGATCGATAATCAGCATGCGCTCGCACAGACGCTCCACGTCAGCAATATCGTGCGTCGTGAGCAACACAGTGACGCCCTGCTCGCGGTTGATCTCGGTCAGGAACTCCAGGAGTCGTGCCTTGCTGACGACGTCGAGTCCGATCGTGGGCTCGTCCAGGAAGACGATCTGGGGGTCGTGCAACAGGGCGCCGGCCACCTCACCTCGCATCAGCTGGCCGAGGGACAGCTGCCGCACCGGAGTATCCATACACGGGGCAAGGTCAAGAAGCTGGACCAACCGATCCAGATTCTTCCGGAAGCGCGCCTCGGGCACGCGATACATGTGATGCAGCAATTCGAAGGAGTCACGCAGCGGCAGGTCCCACCACAGCTGGCGGCGCTGGCCGAAGACGACGCCGATACGCCGGGCCAGCTCGATTCGCTGCACCACTGGGTTCAGATTCGCCACCCGTACCTGCCCCGATGTCGGCACCAGGACGCCGGTGAGCATCTTGATCGTCGTCGACTTTCCCGCGCCGTTCGGCCCGATGTAGCCCACCATCTCACCCTGTTCGATGGCGAAGCAGATGTTGCTCACCGCCGTCAACGTGACGCGCTCGCGCCGTAGCCGGCCTCGCTTCCTGGTCACCAGGAAGGTCTTGGTCAGGTCCTCAACCTCGACCATCACCACGCTCAGCTCCCCGTGCTCCGGTAGTGGCGGGTGCCGAACCCCCAGGTGCGGCTGGCGACAAGCACCAGGACCATCGCCACCAGCGGGGTGCAGTACCGCACGACGGCCGGCGCTCGCAGCGGATCGGGATGATCGAGTACCAGCAGGCCGGGAAAGTAGCTGACGAAGGCGAGCGGCACGACAAAGGCGAGAAGACGGCGGACCCAGCCGCCGAAGATGTTGATGGGATAGGACGCCAGAAAACTGCCCCCGTAGGTGAAGGCGTTGGCGATCTCACGCGTGTCCACCGTGAAGAAGGTGATCGTGATCGCGATGATCCAGATGCAGGCGTAGATGATTGTGCCGGTGAGGAGCATCGTCGCGAGCGCGATGACGCGGGGCAACGTCCAGACGATGTGGAGGCGGGATAGCGCGAAGAGCAGGACCGCCGCACCCTGGAGGACGCGACCAAGGCGGCGGAGCGTGAAATCCGCGGCGAGGATCTGAAAGAGGGAGCCGGCCGGACGGACCAGGATGAGGTCGAAGGAGCCGTCACGGATCATCGCCGGCAAGAGGTCGAGATGCCCCACGATCAGATCGCAGAGGGCGAACGCGATGTTGGCGGTTCCGTAGAAGAACGCGACCTCGGCAAGCGTCCAGCCGGAGAGACGGGGGAGATGCGCGAAGATGACGACAACCGCCAGGAAGTCGATAAAGGTGATGAAGAATGTACCGCTGAGATCGAGTGCAAAGGAGAGCCGGTACTGGAGCTGGGAGCGAATGCGTGCCTTGACGAGGCGAAGGTACAGCCCGAGTTGCCACCGAAGCTCAGCCACCTTGCACCACCACCCGGCGCAGGGCTGCCCTCAACAGAAGCCGTCCGGCGACCAGCAGCACGCCCGCCCAGAGTAGCTGGAGGCCGAGAGCGGAGAGCAATGCCCCTGCGTGAGGCTTTTGCAAGAAGATGTCGACCGGCGTCTGCACCATGCCCGCGAACGGCAGCAGCTCGGCCACGGTGTGCCAGCCGCCGGGCAGAATGGCCAGCGGGATGGCGAAGCCCGACAGGAACGTCCAGAAGACGGCGGCAAGTCCGGCGACTCCCCGGTAATCCATCACCCAGAAGGCAAGCACATTGACGATGAAGCGGAGCGCAAAGCTGATGCAGACGGCCAGAAGGAGGCTGAAGACGAACAGCAGGTAGGTGGTGGGGGCGTGGGGCACGAAGAGGTGGAACACCAGCGCGCCCAACAGGAATGGCGGGATGCCGCGAAAGATGCCGTGGAACAGGGCACGCCCCAGGTCCTGGGAGAGCCAGTACAGCTGGAAGTCGACCGGCCGCTGCAAATCTGAGACCACGTCACCACTCCGAATCCGCTCGGCAATCTCGTACCATCCCCAGATATAGACCACCATCAACGCTCCCTGAGTGAGCCACGTATAGGTCAGGGCATCGGTCACGGTATACCCGCCGATATGGGGCCGGCTGGTGAAGAGGGCGATCAGGATGTAGGCGCGCAGAAACCCGAAGACGGTGTTAGTGAACACGCCGGCAACGGCCGCTCCTCGATACGTGGCATAGCGCCGGTAGCCGCGCCGCGCAACCTCCCAATACAGGCGAAGGAGGGCGCGGGCATCCGTCCTCCAACCTGAAGGGAGGGTGGGGTGGGCGAGAGTGGGAACGTGGCGCATAGCCTCTCTCGATGCCTGCCGGACATGGTGTTCGCGGGTGGACGGACCGGCGGGAACACGTGTGATTGGAGGGAATGTACGTCGGACCGGCTGGTGTGCCCCGCCCGCCCACGAGCCCGCGGCGCACCGACCGGAGGCTCGAATGGCATGACAATTGCGGCAGGCAGGATCAGTGTAGCCGGAATCGACGCGTGAGGCCCAACGCTTGATGGCCGCGCCGCGTCACAGATGCTGGCTCCGCGCGTTGTACTTGATAGAAGCACGGGAAGGGAACCCTCCCGCCATCCACGAGGTACAGGAGGAAACAATGCGACGATCTGTCATGCTGCTGGCTGTGCTGCTGCTCGCCGGGCTACCGGTCGGGCGAACGCTCGCCGCGAGCACGCAGGCCACCTCTCCCACGCTGAGCTGGACCACGCTTGCGGGTTACCAGCTGGCAGTCTCGGGCACGGGATGGCCGGCCGGCGCCGCTGTCACCCTCTCGCTGGTCAAGGGGAGCGTCGTGCAGAGCGTTCAGGTCAAACCGACCGCCGACGGCACGTTCGAGGTGGGAATGAACCACGTGAACCAGTGCGGCATCCTGATGGTCGAGGCCCGCGACGGCGCCGGCGACCAGGCGCAGCTCCACAGTCCCGCGATGATGTGCCCGCTCGGAGCGAATCCTCCTCCGGTTGGTACAGCAACCTTTGCGGTGGTCAAGGGACAGGAGGTGGGCTCCGCCCAGAATCCACCGACTCAGGCGCAGCTGATCGCGGCGTACTTCAAGGACCTCAACGCGCATCACTACAGGCAGGCACGCCGGCTTGAGGCTACCTGTGCCACCACCGTGAGCCTGCCTACCGCGACCGGACGGATGCGGATAGTTCTCGGCGCGGCCGGAACGTCCCCGATGACGGTCATACGCAGCAAGCGGTTTGTCCGTGCCGCGCACATAACGAGTGTCAAGCGCGTGGCCAACGTGTTGACGGCGGCGGCGACGTACTGGATATTCCGTGTCGGCGGAACGTTCACCTTCGCGTATCCGGCTGCCACCCCCGCGGCGCAGCGACTGACGAGTGGACGGCAGCAGCTGACCGTGATTGTGCGCTCCTGCG
Source organism: Chloroflexota bacterium (assembly GCA_035295425.1). Taxonomy (GTDB): domain Bacteria; phylum Chloroflexota; class UBA5177; order UBA5177; family UBA5177; genus DATGJB01. The sequence continues at coordinate 57,543 of DATGJB010000057.1, read as the reverse complement.
GCGGGACCTGGCAGATCGATCCGAACTGGGACACGGTCACCTTGCGGTTGCGGACGGCGCGGTAGGGGCGGACGGCGCTCGTGGCGCGTCTCGCCGGGGGCGAGTCGCGTCCCCTGGTGTCTCTCCATCCAGCCGGTTGCGTCCTCCATAATGGAGAAGCTGTCACTGCCGGCTACGCCCGGCAGGAGGGGAAGACATGACGCGTCCATCGACCGTGACTCGCTCACCTCACTCCCGACCGTCGACTCGCCACATGAGGTCCGGCACGCGCCTCTGGCGCGTGGCCTTCGCCGCTGTACTGTGTCTGGCATGGATCGTGGGGAGCGACCGCCTGTCGGTTCCGGGAACCACGGCGGCGCACGCCGCCACTGCCTACAACTGGCTTCAGTTCGACGGCAACGAGGAGCACAGCGGGAACAATACGCTGGAGTCAGTGCTGAGCCCCTCGACCGTCGGCGGGCTCAAGCTGCTGTTTCGCGCGACACTCCCCGACGTCGCCGATGGGGCGCCTGCCTACGTCAGCAACGTCAACACGAAGAGCGGGCCGCAGGATCTTCTCTTCGTCACGACCAGAGCTGGGGACATCGTCGCGCTCAATGCCGAGTCCGGTGTGATCGTGTGGGAGCAGCACAACCCGGCCGGGTCCTGCCGGATCAACAAGGGGTCGCAGCCCTGCTACACCACCTCCTCGCCGGCGGTCGATCCGTCGCTGAGCTACGTGTACAGCTACGGGCTCGACGGCTACGTGCACAAGTATCAGATCGGCGACGGCACTGAGGTCACAGGTGGTGGCTGGCCGGAGCTGGCCACGCTCAAGGCCTTCGATGAAAAGGGCTCTTCGGCGCTCTCGGTCGTGACCGATTCTCACAACACCAGCTATCTCTACGTCACCAACGGTGGCTACCCCGGTGACAACGGCGACTACCAGGGACACGTCACCGCCATCAATCTGAGTACCGGCACGCAGCACGTCTTCAATGCGTTGTGCAGCAATCAGCCGGATACACACTTCGTGGAACAGCCGGGCCAGCCCGATTGCCCCCAGGTTCAATCGGCGATCTGGGCCCGCCCGGGAACGATCTACGATCCGGAGACGGGCAAGCTCTACATGGGCACGGGAAACGGCCCTTACGCCCCCAAGAGCTTCGACTGGGGGGACAGCATCTTCGCCCTCAACCCGGATGGAACCGGTAACGGCGCTCTTCCGCTCGACAGCTACACGCCGAGTAACTACCAGCAGATGCAGAGCCAGGACCTGGACCTGGGCAGCACAGCGCCGGCCATTCTCCCCGCGCCACGGTCCAGCAAGTTCCAGCACATCGCGGTGCAGGGTGGAAAGGATGCCAGGCTGCGCTTGCTGAATCTCGACAATCTGAGCGGCAAGGGCGGTCCGGGTCACATCGGTGGGCAGATCAAGACGATCGCCGTGCCGCAGGGCGGAGAGATATTGACCCAGCCGGCTGTCTGGGTCGCCGGCGACGGTTCGACCTGGACGTTCGTGGCAAATGGCAGCGGTACCTCCGCTCTCCAGCTACGGGTCAACCGATCCGGAACCCCTTTTCTCCATCCCGCCTGGAAGAGCGCGGTGCCGGGCTCGTCGCCACTGGTCGCCAACGGTGTGCTCTATGTGGCCACCGGTGGAGACATGCGGGCGCTGGATCCGACCACCGGCCAGCAGTTGTGGCAGGACGCGGGCATTGGCGGCATCCACTGGGAGAGCCCGGTCGTCGATAACGGGATGCTCTATATCACCGACGAGAACAGCCAGCTCAGCGCGTACGGCTTGTGAGGGGTGACCGTCGGGTCCGATCGATTCCGTGTGGGCGTTTCTCACCGACCTCGCCGGAACCACCGTCGCGCCGGAGACGAACCGCCCTTGACGGTGTGATGTCCCTGGTGCTCGGGAGCGCTACATCCACTCGCCCAGCGTTGGACGGTGCGCGCTGAGCAGCGCGTCCACCAGGGAGCAGGCGAGGGGATAGGATCCGACCAGTGGGTGGTTCAACAGTGCCTCGACGGCAAGATCGCGTGAGCGCGCTCGGTTGGCCGCGACGGTCAATCGTTCGTAGCGCTTGATCTGCTGCATCAGGAGGAGCGAGTCGGGCGGTGTCTGTTCGACCGGGAGGGGGCGAATCCCCGCTCTGTCGCACTCACAGCTAATCTCGACCACATCATCGGCAGCCAGGCCGGCGATAGCTCCGGCGTTCGGTACGTTCGCGACCACCTGCGTGCGATGGCCGCTGATCGCAGCCGCTACGATGTCCAGCGCCACGCCGGCATAGCCCTCGCCCTCGTCCGTTCCGGGCGAGCTGGTCTCGGGCGGCGTTTCCGGCTCGCGTCCGGCCCGGCCCGTCTCGGCTGCCATGTACGTCCCGTGACGATCGTGCAGGTAGCGTGCGTGGCGCCGCCGGGCCTCTTCGGGGTGAGCGGCGGGATCGATCGCCTCGAGGTCGTCGAGGAGCTGGGTGCTGAGACGGTGAACCTGCGACCCGCGACTCTCACCTGCCTGGAGCAGATTGGTCAGCGCCCGATCGCGATAGTAGTAGTAGTACAGGTACTCGTTCGGCAGCATCCCGATCAGGCGGAGAAGGCCCGGCTCGAATAGGGCGAGCTGATGGATGCGGGCCTGCAGGCCCGGGTCGGCGATAAGTGAAGGCACCAGGTTCGTCCCGTCAAGACAGGCCGCCGGCATCCAGGAGAGATGATTGAGGCCGAAGACGGTGACCTCAATCTCGGAAGCGGTCCGCCCATACAGGGCAGCGATGGCCCGCCACAGGCTTGTCGGTGTATCGCAGATGCCGACCACCTTGAGCTCGGGGAATTCTTCACTGATGGCCTGGGTGACCAGCCCCGCCGGATTGGTGAAGTTGAGCAGCCAGGCGTCGGGACAGATCTCCAGCATCTGGCGTGCGTAGCCGGCGACCGCCGGAATCGAACGCAGCGCCATTGAGAAGCCAACCGCTCCAGTCGTCTCCTGTCCAAGGACGCCGTGGTCCAGCGCTATGCGCTCGTCGCGCGCCCGCCCCTCCTCGCCGCCGACACGAATCGTCGTAATGACGGCGCCGGACCCGGAGAGGGCCTGTCGGGAATCCGACGTCCACGACAGGCGGTAGCGGCCGCCGGTCTGCTCGAGCGCGTAGCGGCAGAGCGGGCCCATCAGCTCGAGCTTCCGGCGGTCGAGATCGAGCAGGCAGACCTCCTCCAGGTCAATCGCCTGCTGCCGTCTCGTTAACGCCGCCAACAGGAGGGGCGTGCGCACTCCCGCGCCGCCCATCACGGTGAGCTTCATGACGCCTCCTTGCGCGCCGGTTGCCAGCCAAGCCGCTGCAACCAGCCGTCGATCTCTGCGGCGGAGACGGTGCCCTCGCATCCGCCGAGCGAGCGGGTCGAGAGGCCGCCCGCGATGTTGCCACAACGCAGGCACGTCTCGAAGGACCAGCCACGGAGCAGACCGTAAATCAAGCCGGCGTTGAAGTTGTCTCCGGCGCCGGTCGTCTCGACCGCGGCGACAGGAAGCGCCGGAATCTCGAATCGTTCCCGGCCGCGCCAGCCGACGCAGCCGCGCTCGCCACACTTGATGACGCCTCCCCGGCACCAGGCGCTCAGTGTGTCCAGAGCCCCTTCGACATCCTCGCTCTGCGTCATCTCCTGCGCCTCGATCAGGTTCGGAGCGAAAACGTCGACATGGTCGAGCAGGCTCCGGAGGTGCGCTGAACGCAAATGCTCTGGGTTCCAGAAGGTGTCGAGATAGACCAGAATGCCGCGCTCGCGGGCGGCGCGCATGAGATCGAGCCCCACCTCGCCGTAGGTGAAGAGGACACGCGGTCGAAAGCGATCGAGATCGGAGTCGGTCAGTGCCAACGCATCGTCAGGGAAACGTGGCGTCTGGTAGCTGATAAAGAGCCGGTCATGCGGGAACGACACGCCGGCCGTGACCAGTGGTAGCGGCTCGTCGCGGCCGAGCACCAGCTCGTCTGGGATCCCGCGCTGCTGCATCTGCTCGCCGATGAAGCGGCTGAAGATGTCGCTGCCGAGCTCAGTTCGCCAGCCGACGGACACGCCGAGACGGGTGAGGGTGGAAACGATGATGAAAATCCCGCCGGGGTTGATGGCGAAGCGGTCGGCAAAGACCTCCTGGCCAAGCTGAGGCATTTGGTCGCGGGAGGTGAAGGAAAAGGTCAGATCGCAGTACGCGCTGCCCTGCAGCAAAACGTCGTACGTGGTCACGGGAGCTGCTCCATCATGTCATCCGGCCGGCCGTCATTGGCGCCCCATGGTACACGTGGCGGCAGCGGCACGGAGCCTCATGCAGTGATTAGAATGCACGACGAGGGACTCTCGCGAAAGGAGGAGATACGAGGGCACGTCGCATGTCCGCGGCACGTTTGCGTCCCTTTGACCACGTGTGGTGGGCTACCGGTACGAGTAGTCCAAGGAGGATGGAGTGGCAAGCCTTATTGCGCGCGTCGGGTTCCACCGGAGACTCACGTTCATCTCGTCGATCACCCTGGTCCTGGTTCTGGCGAGCGCTGCCGCTTTCCCGGGCACGAGCCTGCGAGCGCACGCCTCAAGCCTGGGTAAAAGCGCCAGAGTCACAATGGGCGGTACCCTGACTATCGACAACGAGTCAGGAGCGCTCTGGACCGGAAACTACAGCCCGTTCAACGGCGCCGTCAACTCGACGTCGATCGGCATCGTGTACGAGCCCCTCATCTATATCAACGTTCTCAGCAGCAAGCAGACACCGTGGCTGGCAACCGGATATAGCTGGTCGAACGGGAACAAGACGCTCACCTTCACCATCCGTAGGGGCGTCACGTGGACGGATGGTAAGCCATTCACGCCGGCCGATGTGGCGTTCACGTTTAACCTCATGCATCGCTACTCCGCGCTCGATCTGAACGCGGTCTGGACCGTGCTCAAATCGGTCCAGGCTCGGGGCAACACCGTTGTTTTCACCTTCAAGCAGCAGGCAGTCCCGTACTTCTTCTACATCGCGGATCTGGACGCCATCGTTGCCCAGCACGTCTGGGGCAAGGTCAAGAATCCCGTCACGTACATCGACAAGCATCCGGTGGGAACCGGTCCGTTCGTGGTTTCTCCGTCGTCCTCCCCGCAGACGATCATCTATGTAAAGAATCCGCACTACTGGCAGAGAGGCAAGCCGTACGTCGACAGGGTTCTCTACCCGGCGTTTACCTCCAATCCCCCGGCAAACACCTACCTGGCGCAGGGCCTGGCCGATTGGGGCGGTCAGTTCATCCCGAGTATCAAGGCGGCCTACATCTCCAAGGATCCCGCGCACTTCCACTACTGGTTCCCGCCGGTCGGAAACGTCGATCTCTTCATCAACACGACGGTCAAGCCACTGAACAACAAGTACGTGCGGCAGGCGCTGGCGTACGCGATCGACCGGAACCGGGTCTCGCTGATCGGCGAGTACGGCTACGAGCCGCCGGCCAGCCAGACCGACATAGTCCGGCCCAACTTCAATAGCTGGTACGATGCCGCCGCGGCGAATTCCTACAACTACGGCTTCAACCCAGCCAAGGCGAAGGCGCTTTTGAAGAAGGGCGGTGTCAAGGGTAGCCTCTCGCTGTCGGTGATCAACATCGGTGGCAATACGGACTGGGTAGCCGCCCTCGGTGTCATCCACGACGAATTCAAGCAGGTGGGAATCAACCTCCACATCGAGAACCTCTCCTCGACCGACTTCAACAACCGCCTCTTCGCAGGTCACTTCCAGCTCGGCTACAACGCCTCGAACAACAGCCTGGCGGCGCCGAACCCGTACTACGATCTGCGTGCCGTACTCTGCAGCTGCAACACCGCACCGATCGGCCAGACTGCCTCCAGCAACTTCTCCCGCTGGCAGGATGCCAGGACCGATCAGCTTCTCAACCAGTTCTCGTCCACCACGTCGAGCAGCGTGCAGCACAGCATCGTCAATCAGCTCGAGCGGATCATGCTGGAAGACGTGCCGGTCATTCCGGTGACGGAGGAAGTATCCTGGTTCCAGTACAGCACCAGGAAGTTCGTGGGGTGGCCAACGCCGCAAAATCCCTATGTCAATCCGGCACCCTACGCGTTTCCCGATTGGGAGGTGTTGCTCCTCAACGTGCACCTCAAGTAGCTGCATGGCGTGAGTACAGAGCCCTGAGACGGGCGCGGTCGCGTAGCGACAGACTACCCGACCGCGACACTTGCGGCTCGTCGCTCGGAAAGGAGAGCGCTTGGCCTACATCGTGCGCAGGCTCGGCTTCTTCGTCGTTACGCTCTGGGCCGCGTTGACGATCAACTTCTTCCTGCCACGGATGATGCCGGGGAACCCGGCCGAGGCCATGATCTCGAGCTTCCACGGGCACCTCAATCCCCAGGCGATGCACGCCCTCGAGGTGGCCTTCGGCGTGAACACCCGCGAGTCCTTGGTGGCCCAATACTGGGATTACCTGCGCAATATCGCGACCGGAAATCTGGGTAACTCGCTCACCTTTTTCCCGAATCCGGTAAGCCAGATTATCGGCCAGGCGCTGCCGTGGACGCTCGGCTTGATCGGCCTGACGACCGTGATCTCTTTCATCCTCGGCACCCTGGTTGGAATGATCGCCGCCTGGAGGCGTGGGGGACTGACGGATAGTGTGTTGCCGGTGACGTTCATCGTCACATCCTCGTTTCCCTACTTCTGGCTCGGGATTTTGTGCATCTACGTGTTCGCGCTGCAGTTGGGCTGGTTCCCCGGCAACCAGGCGTACGACACCGGCGGCCAGATCACTCTCACCTGGTCGTTCCTCTCGCAGCTGTTGAAGCATGGGACGCTGCCGGCGCTGACGATCCTGATCACATCGATCGGGGGGTGGGTCCTGACGATGCGGAACACGATGATTACCACTCTCTCCGAGGACTACGTCCGCATGGCTCGCGCCAAGGGGCTGTCTTCGTTCCGCGTTATGACGCTCTACGCCGGCCGAAACGCGATACTGCCAAACCTCACCGGCTTTGCCATGTCGCTTGGCTTCGTCTTGAGCGGAGCCCTGCTGACCGAGATCGTGTTCAACTATCCGGGTCTGGGCTATCTGCTCTACCAGGCGGTGACCAACGAGGATTATCCGCTCATGCAGGGAATCTTCCTCATCATCACGGTGGCGGTCCTGATCGCGGTCCTGCTGGCCGACGTGGCAACCGCCGTGCTCGATCCGAGAACCCGCGGTAGCTCGTAGCCATGGTCTACCAGCCGGCGGCGATCAAAGAGGCGGTAGCGCCCCGGCAGCCTGCTACCGGGCGCGCTGCGTTGACGCGGCTCTGGCGCGTTCTGGCCGGCAACCGGAAAGCCACGCTGGGTGTGGTCCTGATGCTGATCTTCACTGCCGCCGCCGTGTTCGCTCCCCTGATCGCCCCGTACGATCCGACCGCCGGTCTGTTTGGTCCCTTGCAACTGCCTTCGGCGCACAACCTGCTCGGCACGACCTCCGACGGAAAGGATATCTTCTCGCAGCTTCTGTGGGGCACACGCCAGTCGCTGATGATTGCGATTCTGGCGGGTCTCTTTGCCACGGTGCTCTCGGTGTTGATTGGCATCTCGGCTGCCTACGTGGGCGGCCTCCCCGATCTGGTGCTGGGCCTGGTCACGGACATCTTCCTGATTCTGCCGGCGTTGCCGCTCATGATCATCATCGCCGCCTACTACCGGGGAAGTGGTGTGTGGATCATCATCGCGGTGATCGTGATCACCGGTTGGTCGTACGGGGCTCGCCAGCTTCGCGCGCAGGCGCTCTCGCTGCGCAATCGCGAGTTCCTGCAGTCGGCCCGCGTCCGGGGCGAGAGCAGTCTCTACATCATCCTCTTCGAGCTGCTGCCCACCATGACGTCGCTGATCGTGGCCAATTTTCTGGGCGCCGCGGTCTATGCCGTGCTGACCGCGGCCGGGCTGCAATTCATCGGTCTGGGGAACACCGAGGACATGAGCTGGGGCACAATGCTCTACTTCGCGGAGAACAACGAGGCACTCGCCTCCGGCGCGCCACTCTGGGCGATAGCGCCCGGCCTGTGCATCGCCCTGTTGGGAGCCGCGTTCGCGCTGCTCAACTATGCCTTCGACGAGATTGGCAACCCTGCCCTACGGTCGGGGAGGAGGAAACGTGGCCGGCGCCGAGACCATTCTTGACGTTCGGGATCTCGTCGTCGAATACGCCGCCGACGATGTCAATGTCCGTGCCGTCGACCGGGTAAGCCTGCAGCTTCGCCGTGGCGAGTTTCTGGGGGTGGTTGGCGAGTCCGGCTGCGGCAAGTCCACGCTGTGCTTTGCGATCGCGCAGCTGCTCTCGCCTCCGGCCGAGATCGTCGAGGGGAGTGTGATCTTCCACGGCAAGAACCTGGTTCTACTCCGCGAGAAGCAGCTCAGGCGCCTGCGCTGGCGCGACTACTCGGTTGTCATGCAGAGCGCCATGAACGCCCTCAATCCGGTGATGACGGTGGGGCAGCAGCTGACCGACGCGATCCTGGCCCATGAACAGGTTAGCTCCCGCGAAGCGAAACTGCGCGGTGGCGCCGTACTGCAGCTGGTTGGCATCGATCCGGCGCATCTTCGCAGCTACCCGCACCAGTTGAGCGGCGGCATGCGGCAGCGAGCCATGATTGCCATGGCATTGGTGTTTACCCCGGAGCTCATCATCATGGACGAGCCGACCTCGGCGCTGGACGTGGTAGCGCAACGCTCGCTCATGGTGCAGATTCAGGACCTGCAGCGGGAGCTGGGCTTTGCCGTCATGTTCGTCACCCACGACATGTCGCTGGTCGGCCGCTTCTCGCAACGTCTCGCGATCATGTACGCCGGAGACATTGTCGAGATGGCAGGCACAACGGAAATCTTCCACAACCCGAAACATCCGTACAGCCGTGGATTGCTCCAGGCCTTCCCATCGGCGCGTGGACCGCGGCGTCCGCTGCAAGGCATACCGGGTAACCCGCCGGACCTGCGTTACCCGCCACCCGGCTGCCGCTTTCAGCCGCGCTGTCCGCATGCGATGCCAATCTGCGAGACGGCGGTGCCGCCTCCGTACGCGCCCCGTGGCGATGACCTCGTGCGATGCTACCTCTATGAGCCGTCGGTAGCCGGCTCTCAGCAGCCTGCCTTCAGCTCGCCGGCCGGCCGGGACGGGTTGGGGACTGATGGCTGAAACCCGGATGCCGGAGACGTCGCCGGCGCCGCTGCTGGAGGCCCGGGGGCTCACCCGACACTTCCAGGTCGGGGGCATGTTCTCGCGGCGCACGCTGCACGCCGTCGACGACGTTGACCTCGTCATCCAGCCGCGTGAGATCGTGACGCTGGTCGGCGAGAGCGGGAGCGGCAAGAGTACTGTTGCCCGCCTGCTGGCCGGTCTCTTCCGGCCCACTGCCGGCGATATCCGCTTCCATGGACGCCCGCTCGCGACGATGCGGGGAAGACGGTCGATGCTCGAGTATCGGCGCCGCGTGCAGATGGTCTTCCAGGACCCATACAGCTCCCTGAATCCGGTGTATCCCGCCGCGCACGGCATTTTCCGCGCGCTCAAGCTGCACCGGCCGAATCTGCGCCGGCAGGACCGCCGGGCCGAGGCGGAGCGGATTCTCGATTCGGTCGGCCTGACGCCATCGCGCGAGTTCCTGCGTAAGTATCCGTACGAGCTGAGCGGCGGCCAGCGTCAGCGCTTCGGCTTTGCCCAGGCGCTGGCCAGCAGGCCCGAGCTGATCCTTGCCGACGAGCCGGTGTCGATGCTGGACGTCTCCATCCGCATCGGCGTCCTCAATCTCATGGCGCAGTCACGCGAGCGTGATAACGTCTCGCTCCTCTACATCACCCATGACATTGCCAGTGCCCGGTACATCTCCGACCGCTTGCTGGTGATGTACGCGGGACGCGTGGTGGAGCGTGGTCCGGTTGAGGATGTACTGGCGCATCCCAAGCATCCGTACACCGAGCTGCTGCTCTCCGCCATCCCCGACCCGTACGCGCCGGCGGAGGTGCAGGCGGCGCCTGATGCCGGCGAGCCGCCGCGGGTCATTGACCCGGAGCCAGGCTGCCGCTTCCGCTGGCGCTGTCCCTATGCCGTGGCCGAGTGCGCCCGCATCGACCCGCCACTGCGGCGACTGCGCCCGGACCATGACGCGGCATGCATTGTGGCGACGGCGGATGAGGTCGCGGTCGGTTTGGGAGATCGAGCATGAGCGCGCAGCTTTCCCGCGATGAGGGAGAACGCCCTATCTACAAGATCGCCGTCATCGGCGCCGGCAGTACCTATACGCCCGAGCTGGTGGAAGGGCTGATTGACCGCGCGGCCCTGCTACCGGTGCGCGAGCTGGCGCTGGTGGACATCAATCAAGAGCGGCTCGAGGTCGTGGGCGCGCTCGCTCGCCGCATGTTCCGGTTCGCCGGGCTGGCCGATCCGGTGACGCTGTCCACCGACCGTCGCCCAGCGATCGAAGGCGCCGACTTCGTGCTGAACCAGATCCGGGTCGGCGGCCAGGCGGCGCGCATCCTCGACGAGAAGACGGGGCGCGCCCACGACGTGATCGGGCAGGAAACCACCGGTCCGGGCGGCTTCGCCAAGGCGTTGCGGACAATCCCGGTCGCGCTGGCGATTGCCGGCGACATTCGAGAGCTGGCCCCCGATGCCTGGATGATCAATTTCACCAACCCGGCCGGTATGGTGACCGAGTCGCTGCTCCGCTACGGCGGTGTGAAGGTAATGGGACTGTGCAACTCACCGTACGGTATCCAGGTCGAGCTCGCGCGGTCGCTGGGTGCCACGCCCGATCGAGTGCGAATCGACTACGTGGGGCTCAACCATCTTGCCTGGGTGCGGCGAGTGTTCCTCGACGGCGAGGATGTAACGGCCCGGATCGTGGATGATGCGGTGGCAGCGCACGAGGGAGCCCCCGGCGGTGATGCTCCATACGGTTTCGATCCGGAGCTTATCGGCGCGCTCGGCATGATTCCTTCCGGCTACCTCCGGTACTTCTATCACCAGCAAGCGATACTGGCCGAACAGCGGGCCGGCGGGCGCACCCGCGGCGAAGAGGTAGCGGAGATCGAGCGGCATCTATTCGAGTTGTATCGCGATCCCCAGCTCTGTTGCAAGCCTCCGCTGCTGGCGAAGCGTGGCGGCGCGCACTACTCCACGCTGGCGGCCACGCTCGTCACCGCGATCGCCAATGACAGCGGAGAGGTGCAGATCGTGGACTGCCGCAACGGCGGCGCGCTGCCTGATCTGCCGGAGGAAGTCTCGGTCGAGCTGCCCGGTGTCATCGACCGGCAGGGCGCGCATCCGCTGGCGGCCGGCCACCTTCCCTTCAGCATTCGCGGTCTGGTGCAGCACGTGAAGGCATATGAGGAGCTGGCGATCGAGGCAGCTCTTGCCGGAGACGAACGCAGCGCGTTGCTCGCCCTGATGGCCAATCCGCTGGTGCCGTCGTTCGAGACAGCCCGTGCTCTGTGGCGCGACATTCGTCTAGCCAACGCGCGGTATGACGCGGCGGTCGCGGCACCGGGCACGACGCGCTCATAGAGCTCGCGGCGGGTCAGGTCCGGTCCTCCCGCCCACGATTCCCCCGGACCGGCGGGGCCGGCCCGCGACGGGCATGCACCAGAAATTCAAAGGCGCCGCGGCCGCCGAGTACCGGAGATTCCATCGTCGCGAGCGTCGTCCAGCCGGCATGTTCGATGCCCGTGACGGCGAGGGCCAGCGCTCGATGCAGTGCGGCGCGATCGGATGTCGCTGGCGGCTGCGCGAGATGCAGCTCGAACATCGGCTTGACGAGAGCGACCAGGTCGGCAGCGGCGTCCAGCCGGAGCCGATCGAGCTGCGGGACGGCTTCAGCAAGTGACAGGTAAGAAAGATCCAGCGTCACCACCTCGATGAGATCCGGTACCAGTAGGGGAGTGAGATCGGCGAGATTGGTGGCTTCCAGGTTGACGACCCGTGGCTCCTGCCGCAAACTGCCCAGCAGCTGTCCGTGGCCCGCGTCCACCGCGTACACCCGCGCCGCCCCGTACTCGAGCAAGACCCGGGTGAACCCACCGGCGGCAGCCCCGGCATCGAGCGCCACGCGTCCGGCCATCGGGATCCGGAACGTGTCGAGTGCGGCCCGCAGTTTGGCCTCGCCGCGCAGTGACGCGCTCGCTACCACATGAAGCTGCGAGCCGGGACCAACCATGGAGGCCGGGTTGCGGACAACACGACCATCCACCGTCACCTTCCCCGCTGCGATCAGTAAGGCAGGCTCCTCGAGTTCGGGATACAGGGCAGCCAGCGCTCTGACCAGCGTGCGCGGTCCTCTTCCTGACATAACGAGCGCCTACACCGCCGCTGGACCACTGCACCCGGACGCACAGTCAGCGGTCATGGTGCGCCGTTATGCTCCCTTCACTGCTTCCACCGGCCGGCCACGGTGCAGCGCCACCCAATCGCCGTTCTCGGCAAGCGCTTCCTTGCCCAGCTCCAGAATCGCATCGTGCGCCGACTGGGTTTCACCCTTCGCCAGCACGTCCCTGATATGCCGCTCCGCCCGGTCGAAGACCGCTCCCATGCGTCGGTACTGGCGAGAGTGGTCGCTGAACGCCATCTTGTCGGCGTAGCCTTCGGACAGTGCCGCGCCGACCAGCGAGAGGGTGGAAACGACCAGAAGGACGTTCTCCGCCGCCTCATAGCGGGATGTGGCAAGGCCGGCGAGCGTGAGTGCTGCCACCAGCGCGCACAGGCTGATGGCCGTAGCGATTCCCAGCAGGAAGAGCCCCCAGATACGGAACCCCACCAGCTCGCGCTTCCTGTGCTCGCGCACCGCCGCCCGCTTGAAATAAGTGCTCTGGCTTTCCACCCAGTACCGCAGCACCAGGTCGAAAGCGGGGAGGCGTGGGTCGGGAGCCACCTCCTGCTCCTGTGTTCTGCCAAGAGTGAGATCGGTTGCCCGGATCCCGTTCCGGATCCAATCGAGCTCGCTCTTTTGCCGGCGCAGGTAGTGCTCGGCGACGGAGTCGGTGACCCCGGCAATTCGCCAGTAACACTGGATGCGCAGCCCTTCGGCGAGGGCTCGATAGTCAAGGTACTTGTTCTGGACGTCGGGCCGCTTCACCGAGAAGTACCAGAGAACGACGCCGAGCACGAGCGCTGCCGGATAGAGATACAGGAGCGGCGTCAGGTGGACCGACACGTGGGCGTAGAGATCGACCGACAGGACCGAAAGGAATGCCAGGGAGAGCAGCGACACCAGCACCCGGTGGGTGCGCCGGCGGAAGTACACGGCGAGCGTGTCCGCAACCACGTGCGTTGCAACCACCGCCTCGAGCTCGGCCGGTAAATTGGCATTCCACTCCGCGGGCAGCAGGTAGCCCCGGCTCTCCTGTCGTTCTCCCGCAAGCGACGAGTCCAACCGGAGCGCGTCCCGATTGAAGGTGTCGAGGTGCCGGAAAAGGCGATCGTAAAAGCGGCCGGTAGCTGCGTCCGGATCGGCCGATCCGTTTTCCGTCCTGTCGTCATCTTCGTCATCGTCTGAGATCGGCTGTGGCGCGTCGCGTGGGTAGAGCACCTGGACGCCAAAGGGCTCGGCGGTGGGGTTCGGATTCCGGACGCGTGGCGTCACCACCCAGTAAACGGGACCGGACTCTGCGATGTCGAGCGCGCTGCGTCTGCTGGCGTAGGGGTGCGGCACGCCGTGGCGCCGGAAGCGAATGATCTCGGAGGTTCCTCCCATCAGCCCGGTGAAACGACCGTCCCAGAGAGCGATGAGGATCTGGTTGTGGAGCGCGATATAGGCGCCTACCTGCTCATACTGCCGGGCTCGTGCCTCCCCGCCGGCTCGCACCGCGTCTTCGCTCGCCAGAAGCGGCAGCGTGAGCACCTGGTCGGCACGTGCCACGAGCTCGCGGAAGCGATCGAGAGCGGCTGCATCCTGGAAGTCGGCTTCGTACAGGTCCTGACGCATGGGAAGCGGCACGATGAGACGCATCCCGTGGTCCAGCGCGGCGCGCGCGACCAGCGTGTCGGCGCCCTCGGCGAGCGAGGAAAGCAGAATCAGCGGGGTGTGCGGGTAGCGCTCGCTGAGAGCGGAGAGGATGGCGGAGACGCGATCCTCGAGCGCCGGCCAGTCCTCGGCGCGCAGGTCGCGATGGCCGGTGACGCCGATCACCAGCGGCAGGAGTCCCTCGTGCGGCGTTCTTTCCCGATCCGGTGATGAGCGCGCGACGTCAGCAGTCCGGGAGGGAGAGGTAATCACACCCCCAGAATAGAAGAGGCAGATGAAGGAACTTGCTCAACGTGCGGGTCGAAAAGCGGCTCATGCGCCATTTACAGCGCACGTCTCGCGCGCACCGAAGCTTCCCGTCGAGGGCGTCGGTGCGCGAGCCTTCTGGAGGGAGCGCGTACGCTGCTCGTTGCGCCGGTACGCCATCTGGTATATCGTAGGGAGACGCGACAAAAGCGGTCCTGGAGAACAGGTGTCTTGAATTCTGGGTATGATCCCCGCACCGCGATGATGACGCCCGGCGGATCCGGCGGAGCGAGCGGATCAGTGTGCCCACGGAGCCTTGACATAACTACCTAGACGCCAGCGTTCAGACTTCTCAGGCCGTGGGACAGTGATCGATCCCGCGGCCTTTTTTCATGGTTTAGGAATGGAGCCGCCCATCGAGGGCAGCTGACAGAAGCCACTTCCAGGAGCACAACGATGTCCATCCTCAGCATCCAGAACATCGGCCTCACCATCGGGGCCCGCGATATCTTCAGTGGTATCAGCGCCGAGCTGCCCAACGACGGCAAGGTGGGGCTGGTCGGGCCCAACGGCGTCGGCAAGACGTCGCTCTTCCGTGCGGTGGCGGGAATCGGCCCGCCCAGCGCCGGCAGCGTGCACATCGCCCGCGGCGCCCGGCTGGGCTACTTGCGCCAGGAGGCGGTCGACGCCTTCACCGGGCACGGCAACAGTGTCTACGACGAGATGCTGATGGTCTTTGGCCCGCTGCGCGGGCAGGAAGAGCAGCTGCGTGTCATGGAAGCCCGCATGGCGGAAGGCGAGGGTTCGGACCATTTGCTGCATCAGTACGGGGCAGCGCTCGAGGCGTTCGAGCATGCCGGCGGCTACGACTACGAGGCGCGCATCGGCCGCGTACTGGAAGGGCTGGGCTTCGCGCGAGAGCAATGGAGCACACCGATCAGCCACCTGAGCGGCGGTCAGAAGACGCGGGCCCTGCTGGCCCGGCTCCTCCTGGAGCAACCGAATTTGCTCATCCTCGACGAGCCCACCAACCATCTGGACGTCCAGGCCATCGAGTGGCTGGAAGGGACGCTCCGGAGCTGGGAAGGCGCGCTCCTGGTCGCGAGCCACGATCGCTACTTCCTGGACCGCGTGGTGGACCGCATCTGGGAGATGACGCCTACGCACCTCGAGAGCTATCGCGGCAACTACACCGCATACCTGCAGCAGCGACAGGAGCGCTGGGAGCGCAACCGGGAGATCGTCGAGCGGGAGCTGGAGAACCTCCGCGCGGACATGGAACTGGTTCGCCGCTACATCGCCTGGCGGAAGTTCGAGGAGGCCAAGGGGAAGCTCCAGCTCCTGGGCCGGAAGATTGTGGCGATCGAGACGCACGGGGTCCTTGGCATTCAGGGGAAGCGGTGGGCCGAGCTCGGCATCCGCGCTCCCTCCCTGATGAGCGTGGAGGAGGCATACAGCCGGATCAAGGCCATCAAGTCCCCCCTGGTTCGGCCGGCACAGCTTCACGTGCGGCTCCGGCCGGAGCGGCGCAGCGGACAGATCGTGCTGCGCTGCCGAAATCTTCGAGTCGGCTACGGAAGTAGCACCCTCTTCGAGGCAGGGGATCTGCAGGTTGAGCGGCTGGAACGGGTTGCCCTACTCGGACCGAACGGCTCGGGCAAGACGACGTTCCTGCGCACCGTCATCGGCCAGCTGGCGCCGGTGGCAGGCGAGGTCCAGCTGGGAGCCAGCCTGAAGGTTGGCTACTACGCTCAGGCGCACGATAGCCTGAACGGCGCGAACACCGTGCTCGACGAGCTGCTGACGCACAAGAACTTGTCGTTCGGCGAGGCGCGCAGCTATCTGGCCCAGTACCTCTTCCGCGGCGAGGACGTCTTCAAGCCGGTCGGCGGCCTGAGCGGCGGCGAGCGGAGCCGGCTGGCGCTGGCCATCCTCACCCTGGAGGGTGTGAACTTCCTGGTACTGGACGAGCCGACGAACCACCTCGACATCCCGGCGCAGGAGGTGCTGCAGGAGGGGCTGGAGCGCTTCGACGGCACGATTCTGCTGGTGTCGCACGACCGCTATCTGGTGGACGAGCTGGCTACTCAGGTCTGGGAGATACGGGACGGCCACTTGCACGTCTTCGATGGGACGTACGCCGAAATGCTGGCCGTTCGCGAGCCGGCGGGTTCTCCGAGCGCCGCGCTCACGAACGGTTCGAAACCGGCCAGGGAGCGGCAGCGAGCAGCAGCGGAGGCGAATGCGGCGCGCGAGCGCACCCGGCTATTGGCGGCGGTCGAGGAGCAGATCGCGCGGGCCGAGGCGGCGCTCGCCGAGTACACCCGGCAGCTGCAGGATGTCGGCTCAGACTATGGCGCTGCGATACAACTCTCGAAGTCGTGCGCCGCGACGCAGGCTGAGCTGGATAGTCTCCTGGCAGAGTGGAGTGCGCTCGTGGAATGAGGGATGAGCTGTGAACTCTCAGCCGAGGACCGGAAGCTACAAGGTTTGTTCCGCGGGGGGCTGTACCCCGCGCCCCAGCAGGACGTACACATCTGAGTTGGGAGCAGGGAGCGATTGGACTTCGAACCCCGCGGCGCGGAGCATGGCCTCTGCCTCCGCATCCGAGATCCGATGCTCCAGTGGCGGGCCCTGCTCGGTGGGATGCTTGTGCCAGTCGATTACCAGAATGCGTCCACCCGGTTTCAAGAGCCGGGCTATCTCGCCGAGAAAGCGAGGCGGGTCAGGAGGCTCGTGCAGCATGAAGCCGAGCACGGCGGCATCGGCCTCACCATCCGAGAGCGGGATGTGATGGTCATCCGACGCAACGACTTCCACCACTTCGAGTCGCTGACCCTTCACGAGGTCCCGGATCTCAGCCAGCATGATGGGCTCGACGTCGACGGCGAAGACACGCCCCTCTGGACCAACCAGCCGCGCCAGCGGCGCCGTCCAGAATCCGGTCCCGGCGCCGACATCGATTACCGAATCACCCGGTTTGATTCCGGCAGATTCAAGGATCGGCTCAGGCGGGATACGGCGCCGGCGCTCGGGGTCCTTGAGGAGGTTCAACCGATCGACGTGAAAGCGATGCCCCATTCCCTGGGTCATCAGTTGGGGACGAGCGGGACGCCCCCGGCGTCGACCGGAATCGCCTCGACGTCTCGGCGCCCATGCTGCTTGCGCAGCCAGTAGCGCTCGAGGGTGTACCACTCGTACTTCTCCTCGACCAGGCTCATCGCCACCCGGTGGAGGGGCAGCCGCGCGGCTCGTGCCGCCTCTTCACGACCCTCCCAAATGCAAAAGGAGAGGCATTCGCGCCGCTCGTTCGGTGTGCCGCGGAAGTAGAAGACGAGCCCGGCCGCACGGCGGTGCGCTTCGATATACGCGCCGTAGTCGTGCATCTCCAGCGTCAGATCGTCAACTGCCTCGCGCCGCAGGGAACGGAAGACGACCATGTACCACTCACCGGCACCGAGTCGCGTTGCGCACTCGCTCCAGTTGAAGCCCTCCAGAATAGGAAGTGTGGCGTACTGATCGCTGCTCGGCGCCAGATCTTGAAACGCCTCGACGGCGGACAGCGGTGGGTAGGACGGCTGCACGTGCTTTCGCCTGGCAGCGCGCCTGATTTGCTGGCGCCCGGCGCCATCTCGCTCGGTGGCCCCAGGCAGTGGCAGGAGCGCCGATTCCAGGCGCTCGATCCGGGCCTGTTGCTCCCGCACGATCTCGAGCAGGTCATTCAGACCGGAGGCGGTGGGATGAAGCAGCCGGTCACCGGGAATCGGTCCGGTGTTCGCATCCATGCCCATGTGCCACCTCCCAAATGCAAAAAAGCCCGATCCGTCGAGAACGGGTGTGATCGTTCACCCCGACTCCAGCGAGCGCCGGTGCCGGTGCGTCCTCCTCATGGCTGTCCTGTTTCCAGGACCATGCCCGTGCCATTACCATATCACCTATGTCAAGCGTGCGGTAGTGGTCGAAGTGTCTGGAGCCACGGGGAGCGTCATGCAGCTCGTGAGCGGGCGGCAGCGTAGCTGTCAGGAGGTCCAATCCGGCTGGGTCGAAGCCGGCCAGAGACGGTGGACGGCCCACCCGGACATGTGGGGCGAGCGACCGGCGAATGCCGTCCTCGTCACTCAGTGGGCGAGGACAAAGGACATGCTGCCGACCTGGCGCACGGCGCCCTTGAGCTCCATCATCAGGAGCGTACTGGTGACAGTGGGCGCCGCCATTGCCGACCGGCGCACCAGCTCGTCCACATGCAGCGGCTCGTGGGAGAGGAGTGCCAGCAGCCGCCCCTCGTCGTCGTTGGCGGGGATCGCGACCTTGATCTCCAGCTGCCGGACCGCGGCGGTGAGGTCGAGCTCCTCGAGGATGTCGTCGCTCCCGGTGACGAGCTTGGCGCGTCCCTCCCGGATCAGTCGGTTGCAGCCGGAGGAGCCACGGTCGGTGGCCCGGCCGGGAAAGGCGAACACTTCGCGGTTCTGCTCCAGGGCGTAGTCGGCGGTTATCAGGGCTCCCGAACCGAGCTGGGCTTCCATGACGACCGTGCCGAGCGAGAGCCCGGAAATGATGCGGTTGCGCGCCGGGAAGTTGAAGGCGTCGGGCTTGGTGCCGAGCGGGTAGTCGGAGATAACGGCGCCGCGCTGCGCGATCCGTTCGAAGAGGCGCCGGTTCTCGGCGGGGTAGATCACGTCCAGACCGCTGCCGAGGACGGCGATGGTGCGGCCCCCGGCGTCGAGCGCGGCATGGTGGGCAATGGAGTCAATGCCCCGGGCCAGACCGCTCACCACGGTCAGTCCTACCCGCACCAGCTCCGGGACGACGCGGGCGGTCAGCTCCTTGCCGTACACTGTCGGACCGCGTGTCCCCACCACCCCGATACTGCTGTCGTCCTGGCGGGTGATCTCGCCCTTGATGTAGAGCAGCGGCGGGGCGTTGAAGATCTCCTTGAGGCGCAGCGGATAACCGACGTCGAAGATGCTCAGCACCCGCACGTCATGGCGCCGCAGCTTCTCGAGCTCGGCCTCGATCGAAATGGTGCGCCGCTTCTCGACCAGAGCCGGCATGGACCGCGCATCGACGCCGAGTGCGACAAGCTCGCGCTCCGAGGCACGCCAGGCGAGCTCCGGCTCTCCAAAGTGGTCCAGAATGCGGTGGAACCGGGCCGGCCCGATACCGGGAAGGAGGCTCAGACCGACCAGGTAGCCAATATCCGGGCTGGACATGCGGCGATTGTAGCAAGCCGGTGGTGTCCCGACCGGGCGGTGCCATCGCCGCAACCCGGGGAATGAGCCGCTCCTGAAATGCAACGCGGGCACCCATTCCGGGTGCCCGCGTTCGAATGTCCCTGGCCCTTACTTGTGGACCTCGATCTTGATGTTCCTGGGCTTGACGTGCTCCGCTTTTGGCAGCACCACCGAGAGGATGCCGTAGTCGTAGCTGGCCTGAACGTGCTCACTGTCAACCTCGGCGGGCAGGGTGAAGCTCTGGTAGAACTCACCGCCGTTGATGCCCTGCCAGATCCAGGTGCCGTTCTCCGGCGTATTGACCTCTCGCTTGCCCTTGACGCTCAGCTCGGTGCCCAGCACCTGAATGTCCAGGTTCTCCGGGGTCATGCCGGGAATGGCGAGCTGGAAGACATAGGTGTCCGACGTCTCGTAGAGATTCAAATGCAACTACCGGAGCCGAGATCTCGGCTCCGGTAGTTCACCCATGCGCGTCGCTTTTGGGCGCCTGTCTGGCTAGAGGTACCCCAGGCTCTTGAGCCGCTGGGCGACGAGGGCTTCCTCGTCCTCGCTGTAGGCGCCGTCCGGCGAGGCGGGCGCGTACTGCACGTAGCCAAGCTCGCCCAGCCGGCTGAGAATCACCTCGGCGGTCTCTTCCGGCGTGCCGTAGTCGGTGTGCACCGTGATCTCTGCCTCGAGCGGCGCCTCGTATGGGTCGGAGACGCCGGTAAAGTGCGGAATCTCACCGCTGCGAGCCTTCTTGTAGAGACCCTTGACGTCGCGCTCCTCGCAAACCGCGAGCGGGCAATCGACGAAGACCTCGACGAAGTTGGCGATTTCACGCCGGGCGCGGTCTCGCGTCTCGCGGTAGGGCGAGATGGCGGCGGTGATCGCCACCACACCGTTGCGCGAGAGCAGCTTCGCCACGAACGTGATCCGCCGGATATTGGTATCCCGGTCTTCCTTCGAGAAACCGAGCCCCTGGCTCAGATTGGTGCGAATCTCGTCGCCGTCGAGCAGCTCAACGTAGCGCCCCATGTCTTCGAGACGCTGCTGCACGATGTTGGCGAGAGTCGACTTTCCCGCGCCGGAAAGCCCGGTAAACCAGAGAGTGAATCCTTGCTGCTGCACCTACTAACTCCTCGTGTCTGATCTGGCGGGTGCCGGGGCCCAGCCGTCAGGAGGCCCTTCCCCGTGGCCGCCCAGAGCCCGCGCCTATTCCCCGTATGATGTCCACCGCGCGAATCAGGCCAATGATATACGGTCAGGGAGCAGCAATGTCGAGACGAAGTCTCCGGAGCTGCGCGCCTTCCCGCGATCATGGTCCGGCCTGTGAGCCGCAAAAGCATACCACGGTAGGAACCGGTGGTGTGAAGCAGGCGTGAACGTTGTCTTACTCGCGGACCAACTGCGACCAGGCGGCAACAACCAGGATCGCCGCGCCGGAAAAAAGCAATGCCGCGGCCGCTCCGCTGACCGCACCCAGCGACCAGGCGATGCCGCCAAGCAGCACCACCAGGAGGCCGGCTCCGAGCGCAGTACTCGCGGGGGTTCGCGCCTGCCGGGCGCGAATCAGCCAGCGCATGGTGCTGTTGACCGTCCAGAGGACGACCAGAACGGAGGCGAGCAACACCAGGAGTCCCACCAGCAGAAGCGGCGCCACGCCATCGCCGCCGATCACGAACAGGCTGAATCCGGCGACGAGCAGTGCGGCGGCGAGCAGCACGCCGACCGACCCCCAGAGGATGGCCGCAAGGAAGGCCAGGAGTGATGCGTATGTGGTGGCTCGGTCTCGCATTCTGGTAAGTGTAGCGGAAGGCCCGTCCGGCCGCGGCTACCGGCGCTGGCGCTCCCGGGCGTGGGCGATGTACTCGAGGAGATCGGAGCGCGTGATCACTCCGACTGGCCGGGCACCCTGCAGGGCGATGAGCGCCGTGTCGTCGCCCAGCAGCGGACCGATCAGCGCCTCGATCTCCTCGCGCACGTCGACGGTATCGAGCGGCGGATCCATCACGTCGCTGACCGGGCTCTCCACCATGTCCGGCTCGCGGAAGACCCGAGCCAGGAGCGACTTCTCCTGAATGCTGCCGACAATATCGCCGACGCTGTGTCCGTTGCTCCAGTGCGCGACCGGCATCTGCGAGATACCGAACTCCTGAAGCATGTCGATGGCGCGTCCGACCGTCTCGGCGGGATCGACCGCGACCAGCTCTGGCATGCCGCCGTGGCGGTGGTGGAGCAGATCGTCCACCCGTAGCGCGATCGGAAGGCGCTCCAGGAAGCCGTTGTCCTGCATCCACTGGTCGGAATAGACCTTGCTCAGGTAGCTCCGGCCGCTATCAGGAAACAGCACGACCATAACTTTACTCTCGTCCAGATCCTGTGCCACCTGCAGAGCGGCGACCATCGCGGTGCCCGCCGAACCGCCGACCAGAATCCCTTCCTCGCGCGTGATGCGGCGGGCCATCCGGAAGGATTCCCGGTCACCCACCCGGATCCAGCGATCGACGATCTGGGGATCGAAGGTAGCCGGCCAGAAGTCTTCGCCGATCCCCTCGACCTTGTACGGGCGAAGCTCTCCCCCGGAGAGGATCGATCCCTCCGGATCGGCGCCCACGATGGTGATGTCCGGGTTCTGCTCCTTGAGAAAGCGGCCGGTTCCGGTGATCGTGCCGCCGGTTCCGACACCGGCCACGAAGACATCGATTGTGCCTCCGGTCTGCCGCCAGAGCTCGGGACCGGTCGTCGCGTAGTGGGTCTCCGGATTGGCCTGGTTGTAGTACTGGTTCGGTTGGAACCCACCAGGTGTTTCGGTGGCAAGGCGATCGGCTACTCGGTAGTAGCTCTCCGGTGACTCGGGCGGTACTGCCGTTGGCGTGATTACGACATCAGCGCCGTACGCCTTGAGTAAGGCAATCTTCTCCGCGCTCATCTTGTCCGGCATCACGAAGATGGTGCGATACCCCTTGATGGCAGCCGCCAGCGCCAGGCCGGCCCCGGTGTTGCCGGAGGTCGGCTCGACGATCGTGCCGCCCGGGCGCAGGAGTCCCCGCCGCTCCGCGTCTTCGATCATGCGGATCCCGATACGGTCCTTCACACTCCCGCCGGGATTGAAGTACTCGAGCTTGGCGTAGACCGCCGGCTTGACGTGTCGGGTGACGGTGTTCAAGCGGACGAGCGGCGTGTCGCCAATGAGCTCCAGGATGCTGTCGTAGGCTTCCAACGTGCGTTCCCTTTCGGCTGGCCGGCGCGTCAGGGGACTCGTTCCGACCCCAGCCCGGCAGTCCGCATCACCCTAGCAACTCCCCATTCCTGCTGGCAATAGCGATAAGCGGATCGCCGCCGGCATGATTCAGGGAACCCAGGTTGGTACCTTCGACCATCCGGCTTTGGGTATCTTCTCTATAGCGCAGTCATATATCTATTTGATATAGTTAATCATGTATGAGTTCCTGATCCTCGCCCAGCTCTCCCGGCGCCCCATGCACGGCTACATGATCGCGAAGATCATCGGCAACATCATGGGGCCGTTCCGGCAGGCGCAGTGGGGAGCGCTCTACCCGGTGCTGAACCGGCTGATGCAGGAGGGCCTGATCCGGGCCGAGGAAGACGAAGTCTGCGAGGACGGCAGATCGCGCAAGGTCTATGCGATCACCGATACCGGCATGGCCCGCCTCCACGAGCACCTGCTCGACACCGAGCATCATCTCGGCGAGTACGATACGGTGTTCGCGCAGAAAGTGGTCTTCTTCCACCTGCTGTCCCGGGAAGAGCGTCTCTATCTGGTCCGCCACTACGTGGTGTACGCGCAGCAGCACATCGCGCATCTGGAGCGCAAATGCCAGGAGCTCGAGGCATTTCCCGTCCCGCCCGAGCAGAAGCCCGGCATCCTGGCAGTGATGAGGCATCGCCGTCGCTACTGGGAGCAGGAGCGGGCCTGGGCCGAGGAGCTCATCAAAGATCAGCGGCTACAGGAGGTTTCATAGATGTCGAGTCCCGCCGCCCCACGAATTCAGACCTCACTCAGTACTCCGCGTGTCGCGGTAAGCCCATGGTTCATCCTGCTCGTCATGGCGAGTGGATTCTTCATGATCTTGCTCGACACCACGATCGTCAACGTTTCGATTCCGAGCGTAATCGACTCGCTGCACGCCTCGCTCGATCAGATCCTCTGGGTTCTGAATGCGTACATTCTGGTCTACGCGGTGCTGCTGATCACCGCCGGACGGCTGGGCGACATGATCGGTCCTCGCCGCATGTTCATGACCGGGTTGATCCTCTTCGTCCTTTCGTCGATGGCCTGTGGGTTCGCGCAGAGCCCGAATCAGCTGATCTTCTTCCGCGTCATCCAGGGTGTGGGCGGCGCCATCCTGACACCGCAGACGCTGACCATGATTACCTCGATCTTCCCGCCGGAGAAGCGGGGCGCGGCGTTTGGCGTGTGGGGCGCGGTGGCCGGCGTTGCCGCGGTTACCGGTCCTATCCTGGGAGGCTTCCTCACCACCGACTTCAGCTGGCGCGCGATCTTCTATGTCAACGTGCCAATCGGCATCGCGGTCCTGATCCTTGCCTTCCTGGTCGTGCCGGAGCTCACCGTCCACCGCAAGCACACGCTGGACATTCCGGGCGTGTTGCTGGCCAGTCTCGGCCTCTTTGCACTGGTCTTTGGATTGATCGAGGGCCAGCGCTACAACTGGGGCCGCATCGTCAATGCCGGCTCGTTCAATATCGGATCATTGCAGGCGAGCTTGATCAGTATCCCCACGATTCTCGCCGCCTCGATCGTCCTCCTTGCCGCCTTCGTGATCGTGGAGGCGCGCACCGAGGAGCCGCTGCTGCCGCTGTCTCTCTTCAAGGACCGGAACTTCAGTGTGGCCAACACCGTCTCCGGTGTCGTCACCTTCGCGATGTTCGGTCTCTTCCTTCCCATGACGATCTTCCTGCAGTCGGTCCTGGGACTCGACGCGTTGCACGCCGGGTTCGTCTTCACCCCCATGGCGCTGACCTCCACATTCGTCGCCCCCTTCGCGGGGCGCATGGTGGATCGCGTCGGCGGCAAGTGGATTCTGACGCTGGGCCTCACGCTCTTCGCCATAGGATTCGGCATGGTGATCGCCTTCGCGTCGCTCAACTCGCAAGGGTTGTCCTTCACGCTGCCGCTGATCCTGGCGGGAATCGGCATGGGCTGTACCTTCGCGCCGCTCACCACTCTTGCCATGCAGAACGTACCGCCGGCCTCGGCGGGTGCCGCTTCCGGCTTCCTCAACACGATGCGGCAGGTCGGTGGCGCGGTCGGCAGCTCCGTCATTGGCGCGGTGCTTCAGTACCGCCTGTCGATCGACCTTCACAGCCAGGCAGTGCGGTACGCGGCCCAGCTCCCGATCCGGGCCCGCGCCGGCTTCATCCAGGGATTCTCGGCCCATGGCGGACTGGAGGTCGGCCGCGGCCAGACCGGCTTGACGATCCCGCACAACCTGCCGGTTGGCCTGGTGCACCAGCTCGAGACGCTGGGTCTCCAGGTCTTCCACCACGCCTTCCTTCTGGCGATGAAGCCGACACTTGCCATCTCGATCGCCGCGCTGGCTATCGGCGCCGCCACGACCCTCCTGATGCGCGATGCGCAGCACGACGAGCGGGCGGTACCCGCCTACGAGCGGCCGCGCATGGCGGTGGCGAGCGAGTAATGCCGGCCGGAGGGCGGGCCGCACGGCTCGCCCTCCGCGACCTTTTGTCCGATGTGGTCGCTGTGCAGGCCCGGCGCGGAGACGACGCTCCCCTCGAGGAGCGCTTTCGCCGTCAGGGGAGTGCCTACCGGCGAGCCCGCCTGCTCTACGCGGCAGGCTTCGAGATCATGGCGGTGCAGTTCTCGCTCGACGAGCCACCGCAACCGCTCGGCGTGTACCGGTTTGACGGGATCCGCTTTGTCAGGATCCCGCGGCATTGGTAGTCCCGGTCGTAGCGGAATCCACACCGAGTGTCCGGCGACGTCTACAGCTCGCGGCGGTTGAAGCTCCAGATAGCCACGCCGAGGACCGCCATGATCCAGGCGATAGTCCAGCCAATGTAGGCCCCGGCCGGTCCGCTGGTGACGAAGAACGGATTGCCGGATGCGGCCCGCCCGCCCTGTGCCTGAGCGATGATGGTGGCGGCCGGTTCCAGCGCGTAGATTGCCGCACGCCAGAGTCCGTCGGTCGGGAAAATCAGGCTGGCCACGGTGCCGATGTTCTGGATCGCCGGACTGTGGAAGGCCGCGCCTACCGCTCCGGCGATCCCGGCCATCCAGGCCATACCGAAGAGCACTACGACCACGATGCCGCCGGTCATCGCCGGGATGCGGGTACTGGCGGCGAGTGCGAGCGTCAGCACCACGAGCGCCTCGACGACCACGAAGACGATAGCCAGGAGGGGGTGAGGCGGCACGTAGTCGACGGCGATCTTCATGATGACGAACTCGAGCCCGCAGGAGAGACCGGCGAATGCGGCGAGCAGCGCGGCCAGCCCTAGCCACTTGCCGAGAACCACCTCACTCCGCCGGAGCGGCCGGGGCAGCATCGCCAGCATGACGCCCGACTCGACCTCATTGATGATCGAGGGAGCGGCGATGAAGGCAGCTCCGAGCGCCAGCACGAAGCTGAACATGAACATCAGCAGAATCAGGAGCGTGGCCGCGATTACTTTGTCGGTCGCCACCGAGCAGGGTTGTGGGTTGTAGTCAGGGCCGCAGGGCAGCGACAAGAGCTTGTGAAACGCCCAGCCGCTCAGGATGGCGACGACGACGGTGAGGATAGCCACCGCCAGCAGCAGTTTGCGGCGTGATGTCTCACGCAGGGTCAAGCGCGCGATCGCGAGCACGATCAATGGCGGTCCCCTCCGACTGGCCTCCCAGCAGCTGCAGAAAACGATCTTCGAGCGTCTGCGATGACGGCTCTATCGCGTAGATACGGACGCCGGCCCCCACCAGGGCATCGACCATCTCGGGCACCGCCTCACCGCTCGTGCCGCGAACCACGTACCAGTCTCCATCCGGTTCGATCTGGCCGAAGCGTGCCAGGACCGGCTCGACCATCCCTGCTGCGCCGGCTACTCGTAGCCGCACGATCTTCACGCCGCCACGCAGCTCGTCCAGCGTGCCCAGGGCGATGACCCGGCCCCGATCGATCACGGCGACGCGGTCGCACACTTGCTCGACCTCGCTCAGCAGGTGCGAGTTGAGGAAGACGGTGGTGCCTCGCAGCTTGAGCTCGCGAACGATGATGCGCACATCGTGGCGCCCGACCGGATCGAGGGCCGAGGTGGGCTCATCCAGGAACACGAGCTCCGGCCGGCCCAGCAGGGCAACCGCCAGACCCAGGCGTTGTTGCATACCCTTCGAGAACGTGCCGACCCGGTCAGCTGCCCGCTCGGCAAGACCGACCGTGTCGAGGGCATGGGCCACCTCCGCCTCCCACTGCTGGCGATCGATACCCGCCAGCCGGCAGTGCAGGCGGAGCACCTCTCGGGCGGACATCCAGTCCTGGTAGCGAAAGAGCTCCGGCAGGTAGCCGATGCGACGTCGCGTGGCTCGGTCGCCGATCGGCTCTCCCAGGACCCAGCCCTCGCCGGCGGTGGGGCGGGTCAGGCCGACCAGCAGCTTGACGGCCGTGGTCTTACCGGCGCCGTTCGGACCCAGGAAGCCGAAGACCTCGCCGCGCGGCACCGACATGGTGAGCCCGGCGAGGGCGGTGACATGGCGGTAGCGCTTGGCCAGCTCAATCGTATGAAGGGCGGGAGAGACGAGATCGAGTCCACCGGCCGGATCGGGGTCGTTCCCATTCCGCGCGACAGCGTCGGGTGTCATCGCAGCGAGTTTGCGATGGCAAGAATCTCGCTCTCCGGGAGCGATCCGCCGACGGCGTAGATAACCCCCTGCTTCTCCCAGAGCACACCGCTGCCGACGCCGGTCTGGTCGCCGATCGCCAGTCCCTCCACGCCCTGGACCCGAACTTTCTGGGCGTTGACGAGGCTCATCGGTACGGGAATCGGCAGAACCTTGGTCGGATCGCCAATGGCGCGGATCTGGGCGGCGAGCGCCGGCGAGATGTTCGGCATGCTGAGCAGATAGCTTTCCAGCTGCTGCGCCGTGACGCCGCTCGATCTGACGGTTGGCGCGCCGACCTGGCCGATCACGAGCGCCGGGATATCGCCCTGGCTCGCACCGTACAGGGTCAGGACCCCGGAGGGGACGTTGATTTGCAGCGTGCTCCCGTCGATGTGCGCTGGCATGGGAGGAATCTGCTTGCCCTCGGCGGCGGCCGCCGCCTTCGCTCGGGCAGCGGAAAAGGTAAACGAGCCGTTCGTCGGGAAGGTCACTCCGTACTTAACCTCAGCCGGCACGCCGGCCGGAAGCGAGCTGGGCGTGAGCACATGCATTCCAGCAAGCCGCGAGGCAGCCGCCGCGCTCGATGCCTCGCCGCTCGGCGTCGTTCTGGGGAGATGAAACGTCCCGTACTTCTGGAGACCGAGCAGAGCGTGGATGTCGGTAGCGGTGACCTGCACGGCGACCACCCGGCTCGGCTGGAATACGGTAATCACCTGTTGCGCCAGCGACCCGGCGGGGGTGAGGGCCATCGCTCCCAGCAGGGCAAGCGCGGCTGCTCCTCCTGCCAGCGGATTGCGCAATCGCCGCCACGAGTACGGAATAAACCGGCGCCGGGGCGTGATCCCGCCCGATGCCAGGCGCTGCTTGGTGAGGGCTAGCGCACCCGCCTCGTTCAGCGAGGGCAGCGGGGTTTCGAGGGCTCCTCGTGCCTGGCGCGCTGCCGCCGATACCGTCCCGAAGCGCTCGCGGCAATGCGCGCACGTTCGGTAGTGCTCGCGCTCCGAGTCGCTGATCGCCAGCGGCTCGTCCAGCATCCGTCGCAGGACGCCGTCATGCAGATGTCTCACGGATTATCTCCTTTCGAAACGCTTCCTCGGCACGGCGAAGGAGCGTGCCCACCTGTCCGATACTGACTTCGAGCGCCGCAGCTACCTCGGCGTACGAGAGGCCGCTATAGCGGAGTGCCAGGACCGAGGCGCTCTTTCGGGGCAAGCGACGGAGGATCGCTCGCACCTCCTTCCGGCTCTCCGCGGTTTCCGCCTGAAGGGCGGGATCGAGCGAGGCGCCGGAAGAAGAGTCCAGACGCTCGGTGGCGGCGGCTTCGAGGCGCTCACGCTGCTGTCGCCGCCTGCGGCCACGCACGACATTGAGTGCGGTGTGCGCGGCGGCGCGATGGAGCCAGGGAGCCGCGTACTCAGCGTCCGGCGAGTGCCGGCGGTAGAACGCGCAGAAGACGTCCTGCGCCACGTCCTCGGCTTCGTGAGCATCGCCCAGCACCCGGTAGGCGATCGTCACCACCGACGCGTAGTGACGAGTGAAAAGCTCGTCGAATGAAAGCTCGTGCCGGTGCGATTTCACCCACACGCTCGCCGCGGAAACCATCGAGGAAATGCCTCCTTGATCGCTGCCTCTACTCTCTCAGCACCGCGGCGCCGGAAATTGTGACAGACCACGTCGCCGGCCGGGGGCAGTCGCTTCCTTCAGGAGCGACGGCGCACCGGGCTGAGCGGCCTCACCCGTGATGTACGGCGCCGTGCGAGGAATAGTTTCCTAGGTACCGGCGAGGTTTTCCAGGCTGCTCGCGGTCTTCCCGTCCTTCGCCGGAACGTCGTGCTCGAGGACTTCGTCGACGAGACCGTAGTCGCGTGCCTCGGGCGCGGTGAAGAAGCGATCGCGCTGGAAGTCACGCTGGATCTGCTCGAGGGTCTGGCCGGTGTACTCCGCCATCAGCCGGTTGCCGCGTTCCTGCATGTCGAGCAGGTGGCGCACGTGGATCTCGATATCCGGGGCGGAGCCGCCGAATCCGTAACCGCCGGCGGGATGAAAGTGGACCGTCGCATTGGGAAGGGCGAAACGCTTGCTCCGCGCACCTGAGGCGAGCAGGAAGGTTGCCATACTGCCGGTCATTCCCATGGCGATCGTCGCGACCGGGGCAGTGATGTGGCGCATCGTGTCGTGAATGGCGAAGCCCGCGGTGATCGATCCGCCACCGCTATTGATGTACATCTGGATGTCCCGCTCGCCATCCTCGGATTGCAGGAAGAGGAGCTGGGCGACCACCAATGTGGCCAGGTCGTCGTCGATTGGACTGTTGATGAAGATGATGCGCTCGCGCAGCAGCCGGGAGTAGATGTCGAAGCCGCGCTCGCCGCGGTTCGTGTTCTCGATGACTGTCGGAACGAGATGAGAAGAAGGCTGAGCCTCTGGCATGGTGGTCTCCAGTGAGTGAACGCACCATTATCCACGATTGCCGGCGGCACGGGCGCGGTGGCCCGGATTCTACCGGCGCGTTCCTCGCCGGGGCCGGCGGCCGGCTTCCTGATGTGGCACCTGCTGGGGCGTGGGCGGAATCGGGAGAGGCGTCGAAGCACAGGCCGCGGCTGCCGGCAGCGGCGGCGCGGGCAGCTGCGGAAACGACAGGCGGGGGTGTGAGAGCTGCAGGGTCGACGTCAGGTCGCCACACGTTACACGGCGCCAGGAGCTGATATTCGGTTCCTCGACGCCGAAACGGGCCTCCAGAAAGCGCAGGATCGAGGTGTGGTCGAACAGATCGCCGCACACCCAGCCGCCTCGACTCCAGGGTGAGATCACGAGCATCGGAACCCGGAATCCCAGACCGATCGGGCCGGCGATGCCGTTCGCCGATGCTGGGAGTGATGCGGTGATGTACTCACCGGGAGTGCCTGCCGGCGGCGTGGGAGGCGCCACATGGTCGAAGAACCCGCCGTTCTCGTCGTAGGTGCAGAAGATGACTGTCTTCGTCCAGACGCGCGGGTTCGAGGCCAGCGCCTCGAGCACGCGGTAGAGATAGCGGGCGCCCGCTGCCGGGGTGAACGGCGGGTGCTCGGTCGCGCTCGTCCCCGCATCCAGCCAGCAGACCCGTGGCAGCCGGTTGTGGCGAACGTCGGCCACGAAGTCTCCGATGTTCTTGATTCCGGCCGCGCCCCGCGCTCGCAGCGACGAGCCGCGTACCGTGAATGGCGCGAAGGCAGCCAGGACGTTCAGGTCGTCGGCAACCCAGCGCTCGGGAACGTACACCTGCCAGCTGATACCGGCCCGCTCCAGACGCTCGGGATAGGTTGTCCAGGTTAGAGGAGCGCCGTGAGCCAGGTCCCCGTTCCCAATGATCGGTCCGCCGTTCCTGCCGTCCGGGTCGATGGTCCCGGTCATGGCGAGCAGCCGGTTAGGCGCGGTCTCTCCCAGCGCCGAGCTGAAGTAGCGATCGCAGATGGTGAAGGCATCGGCGAGCGCGTAGTGGAACGGCAGGTCGGCGCGTCTGTAATAGCCCATCACGGCCGGCGCGCCGGGGCCGTCCGCGTCGCGGTGCGCCCGCATCCAGCCATCGACGCGGCCACGGTTCCAGGACTCGTGCTGGGTAGCCCACGAGTGGCCCGGGTCAGGGAGACAGTCGAGTCCGAGGGTGGTGCCGGCCAGATGGAAGGGCAGTGTATACCCGTCGCCGTTCGCCGGGTCGGGCTGGAAGATGGTGGGGTGTCCGTTGGGAAGGCGAGGGGACGCCAGATCGTCGAACCCACGAACTCCCGACAGGGTTCCGAAGTAGTGATCGAACGAGCGGTTCTCCTGCATCAGAATGACGACGTGCTGGATGGCGTGCAGCGAGCCCCGCCCGCGCGCCGGCCGCGCCAGCACTTCCCGCAGCGATGGGGGCAGACCGAGTGCCGCGGCGGGAACCGCCGCACCAATCTTCTGAAGGAATTGGCGGCGCGAAATCCGATTGACCATGCGTGCGGCCATTATCTCAGTCCGTGGCGCCGGATTCCGGACGGGCGGCAGAGACGGTACGCATCCTGCGAACGAGATTGTCAGGAGGTGAGAATATGTCGACAGTCAAGCCGTCCGAGAAGACCGGTCACGAGGGCGAATGGTGGCGAACCGACCACGGCGACGAACCGATCCTCAGCGACCACCTGAGCAAGGACGCCGCGAACACGCCCGACGACAGTGGCGAGATGCGCAAAGAGAAGTGGGATCAGGAGCAGTTTCCCTACAAGCATCCGGTGTGAGCGATCAGTAGCCGTAGTCGACGGGAGCGGCAAATCGGTGCTGTTTCCGTTGCAAGACCGGCCAGCGATCGCCGAGTCGATCAATATAGGCCTGGCGGTCCGGTACGCCGTAAACCCACTCCCGCAGCCACGCCTGCGAGCCCTCCTCGGTACGGGTTGCCGCATGGTACTCGTGAAAGAACGTATGGTCGCGATTGTAGTGGCCCTGCACCGGCGACGGGTGGGCGCCGCCCGGCTCATGCACGACCGCGACCACCTTCTGTGATGGACCCAGGACGCGGTTGGGGTCGCTGGCGATGAGATCGCGCGGCACGATCTCCTCCGCGATGAGAATGGTCCGCCGGGACGCGGCCAGCGCCTCGCGGCTGAACCCGAGGTTGCCCCAGGCATGGGCATTGCCGTCCTCGTCGCAGCGCTGCACGTGCAGGATGGCGACATCCGGCGTCTCGGCCGGCACCAGCACCAGCCGGTCCGCGCCGAACGGTGACGTCGTTTCCATCAGCCGGTCATTGCGGCGGAGAATGTCCGTACCCAGCAGGGAGCGGGTCGGCAGGTAGGGTGCGCCAAGGCTCCCGGCGAGCAGGGCCAGAGTGATCGAGAAGTTACTGTGATCCTCAATGGCGAGTGCGCGAGGCACGGCGTGCTCGGCGGCACGGCGGTAGTTGTGGCCGAGTCCGGCGCTCACGTTGCCCACCCAGGCGGCTTTGACGGCTGCGACGCACCCGGCGCCGATCAGCTGATCGAACAGGATGTCGGAGATCGGCGCGATCAGCGTCAGATCCTGCTTCCGCTGCCGGATGATCTCATGTCCCGCAGCGAAAGGAATCAGCGCCTCGAGCGCGGCGCTCATCACGACCGACGAGCCATTCTCCACCCAGCGCTCGACGGCATCGTAAAGGGAGAGCAGCTTGCTCACCCTTTGACTATACGAGCGAAAGGGGCCGGCGCCGGCCCACCCTCGATGGGCGAGCCGAACGGCGCCATCGCGGCGGCATGTCGGCCGGTGTCGGGTACCATCGAATGGAAGGGGAATCGATGGAATCGCCGATCATCATCGTGGCCGGGATGCCTCGCTCCGGCACCTCGCTCATGATGCAGATGCTGGCGGCGGGCGGTGTGCCGGCCCTCACCGACCACCTCCGTGAGGCAGACGAGGATAACCCGCGTGGCTACTTCGAATTCGAGGCGGTCAAGCAGGTGGGCCGGAACGCCGGCTGGCTCGACCAGGCGCCAGGGAAGGCGGTCAAGATGGTGTACCTGCTCCTCTATGACCTCCCGATGGACCGGCGATATCGCGTGATCTTCATGAAGCGCGACCTCTCCGAGGTCGTCGCCTCCCAGGACGAGATGCTGCGGCGGCACGGTGAGGACACCGGAGGCGCCGGCGAGGCCGAGCTGGTAGAGATCTACCGGCGTCAGCTGGCGCGGGTCGAAGGGTGGCTCGCCGAGCAGCCGAATGTCGACGTGCTCTACGTCGACCACCACGAGGTGCTGGCGCGCCCCGAGTTAGTGGTGGCGCGCATCGGGGACTTTCTCGGTCAACAGCTGGACACCGACGCCATGCTCAGGGTTCCCGATCGCAGTCTCTACCGCCAGCGGCGCTGAGTCGATTCGTTCTCCGGCCCGCGCCGGCATGGCACGGCATTTGCACTGAGTTCGTGCATCTGTCAATACGTGTCACGCGAGGCCTTCCATGCTTGCACACTGGCTACCGCTTGATCCCGGCCGCGGTCTGCAGCGATATCCGCGGCTGCGCGAGATGCTCGACGAGCTCTACGAGAACGGCCTGCTGCCGCCCTCCGACATCTACGTCGGCGACACTGACGTGGTGGTCGAGCTGGCCGCGGCGGGAGCGATCCCGGACGACTTTCAGGTCGCGCTTACCAACAACACGATCACCATTTCCGGGCAGGTACCGGCTGAGTCTGGTCTGGGCGAAGCCCAGCTCCAGGGCATTCGGCGGGGACGGTTCGAGCAGTCGCTCAACCTGCCGGTCCCGGTGGAGCCGGCGACCGCCGAGGCGACGTACTCGGACGGCATCCTGCGGGTGCGGATGGCCAGGGTCGAAGCGACCAGGCCCCAGCTCGTGCCGGTACGGCGGGAGACCGAGGATGGCTCGGCTTCGCCGCGCACGCTGGAGCGAAAGCAGGTGGCGGCGCGGCATTGACGGTGCCGGTGGTGGGGAAGAGCAGCCTGTCGGTGAGTTCCGGAGAAATCGAGGGAAGAGATGAGTAGCGCAGCACGAAATCTGACCTGGGGAGAAGGCAGCTCGCCACACGAGGTCGAGACGGACATTCCGGCACGCATAGATCGCTTGCCCTGGGCGCCCTGGCACTGGTTGATCATCGTCTCGCTGGGAATCACCTGGATTCTCGATGGGCTCGAGGTCAACATCGTCGGCGCGATCGCCGGAGTGCTGGGCGAGAAGGGCACGCTCCATCTCAGCAGCCCCCAGATCGGCTTCGCGGCCACGTCGTACCTGATCGGTGCGGTCTGTGGCGCGCTCTTCTTCAGCTATCTGACCGACCGCTTCGGCCGGAAGAACCTCTTCATGATCACGCTGCTGGTCTATCTCATCGCCACGGTTCTCACCGCCTTTTCCTGGAATTTCGTCACCTTCGCGCTGTTCCGCTTTTTCACCGGAGCAGGTATCGGCGGCGAGTACTCGGCCATCAACTCCGCAATCGACGAGCTCATTCCGGCCCGGGTGCGCGGCCGTGTTGACCTCGCCATCAACGGCAGCTGGTGGGTGGGAACCGCGGTCGGCGCCCTCGCGACCCTGGTGCTGCTCGATCCGCACCTGATCAGCCACAGTATCGGCTGGCGTCTCTGCTTCGGCATCGGCGCAGTGCTCGGTCTGGCCGTTCTCCTGGTTCGCCGCTTCGTGCCGGAGAGCCCACGCTGGCTCATGACGCATGGACGGGTCGACGAAGCGAACGAGATCGTGGAAATGATCGAGGCCAAGGTCAAGGACGAAACCGGTCTCCGGCGACTCGCGCCGCCCGAGGGGAGCGTGAGGATCGTACAGCGGCCGCCGATGGGCTTCATCACTGTAGGCAGGGTGCTCTTCACTCAGTACACGACACGTTCGATCCTCGGTGCCATGCTGATGAGCACGCAGGCGTTCCTCTATAACGCAATCTTCTTCACCTACGCCCTGGTGCTGACGAAGTTCTACAAGGTGCCGGACAGTAGTGTCGGGTTGTACATTCTGCCGTTCGCGGTTGGGAACTTCTTCGGCCCGTTGTTGCTTGGACCGCTCTTCGACACTATCGGGCGGCGGGTCATGATCTCGGCCACCTACATCACGTCCGGCATCCTTCTGATCGTTACCGGCTACTTCTTCTACATGGGCGCGTTGAATGCGGTGACCCAGACCATCTGCTGGTCCGTCGTCTTCTTCTTTGCCTCGGCCGGGGCCAGCTCCGGTTACCTGACGGTGAGCGAGATCTTCCCGCTCGAGATACGGGCCATGGCGATCGCCCTCTTCTACGCGCTGGGCACAGGGGCCGGCGCCTTCGCCCCCTGGCTGTTCGGCAAGCTAATCGAGAACTCGGCGCGCAGCGTCTTCGAGGGAGATCTGCTCGGCGCCGGACTCATGATCCTGGGCGGGCTCACCGCCGCCGTGTTCGCGGTGGCGGCCGAGCGCAAGTCACTGGAGGCCATCGCCCGCCCACTCTCGGCGGTTGATTCGAGCGGGCGGCTGGCGCCGCAGGTGCCGAGAGCGGACGCCGCCTCCGCGTAGACCCCCCATCTGGCGCGTTACCCCGGCGCGTGGTACCGTCGCTTGTGAGATGCGGTGTCACGGCCACGGCCAGGCCGCGGTCTTGATGGGCTTAGCGCGACTGTGACGAAGCGGTTTCGTGACGCGGGAGCCCGAATGAGATGAGGCGGTGAGGCAGCTGGGACCGTCCTCGCGCCTGCTTGGACAAGGACCGGCACGGCTGATCGCGGACCGGGTGTGGCAGGCCGCGGAGCTGCTACAGCTGCGCGACACCATTGCCCAGAGGCTGGCCGGACATGTTCCCGCGGCGGCAGCGGTTGCCATTGTCGGCACCAACAGCGGGGAGGGCGTGGCACTCCTCGGCGCGGCGCTCGACCTGGAGCACCCCATCCTCCTGCTCCCGGCAAGTCTACGTCCGGACGAAGCGGCCGGGGCTCTGATTTCGGCCGCCATCGGATTCGTGGTGGCGCCCGCGGCGGCACTCTCGCGTCTGTCGCTTGCCGGGTGGCGAGCGGTCTGGGAGGAGCGCGATATACGCCTGCTGGCACGGGCCGGGCTCGAGACCGATTCGCCGATTGACGGTCTGCCTGTGCTGTGCCAGCTCACCTCCGGGTCGACCGGCCCGTCACGCTTCGCGGTGCGTTCGCTGGATGGTGTGGCGCGCGAGGCGGATGTGGTCGCCGAAACACTGCACCTCGAGCTCGCCGATCGCGTCCTCTGCGCGTCGTCGATCGCTCACTCCTACGCCCTGGTCGGTGGGCTGATCGCTGCCTCGCGCCGCGGCGCCGAGGTCATCCTGGCGCCGGCGCCGGGAGAGGCCGCTGCGCGGGCGGCTGCCGTGAACCCGAGCGTTTTCTTCGGCTTGCCGGGCAGCTACCGGGTGCTGCTCAATCAGCCCGGCGCCTTCCGGCCTCGCCTGGCGCTGAGCGCGGGGGCGCCGCTTCCCGATGGCCTCTACGACGCCTTTCTGAGGGCTACCGGGATCCCAATCCGTCAAGACTACGGCACGACCGAGACCGGAACGATCGCACTCGACGCGGGACCCGAGCCGTCGCCCCACACGGTGGGACACACGCTGCCGCACCTCGAAGTGGATCTCTCTCCGGTGGGCGAAGTGTTGGTGCGATCTCAATCCGTGGCGGCCGTGTATATCGAGAACGGGCAGCTCGTACCGGCGCTCGGTCCCGGCGGTTGGTACCACACCGGGGACCTGGGCTCGCGCGACGCGCCGGGCCGTCTGCGGCTGTCGGGCCGGGTGCGCCCCCCACTCGAGGTTGACGGCGAGGTCGTTCCACCCGAGCGAGTGGAGGAGATGATCGCCGCGCACCAGGCGGTACGCGAGGTGGTTGTGCTGCCGATGCGGGCTGCCGACGGGCGGCCGGCGCTGAGAGCCGTGGTGGTGGCTCCCGGACTCACTGCACCCGAGCTGCGCGACTGGTGCGTGGACCGGCTCCCGTCCGCCTTTGTCCCCGCCGAGCTGGAGCTGCGTGACTCGCTGCCGTACAGTCCGGCCGGCAAGCTGCTACGAAAGTATTTGTAGATTGACGCGTTAGAAAGTGAGCAGTAGGATGATGGTGCACGCGACCGTGTAGGCCGGTGTCCCGCCTGGCCTGGGAACAGAAGTGTGGCGGCGCCTGTGCCTGGTGGAGAAGGAGTGCCCATGTTCCGCATCTTCTTTGCGACCGATGTGCACGGGTCGGACGTCTGCTGGAAGAAGTTCATCGCCGGCGCCAGTTTCTACAACGCTCAGGTTCTGGTGCTGGGGGGCGACATGACGGGCAAAGCAGTCGTGCCGATCGTCAAGGACGGCAAGGGCCGCTACCGCGTCGAGCTGATGGAACAGACCACGACCCTCAAGAGCGAGGATGATGTCGTGGCGATGGAGAAGACCATCAGCAACAAGGGGTACTATCCGGTCCGGATGGAAGCCGACGAGATGGCCGAGTACGAGCGCCATCCGGAGACCGTCGAGGAGCTGTTCACACGCTGCGTGCTTGACCGGGTCGCCGCCTGGCTGGAGTATGCGGAGACAAAGCTCGCCGGCACCGATATTCAGGTGTATGTCTGCCCCGGCAACGACGACTTCTTCGCGATCGACGACGTTATCCGCCAGGCGAAGCGCGTAACGCTGGCCGAGGGTCGCTGCCTGCCCCTCGACGGCACGCTCACCATGATCAGCACCGGGTGGGCCAATCGAACTCCCTGGAAAACCGACCGGGAGATGGACGAGGCAGACCTGGAGCAGAAGCTCGACGAGATGGCGGCCGACGTTCCCTCGTTCGACTCGTGTGTCTTCAACATGCACTGTCCCGCGTATGGCTCGGGCCTCGACGAGGCGGCCGAGCTGGACGAGAACATGCGGCCGAAGTACGCTGGCCAGGTGCTGGTGCCGGTGGGCAGCACCGCGGTGCGCCGCCTGATCGAGCGGCACCAACCGCCGCTCGCACTCTTCGGGCATATCCACGAGGGGCGGGGGATCACCCGCATCGGCAAGACGCTCTGCATCAATCCGGGCAGTTCGTACGAGCAGGGCATCCTGCTTGGCGCCCGAATTGATTTTGACGGCTCCAAAATCGTGTCGCATACGCTGACGTCCGGCTGATCCGGCCCGCACAACGTGCGGCGCGCCACCGGCAGGAGGTGAGGATGAGGTAGTCGCAGGTGTGAGTGGGTCTGGTGATCTGTCGCTCGCGCCGGGCATTGGCGGAAGTCCGGGTCGGTCTGCCGGCCGGCGTGAGGGAATCCGAGTGGTTCCGGCCAGAGAGATGCCACGGCCGGATCCTCAGTGACAGGAGGAGCAGTTATGACGACGACCGAAGTTCCCGGGAGAGCCGCCCCGGCCGGGTCGAAGCTCTTTGTGCGAAACGCGACAGGCCTGGTACGCGCCTGGTCCACCTTCGACGGTTTCCTGTACTCGTACTTCTCCATCAACATCGTCGCGCTGGGCTTTTTCGCATTCGCGTACGGGTACGTATTCCCGGGTGGGAACCTCATCACCGCCATCATCGTCAGCGGAATATTCATCCTGTTCGAGGTAGTGGTGTACGCCGCCCTGATTTCGGTCATGCCGCGGGCTGGAGGTGACTACGTCTGGCAGACCAGGATATTGGGAGGGGGCATCGGTTTCACGCTGGCAATTACCGGCTGGGTCTTCATCCTCTGGCTGTGGGTGCCGATCTACGGCAACGTGCTGTCCGTTCAGTTCACCGGGCCGCTGTTCGCGGTGCTCGGCGACTGGACCGGCAACCACACGCTGGTGACCTGGGCGCAGAACTCCCAGACGCAGGGCGGCCTGATGGTGTCCTCGGTTCTGGTCGCCGCCTTCGCCACGGTCGTGGTGGCGCTCGGGATGAAGTTCTACGCGCGGGTACAGCGGTTCTGCTTCTACGTCAGCAGCCTGGGGCTGCTCACCTTCTTCCTCATGCTGCTGTTCGCCAGCCACAGCTCCTTCGTCAACGGCTGGAACCACTACAGCAGCATCCTGGGCGGCCAGGATTACAACCACACGCTGGCGGCGGGCGTCAAGGCGGGTGTCGTCCCGATCTTCTCGAAGGTCGCATTTGTCGGCAGCTTCGCTCTCATTCCGTTCGTCCTGTTCTTCAACCTGTACCCGAACTGGGGCGCCAGCCTCTACGGCGAGGTGCGCGGCGCCAGTGATTTTCAGCGAAACATCCGGGCGATGGGCTATTCGGTGATCGTCAACACCGTTCTGGCGGTGGTGGCGCTGGCCCTGCTGGCCCACGTGGTCACCGACACCTTCTACAACGGCGCGAACGCTGTCGCCGGCGTGCCGATTGCGCTCACCTATCCCGGCATGGAGGCGGCTTACACCACCGGCAACCACCTCCTGCAGCTCTGGGTGGTGCTCGCCCTGAGCATGTTCTTCTGGGGTTGGTGCGGCACCGTCTTCCTGTCGAGTACGCGCGTCGTGTTCGCGGCCGGGTTCGACCGCGTGATACCCGAGTGGTTCTCGAAGATCGCGAAGAACGGGGCGCCGATCAACGCCCTGATCACCATGCTCATTCCCGGCCTGATTCTGTCGGTGCTGTACGCCTACCAGGTGCACAGCTTCCAGACGCTCACCTTCGACGCAACACTGGTTATCGCGGTGACCTTCCTCGGTACCTGTATCGCCGCGGTCATCCTGCCCTGGCGGCAGCGCGATGCCTATCTGGGGTCACCGGTCGCTCGCTACCAGATCGGCGGTGTCCCTCTCATCAGCATCTGCGGCGTCATCTTCTCGGCGTTCCTCGTCTGGACGCTCTACGAGTGGCTACAGAACAGCCTGTATGGTCTGAACAGCCATACCTCGCTGGTCTTCCTCGGAATCCTGTACGTCGGTGCGCTTGCCATCTATCTCATCTCGCGGGCCATCCGGCAGCGGGAGGGGATCGATCTCGGCGCGATCCACCAGGAGATCCCGGTCGAGTAGCCGGCGTCAACCGTCGCTCCAACTCATCCGGCACCCCCTGGCCCGCTACCGGGCCAGGGGGTGCCGGCGCGTGAAGTATTCTTAGATCGGCAGCGGAGGACGGGCCGCAAGAACGGACCGCGGCGCGAACCGCGGTGCGGCTGTCCGCCGCCGGTCCACGTCGTGACGCGGCCGGCTGAGCGTCGGGCGGGAGCGATGAAGCGTCTGACCGGATGCGCTCCGGCGCGAGCGGCAATGACAAGCGAGAAGTGCTGAGAGGTACATCATGACCGTTGAAGTAGAGACAGTGCGTGCCGTCGAGGTCCCGACACGGATCGTGCACGGGCCGGGATCGCTCTCCCAGCTGGGTGAGATCGTGGCCGAGCTGGGCATCCGCCGCCCGTTTGTGGTGACCGATCGGGGCGTGGCCGCCGCCGGCCTCGCCGACCGGGCGATGCAAGAGCTGCGCAACGCCGTCCTCTTCGATCAGGTCTATCCTAACCCCGATATCGAGCTGGTCGAGCGGGCCGCCGCGATCTATGCGGCCGAGGGCTGTGATGGGCTGGTGGCGCTCGGCGGAGGCAGCTCGATGGATACCGCCAAGTCGGTCGGCGTGGTCATCCGGCACGGCGGTTCGATCGCCGACTACGAGTACGGGCATACACCGCTGACCCGGCGGATTCCGCCAATGGTCGCCATCCCGACGACCGCCGGCACCGGAAGCGAGGTGACCCTCTGGGCGGTAGTCACCGACCACGGACGCAAGCTGAAGTTCAATGTCGGAGGCACGCCGCTCATTGGGCCGCACGTCGCCCTGCTCGACCCCACGCTGACGCTCGGCCTGCCGCCGGCGGTCACCGCGGCGACCGGCATGGACGCGCTTTCTCATGGGATCGAGTGCTTCACCTGCGACTATCACCAGCCGTTCAACGACGCGGTAGCGCTGGAGGCGATCGCACTGGTCGGGCGCTGGCTGCCGATCGCCTACCGGGACGGAGGAAACCTCGAGGCGCGCATCCACATGATGCACGCCGCGACCCTGGGCGGCATGGCGTACGGCACGGAGAGTGCCGGCGCCGCGCATGCCATGAGCCAGTCGGCGGGCGGGGTTCACGACTGCATGCATGGCGCCCTGACGGCACGCGTGCTCGGCCCCGTGTGCGAGTTCAACGCGCCGGCCGACCCCGAGCGGTACGCTCGCATCGCGGTGGCGCTGGGCGTGGGCACGCACGGCATGTCCGAGCTGGAGGCGGCGATGGCCGGTGTCGAGGCCGTCTACCGGCTGACCGAGGAGGTCGAGATTCCAACGATGGAAGAGATGGGCTTCTCTCCCGAGGAGATCCCCATGCTGGCGCAGATGGCGTACGACGATCCGCAGACGATTGGGAACCCCCGGCCTGCCACCGTCGCCGACTACGAGGAGATGTACCGAAACGCATTCCG
Source organism: Chloroflexota bacterium (assembly GCA_035295425.1). GTDB lineage: Bacteria > Chloroflexota > UBA5177 > UBA5177 > UBA5177 > DATGJB01. Next base: position 16,415 of record DATGJB010000057.1, on the reverse strand, counting down.
GCGGGGAACGCGATGAGCGTCGAGACGCACGCGGCCGCGGCCGCCGGGGACCGGATCGCGCCGCGCCACTACGCCATGTATATCGACGGCCAGTGGATCGAGAGCGAGGGCGGCGCCCGGATGGAGGCGTGGAGTCCCGCCACGGGTCAGATAATCGGCTCGGTGCCGGAAGGGACGCGGACCGACGTGCAGCGCGCTATTACAGCCGCCAATCGAGCGCAGCCGGAATGGGCGAGGCGCACCGCGTTCGAGCGGGCCGAGCTGATGGAGCGCATCGCCGAGATCATCGGCGAGCGCCTCGACGATCTTGCCCTTACTCTGACGCTCGACCAGGGCAAACCGCTGGCCGCCGAGGCATACGGCGAGGTGGCCGAGCTGATCGAGTACTTCAAGATGGCGGCGGCCGATGCCAGGCGCCTGGAAGGCGCGATGCCGCCGTCGGTCGACGCCGGCAAGCGAGTGCTGGCGTACCGGGTGCCGCGCGGCGTGGTTGGGGTGATTACGCCATGGAACTGGCCGTACACGATGCCGGCCGAGGTACTGGCTCCGGCGCTGGCCTCGGGTAACGCCGTGGTCTGGGTCCCGGCCCCAACCACCTCGATCTGCGCGGTCAAGCTGGCGGAGTGCATCGTCGACGCCGGGTTGCCGGCCGGCGTCTTCAACCTGGTCACCGGACTCGGTCCGGTGGTCGGCGACGAGGTGGCGGCCAATCCCGGGACGCACGCGATTGGCTTCATCGGCTCGATCGCCACCGGGCACCGCGTGGCGGAGCGGGCGGCGGGCAAGGCACTGTTGCTGGAGATGGGCGGCAACGGTCCGATGGTGATCCTGGAGGATGCGGACCTCGATGCCGCCGCCGAGGCCAGCCTGGCCGCCGCGTTTCTCTGCGCCGGGCAGAGCTGCACCGCCGGCGAGCGCTTCCTGGTGCACGAGGCGGTGCACGACGAGTTCCTGGAGAAGCTGAAGGCGGCGATGGCGCGCAGCATCCGGCTCGGCGATCCGTTCGACTCGGAGACGACGATGGGCCCGCTCAACAACGAGCCGACCGCCCGGAAGATGGACCGCCACATCGCCGACGCGGTGCAGCGTGGCGCAGAGGTGGTCAACGGCGGCAGGCGCGAGAGCGGGTTCGGCAGCGATCTCTACTACCAGCCGACGGTACTGGACCGGGTGACGGATGAGATGGAGGTGGCACGCGAGGAGACGTTCGGGCCAATCATCCCGATCTCGACCATCCGCGGTGAGGACGAGGCGCTGGCGATCATCAACGCCTCGCCGTATGGCCTCCTGACCGCGGTCTGGACGCGCGACCTGGCGCGCGGACTGCGCTTCGCCGAGGCGGCGCGCGCCGGCTGGGTGAACATCAACGAGTCCTCTAACTACTGGGAGAGCCACTTACCCTTTGGCGGGCGTGCCGGCTCGCAATCCGGCATTGGCCGGGTGGGCGGCCGCTACTCGATGGAGACCTTCACCGAGCTGAAGACGGTCATCATCAGCCTGTAGAGCAAGCTCAAGCCCGCTCGCAGTCATTCCACACGAACCTGCATCGTCGGATCATGGCGGGCTGCGTTTGATGCGCTCGTCGACGGCGGAGAGAGTACCGACACGAATGCGCGTGCTCTGCACCACCGACTCTTTCGCAAACGGTGGCGGCTCTTGACCACGACCTTCGTATTGCATGGCCCTTCGACCGCAATTTCATCTGGTTCGAGGTGGTCACGCTGGAGCCGGAGTGGTTGCACGCACAGGTGTGCCCAGGACCGGGACGCCCCTGGCGCAGGCATCGTGTGGATGAATCGTGTGGATCGCTCGTGGTGAAGCGGTGCGAGGAGGCGGCATAGTGGTATCCGTACCAATCCAGGACGTGCATGCGGTCACGCTGCTTTGCTGGACAAGAAGGGGTCACCATGGCACCAGCACAAGGAATCCGCCTACAGGCGGCGAAGCAGACCTTTGCTCACGTTGCCCGCTGGTGGTCCAACTCCTGACCGATGACGCCGCGCACCAGGGTGATCCAGAGCCAGTAGGCCAGGTCCGGTTGGTATGACGAGAGGAAGCTGCTATGATCGCGTCGTTCGTGCCCCGGCGGATAATCGGGAGCGTGAGCAGGGTGGACCCGACTGGGGAGCGAGCGAGGGCGGGTGGCGGAAGCGACGACGGCGACCTTTGGCAGGCTGCTCCGGCAGTTCCGGCGCGATGCCGACCTGACGCAGGAGGAGCTGGCGGAGCGTGCCGGTCTGAGCGCGCGCGCGGTCAGCGACCTCGAGCGCGGAGTCAAGCAGGCGCCGCACGAGGCGACCATCGACATGCTCGCTGATGCACTCGAGCTTTCGGCCGACAATCGGGAAGTGCTGCGACGCACGGTTCCGCGCCGGCGCCGCCTACCGGCGTCCCCACGACCGGTCCTGCGGCACCTGCCGGCAGAACCAACCCCGTTCGTGGGCCGGGAGCGGGAAGAAGGCGAGGCGCGAAGGCTGCTGCGCTGGGGTGAGCTTCGTCTGCTTACCCTCACCGGGCCCGGTGGTGTCGGAAAGACGCGGCTGGCGCTGCGCGTGGCCGCGGCAATGGCCGATGAGTTCGCCGACGGCGTCGCCTTCGTCTCGCTGGCCCCGGCCGATGGTGCGGAGCGCGCCATTGCGTTGATAGCGCAGGCGCTGGACCTCAAGGAGCAACGTAACCAGACTGTTCTCGATGCCGTAGGTGCGTATCTGGCGGAGCGGGAGCTCTTGCTCGTCCTCGACAACTTCGAGCATGTACTGGCCGCGGCCACCAGCGTTGCCGATTTGCTGAACAGCGCTCCACGGCTACGCGTCCTTGCCACCAGCCGCGAGCCGCTGCGGCTGCGCAGTGAGCAGGAGCTGGAGGTTCCGCCGCTCGAGGTGCCGGAACCGGCGATCCGTTCCGGCAGCCAGTCGCTCCTGCGCTACCCGGCCCTGGCGCTCTTCTTGCAGCGCGCCCGCGCTGCCCGGCCGGACTTCCACGCCGGCGACGACGAGGCGCCGGTCATCGCCGAGATCTGCCGCCGCCTCGACGGACTGCCGCTGGCGATCGAGCTGGCCGCGCCGCTCGTCAAAGTCAGCGGGCTCGAGGGGCTGCTGGAGCAGGTCGAACATCGCCTCGCGGTGCTGACCGACGGTCCTCGCGATCTGCCGGTTCGCCAGCAAGCGATGCGGAACACGATTCAGTGGAGCTACGATCTCCTCGGCGAAGACGAGCAGGCGGCATTCCGGTGGCTGGCAGTGTTTGTCGGTGGGTTCGATGGTGCGGCCGCAGCCGCAGTCCTCCCACCCGGTCGCCCGGGTGCGGGAGACGCCCGGTGGCGTGCCCAGTCTGCCGCCCTGAAGGGCGGCCGGGGGAGCAGCACCGCGGTCGATGGAGAGACAGGTCGCGAGCAGAGAGAGCGCGTGGACCGCCTGCTGGTGTCACTGGTGGAGAAGAACCTGCTTCGCTATCAGGCCGGCGATGCCGGCTCGTACTTCGAGATGCTGCAGACGGTGCGTGAGTACGGTATCGAGATGCTGGCGGCAAGCGGCGAGCTACCGGCGGCGCGCCGCGCCCATGCCGGCTACTTCCGGGAACTGGCGAGGCAGGCCGATGGCGCCAGAAAGGGCCCGGAGCAGGGCGACTGGGCGGCTCGACTGGAGCACGGCTACGACGACCTGCGTGCCGCCCTGCGGTTCTGCCGCGACAGTGGCGAGCTGGACTGCGCGTTGTGGCTCGCCGGCTATCTCGGGTGGTTCTGGGAGCTGCGCGGCCGGGTCCAGGAGGGCGAGGCCTGGACGGAGGAGCTGCTGAATGCCGCCGGCGCGGCCGCGCCCGCGGCCGCGGTTGGGCGCTGCGCCTTTGCGGCCAGCCGTTTCGCGTTCATGCGTGGTGACATGGACCGCGCGGTCCGCCGTGGCCAGCAGGCGCTGGATGCCCACCGCGCCGCCGGGGATACCGCCCGCGCGGCGGCGGCGCTGAATCTGCTGGGCGGGCACGCCCACTACCGGACCGATTATCCGGCGGCGGCGGCCTGCTTTCACGAGAGCCTCAGCCTCTACCGAGAGCTCGGCGATGAGTGGGGCATGACCCAGACCTTGATCAACGGTGGGTTGGTGGCCTCGCAGCGGGAAATGTTCGACGAGGCGGTCCGATCCTGCGAGGAGGCGCTGGTGCTGGCCAGGCGAACCGGCGATCAGGCACACCTCGGTGGTGCGCTGGCTGCCCTTGCCCTGGCCGAGGAGCGACGTGGAGATCTGGACCGAGGGGTGGCCCTCACCCGGGAAAGCATCGCGGTGCGGGAAGCGATCGGTGACCACTGGGGAATACTGGTCTCCCGCTGCAACCTGGGCGAGCTGCTGCGGCGACTCGGCCGCCCACAGGAGGCGATCGTACCGCTGCACGCCGCGCTCCGGTTTGCTGCCGACGAGGGAGTAACCATCGGCATAATGGTTGCCGTCGAATATCTCGGCGCGGTCGCGCATGATACCGGGATGGTGCATCAAGCGGTCATGATGTTCGGCGCTGCCGAGCGGCTACGTGAAGAGAACGGAGTGCCGATGTCGCGTGCCGAGCGCGCGACCGCCGAGCCGATCCACCTCCAGGCCCGGAGGGCGTTGGGCGACGCCGCCTTCGAGGCGACCTGGAAGAGCGGCCGGGAGTTGCCGCTCGATGCGGTGATCGCGCTGGCTCTAGGAGAAGAGAAGGGAGCCCGGTCGGCAGGTATCGGTCCGCGATGACACGCGTTGCGGCCCGCTCGGGCGCTGACAATTCTTTCGGCACGTGTAACGCTGTCCGACGTGGAGACGTTGTAACCGGACGTCCGACATCGCAGTCCGTATGAGGTAATGGGTGTCGATAGTTGATGAGGCGCCGGCCGGCGCGACACGAAGAAAGCTCGTAACCGTGCGGTGGCGATACCGCCGGCTGTCATGAAGGCGTGAGGCGGGCGATGGATGCGGCCCGGCGGCCGACGCTCACCACAGGCGATGCCCGGGCAGTGCTGCTGGTCGAGGGGGTAAGCGATCAAATCGCGATGGAGACAGCCGCCACGCGCCTGGGCCGGAATCTCGAGCGCGAGGGTGTCACCATCGTCCCGATTGGCGGCGCGCACGCCCTGGGACGCGTTCTCAATCTCCTCCACGCTGAAGGAAAGAACATGCGGCTCGCGGGCATCTACGACATCGGGGAAGAGCACGTGGTCCGCCGCGCCCTGCAGCGGGCTGGATTGGCGGACTGCTCCCCGCTGACGCGTGCCGGCATGGAGGATCTGGGCTTCTATGCGTGTGCCGTCGATCTCGAAGATGAGCTGATTCGGTCGTTGGGCGCCGATGCGATGCGGGCAATCATCGAGGCGCAGGGCGAGCTGGCCGCCTTTCACACCCTGCAGAAGGAGCCGGCGTGGCGAGGACAGCCGGTCGAGAACCAGCTGCGCCGCTGGCTAGGGAGCGGCGGCACTCGCAAGATCCGCTACGCGCGCCTGGTGGTCGAGGCGCTCGATCCGGCGCGCGTGCCTCAACCGCTCCGCGAGGCGCTTGGCCGCCTCTGACCTGATGGTCTTGCCGCTTGCCGGCGTGGGGCGATCTCACGTTTGACGTGGCTCCCTCGAACCTGCTACTTGTTTCATTATCCGAGACAGTTTTGGCTACCGCAACGAGCACAGGTGTGGCAGACATGGCCGGGACGGGACAGTCCGGGTGGACTCGCGAGGAGTCAGAGGCACTGCAACGGGCTCTACTCGCTCCTCGTTTCGAGCTCATCCCGATCAAAGGGATGGAGGAGGAAGCGAGTCACCTGCCGGCCGGCGCCACCGTGACGGTCACCTCGTCACCGGCGAAGGGCATCGAGCGCACGCTGCAGGCGGCTGAGTGGCTGGCAGAGCGAGGGTTCCACGTCGTGCCCCACATCGCCGCCCGACTGGTCGGCGGCGACGCCCATCTGAAGTCAATCACGCGGCGGCTCGCCGTTCTGAACGTGCGCGAAATCTTCGTCATCGGCGGTGACGCACGGGAACCAGCCGGCCCCTTCCGTTCCGCGCTCGATCTGCTCCTCGGCCTTTCCAGGATCGAGCACCGGGTCGGGCGGATCGGCGTGGCCGGTTACCCGGAGCGGCATCCGCTCGTCGACGAGGTGGCGCTGGCGGGGGCGCTCGAGGCGAAGGCGGCGTACGCCGACTACATCGTCACCCAGATCTGCTTCGATCCGGCCGTCATCATCAGCTGGGTCTCGAGTATCCGGCGGAACGGTATCGCGCTGCCGGTCTTCGCCGGCCTCCCCGGCGTCGTGGATCGCAAGCGGCTGCTCTCGATCTCGCTGAAGATCGGCGTCGGGGACTCAACCCGCTTCCTGGCGAGGCACGCCGGCATGGTAGGGATGCTGCTCAAGCCCGGCGGCTACGATCCGACCGACCTGGTACGAGGACTGGCTCCCGCGCTGGTGTCGGCCGATGCCGGAATCGCCGGCTTCCACGTCAACACCTTCAACCAGGTACAGAGCAGCGAGGAGTGGCGGCGTGCGCTCGTGGCAACACTGGCATCTCCGGGCGGCGCCCCAGGCCACGATTATGGGACCGCTGCCCATGCCTGAGCACGCGGCGCGCGGCAGTGAAGTGCAATCGGTCGACCGCGCGGTATCGGTGCTTGAGCTTCTGGCGCGGCAGGGATGGTCGGGCGTCACTGACGTGGCAAATGCGCTCGACATGCACAAGTCCACCGCCTACCGGATGTTAGCCACGCTCAAGGCGCGCGGTCTGGTCGAGCAGGATGCCGAGACCGAGCGTTACCGGCTTGGCTGGGGACTCGTGGTGCTGGCACGCGGTGTGATGGCGGAGCTCGACGTCGTCCGCGCCTCGCGGTCGGTGACGGAGCGCTTGAGCGTCGAGACACGGGAGACCGTCACGATCTCGGTATTGGCCGGCGACGAGGTGGTGGTCATCGACCAGACCGTGGCGTCCCCCTCGGTGCTCAACGTGAGCTGGACCGGGCGGCATTTTCCCCTGCATTGCACGTCGGATGGCAAGGTCTGGCTGGCCCATCTCCCGGCGAGCCGGCGCCGAACGATCCTCGCCGGACGGTTGCGGCGCTGCACCGAGAACACCATCACCGAACGCGCGCGACTCGATGAGCAGCTGGATGCGATCCGTCTCGATGGCTACGGTTTCTCGATCGCGGAGCTCGAGGTCGGGCTGGTCGCGGTGGCGGCGCCGATTGTCTCAACCGGAGGGAGCATCGTGGCGACGCTCGGCGTGTCGGGTCCCACCTTCCGTCTGCCGGCGGAGTCGATTCCAGAGCTCGGCGAGCTGACGAAGCGTGCCGCGGCGGAGATTTCGCGCACGCTCGGCTTCCGGCGCGTGACGGACGAGCGCTCTAACGTGAGATCCGCATGATGGAACTTCACGAGTATTTGGTAGACGCAGGGATCGTTTTTTGGTCAACGGAACATCGCCGTCAGCGTTCGGTAGCCGTTATGTCGGTGGTACGATCATAGTTGCCGTTTCAGGGATTGGGACGACACAAGGAGGAGGTATATCCATGACGCAGATCGAGACTGCTCCGGCGGCCAGCATGGAGTCGATCCACGACAGCCCCGGTGTCCTGCTGTACACCCGTATCCGCAAATCCGCCTTCTATCACGCCTCGCGTCATCCCAGGCCGTTGCTCTATTCGACCTACAACCACAACTATCACCCGCGGGTTTACGGCGATCCGGTGGAGGAGTACTGGCATCTGCTAAACGGTGTCACGCTCTGGGATGTGGCGGTCGAGAAGCAGGTCGAGATCACGGGCCCCGACGCGTTCACCTTCACCAATATGCTCATTCCCCGCGACCTGAACAAGTGCAAGGTCGACCAGTGCAAATACGTGTTCATCACCAGCCACGAGGGCGGTATCCTCAACGATCCGGTGCTGCTGCGGCTGGCTGAGAATCACTTCTGGATCTCGCTGGCCGATAGCGACGTTCTGCTCTGGGCGTGGGGAGTGGCCTACCACTCGGGGCTCGACGTGACGATCCGCGAACCGGACGTCGCTCCCATGCAGGTGCAGGGACCGAAGTCGAAGGAAGTGATGGTGGATCTCTTCGGCGAGAGCATCCTCGACATTCCCTACTACTACCTGTCGCATCGCGAGCTGGAAGGCGTGCCGGTCATCGTGTCGCGTACCGGGTACACATCCGAGCTGGGGTACGAGATCTACGTCACCGACGCCAGCCGGAACGGTCCGAAGATCTGGGACACGGTGATGGAGGCGGGTGAGCCCCATGGCTTGAAGGTCATCGGTCCGTGCCACATCCGCCGCATCGAGGGCGGCATCCTGGCGCTCGGCGCCGACATGTGGTACGACACCAACCCCTTCGAGGTCGACATGGGCTACGAGTGGATGGTCGACCTCAATCAGGAAGCGGACTTCATCGGCAAGGAGGCGCTCAAGCGCATCAAGGCCGAGGGTATCAAGCGTAAGTTGGTCGGCGTCGAGATCGGCGGTGCCCAGCTCGGCTCGTACATCGACGGCACGATGGCCGACTTCTTCCCGGTGTTTGCGCCCGGCCAGGATCGGCAGATCGGGAATGTGACCTCCGCTTGCTACTCGCCGCGGCTCGAGAAAAACATCGGCTTCGCCATGATCCCGATTGAGTATGCGGAGATGGGGACGGAGCTGGAGACGATCACCCCGCAGGCGGGCCGGACGTCCGCCGTGGTCGTGCCGAAGCCGTTTGTCGATCCGGGCAAGGAGATCCCGAAGGGGTAGCAGAGCCACGCTGGGGGCAGCGCAGCGTGCTTACCCTCGCAGCCGGCTCTGAGGAGAATTCCGCATGAGTGAAGTGCCCACCCAGGCGCGGGTCGTCATCATCGGCGCGGGGATCGTCGGGAACAGTATGGCGTACCATCTCGCCCGCCTCGGCTGGCGGGACATCGTCCTGCTCGACAAGGGCCCCCTCCCCAACCCCGGAGGCTCGACCGGCCACGCCTCCAACTTCATCTTCCTCGTCGATCACTCCAAGGAGATGACCAACTTCACGCTGGACAGCGTTCGGCAGTACCGGGAGTTGGGCGTCTTCACCCAGAGTGGCGGCATCGAGGTCGCCCGAACCACGGAGCGCGTTGAGGAGTTGAAGCGGCGGCTGGCCTCGGCCAGATCGTGGGGAATCGACGCCGAGCTGGTGTCGCCGGCCGAGATCAAGCGAATGGTGCCGTACGTCAACACCGATATCCTGCTCGGCGGCTTTTCCACACCCGGCATCGGCACCGTCGACTCGCTTCGGGCCGGCACGCTCATGCGGGAGTGGGCACAGGAGCAGGGCGCCCTCACGGTATGCGCGCGAGTCGAGATCACCGGCATCGACGTGGTGGAGACCCGGACCGGCCGGCAGGTACGCGGCGTGCGAACGACCGGCGGCGATATCACCGCCGACACGGTGATTATCTGCTGTGGTGTCTGGAGCCCGCGCATCGCGCGCCTGGCCGGCGCCGTCATCCCGTCGACGCCGGCCGTCCATCAGATGATCAGCGTTGGTCCGGTGCCGCTCTTCGCCGGCACCGTCGGCGAGATCGAATATCCAATCATCCGGGACATGGACACCAACGGCTACGAGCGCCAGCACGGCAGCGACCTGGAAGTCGGCTCGTACGATCACCGCCCGATCCTGCTCGAGCCGGAAGAGATTCCTTCGATCGAGCAGGCGGCGCTCTCGCCCACCGAGCTGCCGTTTACCAAGGAAGACTTCGACCCTTCGCTGGAGCGCGCGCTCGAGCTGATTCCCGACATTCTCGGCGACCCGCGCGTTGGGATCCGCCATGCCATCAACGGCGTCCTCTCGCTGACCCCTGATGGGCTGCCCATCCTGGGTGAGACACCCGAGGTGAAGGGACTGTGGTCGGTGGCAGCCATCTGGATAAAGGAAGCGCCCGGCATTGCCCGCAGCGTCGCGGAGTGGATGACGGGCGGCGTGCCGGAGATCGATCCGGGCGGCTCGGACATCGCCCGCTTCTACGACAGCCAGAAGACGAGGGCGCACGTCAAAGGGCGATCGGCCGAGGGTTTCAACAAGACCTACGGAATCGTCCACCCCCGCGAGCAATGGCTCTCGAACCGGGGAGTGCGCCTCAGCCCGTTCTATGAGCGGGAGAAGGAGCTCGGGGCGGTCTTCTTCGAGACCGCCGGTTGGGAGCGTCCGAACTGGTACGACTCCAACCGCATGCTGCTCGAGGAGTATGGCGATCGGGTGATGCCCCGGCGGTACGAGTGGGACGCGCGGTGGTGGTCGCCTGTCATCAACGCCGAGCACCTGGCGATGCGCGATCGCGTTGCGATGATCGACCTCTCGGCATTTGCCATCTTCGAAATCACCGGTCCAGGCGCCTGCGAGTACCTGCAACGGATGGCGGTAGCGCAGATGGATGTACCGGTGGGCCGCGTCGTGTATACGGACCTGCTGAACGAGGCGGGCGGCATCAAGGCCGATCTGACCATCATGCGGCTCGGCAGCAATCACTACCGTGTCGTCACCGGCGGCATGGACGGGATGCGCGACAGGAAATGGTTCTCCGACCATCTACCCGAGGATGGCTCGGCTCAGCTGACCGACGTGACCTCGAGCTGGGCGACGCTCGGTGTGTGGGGTCCACGGGCGCGCGATCTGGTGCAATCGGTGACCTCCGCCGACATGTCGCACGAGGGCCACCCGCTCTTTACTGCACGCTGGATCGAGATCGGCCCAATCCGCGTGCTGGCCTCGCGCATCTCCTATGTGGGCGAGCTGGGATGGGAGCTGCACGTCCCGTTCGAGCAGGGAGCGCGGCTGTGGGACGTGCTCTGGGAAGCCGGCCGGCCGCTTGGATTGATTCCGGCGGGCATCGGCGTGTACGGCACGACGGCGCGCCTCGAGAAGGGCTACCGTCTGTACGGCGCCGAGCTGGAGCAAGAGTTCAACTTGGTCGAGGCCGGGCTGGAGCGGCCCAGAGTCAAGCCGCAATCGTTCATCGGTCGGGATGCCCATCTCCGGCATCGCAGTGCGGAGCCGGCGGCGATACTCAGTACGCTGACCGTGGAGGACAACACGTCGAAGTCCGGCTTCGCCCGCTTCATGCAGGGGCGCGAGCCGATCCTCACCGCCGACGGCAGACCGCTGGTCGATCGTCACGGGCGGCGCTCCTACGTCACCAGCGCCGGTTCCGGTCCCTCCGTCGGCAAGACTATTCTGCTGAGCTATCTGCCGCCCGAATGCGCGTCGGTCGGGAGCGCCCTGAGTGTCGAGTACTTCGGCGAGCGGTACCCGGTGACGGTGGCCGTGGTGGGAAACACTCCGCTGTTCGACCCCGAGAATACCCGGATGCGCGGGTGATCTGACCCCGGCACGCCGACCCGACGGGCGCAGGCGCGGCGGTGGTCGAGGCGGAGGAGGAACGAGGATGGAGACATGACTCTGGACATTCTGGTATGTGTCAAGCGCGTGCCGGCAACCGGCGGCAAGATCACACTTACGCCGGACGAGCGGCACATCGATACGCGCTACGCCAGCTTTACAATGAGCCCGCATGAAGAGTGTGGCGTCGAGGAGGCGCTCCGGCTGGTCGAGAAGCACGGCGGCACCACGACCGTACTGACGTTGGGACCGGCGGTCGCTGCCGATCAGCTGCGCGACGCGATGGCGATGGGCGTGCAGCGCGCAATCCTGCTGCAGACCGGTGAGAACGAGTGGGACCCGGGTGAGACGGCACGCGCGATCGTCACGGAGATCGAGCGACAGCGTGCCGCGGGGCACGACTTCGATCTGGTGCTGGTCGGCAACGAAGCAGCCGATTCCGGCGACTACCAGGTGGGCATCCGCGTCGCGCATGCGCTTGGCCGGCCGGCCGTTAACGGCGTGAAATCGCTCGAAATCACGGGTAGCACGGCAGTGGTGAAGCGCGAGGCGGCCGGCGGCTGGGAGATCTTCGAGATTGATCTGCCGGCGGTGATCGGCGTGAAGGAGGGCATCAATCTTCCGCGCTACCCGACGGTTCCCGGCCGCCTGCGAGCCAAGAAGGCGCCGATCGAGACGCGAATGCTGTCGGAGCCGGCGGATGGCCTCGCGTCGTTGCGCATGCGACGTCTCAAGCTGCCGCCTGCGAAGGGCGAGAAGGGCGAAACTCTGGGGCGGGGAGTCGAGGCGGTACCAGCGCTGGTCGAGGTCCTGCGGCGGCTGGAGATCGTGACACCATGATCCTCGCGGTGATCGAATACGATCGGTCCCCCCAGGGAGCACAGCTCAACGATCTGTCGCTGCAGATGCTGGCCCTGGGACGCCGGCTGGCCGAGCAGCTGCACGGTCCGCTGCACGCCGTCGTGATCGGCGCTGGGGGAAGATCGGTGGCCGGAAGCCTGGGAGGGCACGGCGTGGCGGTGGTCCATCTGGTCGAGGACGGCTCGGGCCGGCTGGAGGAGTACGCGCCGCAGGCCTGGGCCCGAGCTATTGTCGAGGTCACATCTGCTGTGCAGCCGGCGGCCGTGCTTGCCGCCGGAACCGATCGCGGCCACGAGCTGATGGCCCACGTCGGGGCGCAGCTCGATCTGCCGGTGGCGGCAAACTGCACTGAGGTAACACCTGGCGACCCGTGGATGGTGACTCGCCTCCGCTGGGGTGGGAGCCTGCTGGAGGAGGCGGAGCTCGGCGGCGCCGTCAAGCTGCTGACCGTTGCTCCCCACTCCTTCGCCGCCGAGGAGGTCGACGCGGCAGCCCCGCGGATCGCGTCCTTTTCCCCGCAGCTCGAGGAGACAGATTTCCGGGTCCGGGTAGCCGGCCGGGTCGAGCCGGATCGCAGCAAGATCTCGCTGGCGGACGCCAAGGTCGTGGTCGGCGGCGGCCGCGGGGTCGGGAGTCCGGAGGCGTTCGCGCTCCTCGAGGAGATTGCGTCGCTCCTGGGTGGCACCGTTGGCTGCTCGCGCGCCGTTACCAGCCTCGGCTGGCGGCCTCACGCCGATCAGGTCGGTCAGACCGGGACGCGTATTGCGCCCGATCTTTATCTCGCCTGCGGCATCAGCGGTGCGATCCAGCACATGGTCGGGTGTCGCAGCGCGAAGCATCTGATCGCCATCAACAAGGACCCGGATGCGCCGATCATGGCGCAGGCAGACTACACCGTCGTCGGCGACCTGCAGCAGGTGCTGCCGGCGCTCCGGGATGCGCTGCGCGAGGCAGTGGGGCAGCACCGGGACGCCGCGCCCGCGGTGAGATGACCTCGCCCGGTCAGATCACCTACGGATCGCTTCTGCCCGGCTGGCTCCTCCTGCTTGCCATGGCCGGTATCGCCGCCGCTGTCTTCGCGCGGCGCGTCTACCAGTTGTACCGGTATATGCGGCTCGGTGCGCCGGACGATCGCTTCGCCGACAACGGGGAGCGAATCCGGCGCTTCCTCGAGTTCGTGATCGGCCAGGGCCGGCTGTTCCGCGACCCGCGGGCCGGCGCCATGCATGCCGCCATCTTCTGGGGCTTCATCGTCATCACCGTGGGGACGATTGAGCTGCTCGGCCGCGGTTTCTTCGGGCGGTTCGCCATTCCGCTGGTCAGCGGACAGCCCTGGTTTCTGCTGGCGCTCGACATCTTCGAGGCAGCTGTGGTTCTGGCGATTGTCTACGCTTTCTACCGGCGGCTGGTGAGCCGGCCGCGCCGCCTGTACTTCAGCGGTGAAGCGCTGGTCATCCTGGGCCTGATCGTTGGCTTGATGGTGACGAGCTTTCTGGCCGGCGGCTTCCGTCTGGCGCATGACCCGGCGCTGTCGAGCCAGTGGGCGCCGGTCACCGACTGGCTGGGCCGTAATCTGCGCCATGCCGGTGTGGGGAGCGCCACCGCGCTGCGCTGGTACCAGGTGTTCTGGTGGGGTCACGTCGCCATACTCTTCACGTTTCTGGCGTTCATTCCGTATTCCAAGCACCTCCACATCGCCACCGCGCCGTTCAACGTCTACTTCAGCTCCACGCGGCCGCGCGGCCAGCTCGCGGCGATCGACTTCGAGACAACGGAAAACCTCGGCGCCAGCAAGGTCGAGGATCTGTCCTGGAAGCATCTTCTGGACACCTACACCTGCACCGAGTGCGGCCGCTGCGATGCGGTCTGTCCCGCCACGAGCACCGGCAAGGAGCTCAAGCCCCGCTCCATCATCCTGAATCTCCAGCACTACCTGATCGACGAAGCGGGGCCACGGCTGCTGGCCGACCAGCCGCAACGCAGCGGCACTCCCCGCTGGATGCCCTCCTTGCCGGGTCGGAGTGGTACGCAGGTCGAGCAGGATACGGCGCTGCGGCCGCTGCTGGGCGACGTGATCTCAGAGCAGGCGCTCTGGGAGTGCACTACCTGCCGTGCGTGCATGCAGGAGTGCCCGGTGTTCATCGAGCACGTGCCGAAGATTGTCGATATGCGTCGGGCGCTGGTGATGATGGAGAGCCGCTTCCCTCCCGAGCTCAACGACGTCTTTCGCGGCCTGGAGATGGCCGGAAACCCCTGGCAGTATTCGAATGAGACGAGAGCCCTCTGGAGCGCGGAGCTGGAGGTCCCGATCTTCGAGGACCGGATCCCGGACGATGTCGAGTACCTCTTCTGGGTCGGCTGCTATGGCTCCTTCGACAACCGGAACAAGAAGGTCAGCATGGCGTTGGGCCGGATTCTGCAACGAGCCGGGGTGAGCTTCGGTATTCTCGGCCCGCGCGAAAAGTGCTGCGGCGACCCGGCGCGCCGCGCCGGCAACGAGTACCTCTACCAGATGCTGGCCGAAGAGAATGTGGCGACGCTCAATGAGGTGGACGCGCGCAAGATCGTCACCGCCTGCGCCCACTGTTTCAACAATCTGAAGAACGAGCTACCCCAGCGCGGCGGCCGGTACGAGGTCGTGCACCACAGTGAGCTGATCGCGCAGTTGGTGGCGGAAGGGCGTCTCCGGCTCGACCAGCCGATCGACCGCACGGTGACGTATCACGATCCGTGCTACCTCGGACGGTACAACGGTGTCTTCGATCCGCCACGCTTCGTCCTGGAGCGCATCGAGAAGCTCGAGCTGCGCGAGATGGCGCGGTCACGGGATCGCAGCTTCTGCTGCGGCGCCGGCGGCGCACGTGGCTTCATGGAAGAGCCCGCCGGTCACCGGGTCAACGAGGCGCGCGTCGCTCAGGCAGAGGAGACGGGGGCCACGACGCTCGCCGTGTCTTGCCCGTTCTGCATGAACATGTTTCAGGACGGGATCCAGGGGCGGGGAGCAGGAGACCGCCTGGTCGGTGAGGATATCGCCGAGCTGGCCGAGCAGGCATCAAGGCCGCGAGCGGCAAGCGGTGAGGAATGAGCTACCGTCACGCCGCGGTTGAACCCACGACCTATTGCACTCGCCGATTCGGCGGTTGGAGCTGTTCCATGAGCTCGGCGCACCGAGGCAGGGCGCGCAGCAACTGCTCCAGCTCGGCGGTGATGGAGGCGCGGAACGGCTCGTCCTGGATCAGCGCCAGGTTGGTCCGCACGTTGAGCGCAGCTCCCTCGAGCGCCACTCGGGCCAGCAGTACCCCGACGCCGAGATCGGCGGCGGCATTGGGATTGGTGCAGCCGGCGAGCCCTGCTGAGAGCTCGATCAGCCCGGCAGCGACGTCCGCGGTGCGCAGCTGGACGTGGGTCGCTCCTTCCATGGACTGGCGGATGTGGCCGGCCCGTCGCCGCCGCTCGTCGGCCGTGGCGCGGGGCAGAGCGCGTGCGTCACTGACCGCCGCGTACGCCGCTACGTCACCGGCCACGAGATCGAGGGCGTGCCGCCGCGCCCGCTCGGCGCTCTGGAGCGCGGCGGCCAGCGTCCTCTCATGCTGCCGGAATCGATCGCGTCCCAGCGTGAGACGGCATGTCATCGCGATCAGTGCCGCGGCAGCCGCTGCCGCCAGCGCGGTGGCCGCTCCGCCTCCCGGCGTCGCGGAGCCGGCAGCCAGAGCCTCGAGAAACCGATCGATTGAGCTGGAGTTTGGGTCAAGCATGCCGCGGCGACCTCAACTGCTGCCGGCATTCTCATCAGGTCCGGAGCATGCGGCGGCGCCGGCGTGGAGTATCGAAAAGGAGCGTGTATGAAGAGCGACATCGAGATCGCCCAGGAGGCCACGCCGCGTCCCATTATCGAGGTGGCGCACGAGGCCGGCCTCGAGGAGGAAGAGCTGGATCTGTACGGCCGGTACAAGGCCAAAGTGCTGCCTGCCGCCTTCGAGCGGCTCCAGCCTCGACCCAACGGCAAGCTGGTCGTGATGACCGCGATGACGCCGACCGTGGCCGGCGAGGGCAAGACGACGACGACTGTCGGATTGGGGCAGGCGCTGCGGCGGATCGGGAAGCGCGCGGTGGTGACGATCCGCGAGCCCGCCATGGGGCCGGTGTTCGGGGTCAAGGGCGGCGCCGCGGGTGGTGGCTACTCGCAGGTCATTCCGATGGAGGATATCAATCTC
>DATGJB010000056.1:0-2008 GCA_035295425.1 Chloroflexota bacterium | reverse complement strand
CCCTCGTACTCACCTGCCTCGAGTTCGTGCATGATCTGCAACAACCGCTTCTGCAATCGCTGAATGTTCTCGAGCCGACTTCGCGTCGCGGAGACCTCCAGATCGATGTCCGGTGCCGGCTCCTCCGCCTCGGCCAGCTCCAGCTCTGCAAGCCGGGCACGAAGCTCGCGCTCGGCCGCGATCTCGGCGTTCAGCTTTACATAGCCCCGCCCGGCGAAGTGGTCAAACTTCTCGCCGGGGATCGTGGCCTCCGGGAAGTCGGTGAGTGCGAGAACCGACATGGCGGCCTGCACGCCGGTGTCGTCGACGTAGTTCTGGACTTCCACGTCGTCGCCGATGGCGCGCAGCAGCCGCGCCACGACATCACCCAGCACAGCGTTTCGGGTGTGCCCGACGTGCCACTCCTTATTGGGGTTGACCGACGTGTGCTCCACGACGACGTGCCGATTCGTGGCCTCGGTACGGCGACCGTAGTGTCGGCCTGCCGATCGGACCGCCTCGATAAGGTGCGGCCCGAAGCGCGTGTAGTCGAGACGAAAGTTGATGAAGCCGCCGGCCGCTTCCACCGCAGCAATGAACCGGTACGAGCCAGGCTCGAAAGTTGATGCGATCTCCTGCGCAATCTGGAGCGGGGCGCGGCGTCGCTCGCGCGCGAGCCGGAGGGCGGCGTTGCTCGCCCGCTCGCCCATCTCGCGCTGCGGCGGCGTACTGAGCTGAATAAGGTCTGGCGCGACTCCCGCTGTCTGCAAGAAGGCGGCGATTTCGCGGTCGAAGTCAGCCAGCGGGTCCACTGTCATGGGCACGCCTGTCCCGAAAATGTGTCTCAGTATAGCTGCTAGAATCCGTCGAAATTTGCCGGGCGAGTCGCCGTACTCGGCTCGCTGCACCCCGCGCTCTGGAGAAATGCGTGCTACTGTCCGACAAGAGGATCCTCGAGGAACGCGAACGGCAGAACATCGTCATCGAGCCCTTCGACGCGAGGCAGCTCGGCACGAACTCATACGACTGCCGGCTCGGCGAATGGTACTTCCAGCCGACGATGTACCTCGATACGGTCGACTTCACCGACGAGGACCAGGCGCGTGCCTTCTGGGGAGAGCCGATCCGCTCGCGGGAGACGATCCTGGTCAAGCCCGGGACCACCATCCTGGCCCACACGCAGGAAGTGGTGGGCGCCCGAAACGGATTCACCACGACAATGCACGCCCGCAGCAGTATCGGCCGGTCCGGGCTTTCGGTGTGCAAATGCGCCGGAGTTGGAGATGTCGGCTATATCTCGCGGTGGACCATGGAGATCAGCAATCACACCACCTGCACGATCGTGCTGCCGGTCGGCATTCGAATCTGCCAGATCAAGTTCGACTACGTGGGGGAGACGCTCAAGGAGTACGCCGGGAAGTACGGACAGCAGGATGAGTGGACGCCTCAGGACATGCTGCCGCGTCTCTACCGCGATTGGGATCTCGATCGGATGCGCGTCGAGGTCAAGCCGGCCGAACGGACGTGACGGCCATCGGCGATCCACCTGACGTTACATTCTGTGCCAACCACCCATCGCGCGAGACGTCGCTGCGTTGCGGGAAGTGCGGCAAGCCGATCTGCACGCGCTGTGTGGTGCAGACGCCGGTAGGCGGCCGGTGTCGAGAATGTGCCCAGCTGCGCCGGCTGCCGCAGTACGAGCTGGGAACCTGGCTGGTGGCCCGCTCGCTGGTCGGCGGGGTTGTTACCAGCACCCTCGGCTGGTACGTCGTCTCTTTCATCCCGTTTCTGCGGTTCATCCTCAGCTTCCTGGTCGGGACCGCGGTTGGGACCGTTATGAGCCGGCTGGCGCAGCGGCGCTCGAATCTGGTGCTGGAGACATGCGCGGTCGTGGCAGTGGTCGGCGGACTGGCGCTGGTCGACGCGGTCGAGGCGAGTGCCCTCGGCCTGCCCCTCAGCGCATACCTGCGTGCCGATCCGGCGGTTGGGATACTGGTCATCCTGCCGGCGATCATCGCCTCGTTCATGG
>DATGJB010000055.1:0-109987 GCA_035295425.1 Chloroflexota bacterium | reverse complement strand
GAGCTAGACGCACGCATCCAGGCGTACCTGCGCGACGTGACCGCCCGCGAACGCGAGACCGAGCGGATCGGCCCCTTCCTGGCAACATTCAGCCGTTCGAGTGCGAACCCGTTCCTGAACTACGCGATCCCCGACGATGGCGCCGCTCCATCGGCGGATGAGATCGCGGACCTCATCCGCAGCTACGAGCGCCATGGCTTGCGCCCGCGACTGGAGTACATCACACGCTCTGCGCCGCTCGTCGAGGCGCCGCTTCTCGAAGCGGGCTTTAGGGTCGAGGGCCGACTCGCCCTCATGACCTCCCGGCGCGGCGAAGAATGCACCCCTCCCATTCCCCCTGGTATCGAGCTCAGACGCCCCGAAACGGATGGCGAACTGCTCGGCGTTCGAACGGTGCAACACGAGGCCTACGGCGAGCCCGAACCGGCAACCAAAGAGGATGCCCAGCGTGTCGCCGCGAATCTGAGAGCGGGCGGGATGGCGGTGCTGGCGCGTGTTCAGGACACCGGAGAGCCGGTCGGCGCCGGGGAGTATACCCCTATTCTTGATGGCGTGACTGAGATCACGAGTATCGCCGTACGCGCTCCGTATCGCAGACGCGGGATTGCCGCCGCGATGACGGTGTGGCTGGCGCGAGCGGCCCTCGCCGCCGGAGCGACTGTCCCTTTTCTCATGGCCAATGAGGCGGAGGAGCGCATCTACGCCCGCGCCGGGTTTCGTACGACCTCGAGTGTTCTTCATATCTCGCGGTGATCCGCCGGTTGGCGCACTGCGATACCACGCGTCGAGCTACCTGGCTTGACGAATCCGCTGATGCAGAGATCGCGGAATGACCGACCCTTATCCGCCGGTGCTGCCTGATACGGCGCCGGCTGTGACCAGTGACTGGAGGATCTCCCGCCAGTGGGTGAAGATTGCCTGGTGGCCCTCGCCGTCCCACAGGGTGAGACGCGCGTTGGGGAGGCTGGACTCAAAGCAGCGGGCCATCTGCAGCGGGGTCGTACGGTCGCTTGTCCCGTACCAGAGCTGCACCGGCGTCGTGATCTCCCCCAGCCGGAAGCCCCAGGGACGAGTCACAATGGCAAGGTCGCGAGCCAGGCCCTGCCCCCAGTGCCCCGCGCCCTCGACCATCGCCGCCACCGCGTTCTCGCGCCGGTACGGGTCGCTGTAGACCTGCCGATCGCATTCCAGAGCAGTACTGTACAGCCTGTCGGCCAGCGCGTATGGGCCGCGGCGCATCTCCCTCAGGAGAAGGAGCAACGGCACCTGAACTGCCCACTGCGACAGCCGTCCCAGCCGGAACATGCGGGCGAAAAATGGATCCATTGCTTCCAGCGCGTCCGGCCGGTCGAAGGGGGCGACACCGGACACGACGCCCACCGCGAGCAGACGGTCGCGCAGTGCCCAGGCGCAGGCCAGCGCGAAAGGGCCTCCCAGCGAATAGCCCAGCACTGCGAAGCGATCGATGCCCAGCGCGGCCGCCAGCTGGGTCACGTCGTCCGGCCAGTCCACCAGCCGGCGGCGACGCTGGATATCGGAGCGTCCCACACCCGGGCGATCGACCGTGATGAGTCGAATACCCAGTGACCCGGCGATCGTGTCATCATGGTGACGCTGGACGCGGGAATCGCCGCCGCCGTGGAAGAAGAACAGCGGCACCCCGGCGGGGTCGCCGAACTCCCCGAAGCACAGCCGCCGGCCGTCGCGTAGGCGAACGGTCTGCCAGGTACCGTCCCGGTTCTCCACACCCTCCACGATGCCGGACCCTCCTGCCGCGCCAGTCTGTCTCGGTTCGCGCGCTAGAGGCTACATCAGGCGCGGTGAAAGCGTCCAGGCACTTGCTTCTCGGCATCTGTCGTCGCACAATGCTGATAAGGGAAGATGAACCATGGCTGAAGCGACGGTGGGCAGTCCGGCGGTTGCGGTCGGCGTTCCCCACGAGGCGCCGGCACGACCCGATTTTGAGATCGTGCCGCTGCGGGGCCTGCCGTTCGTCGGCGCGGCACTGGTTGGGCTGATCATCGCCATCGCCGGCAACTGGCTGTGGGCGCTGGACTTCTTCCACATCGTGGGCGGCGCGCTCTGGACCGCCATCGATCTCTTCGTCGGGCTGGTCGTCGGGCCGATACTGGGGCGGCTCTCGATTCAGGCGCGCGTCGAGTTCATGAAGCAGTTCATGCCGAAGATGCTGCTCATCATGCCGACCCTGGTCATCATGACACTTACCTCAGGCTGGCAATTGGCCCGCCATCTGAGCGTGCTCGCCGCGCCCTACCCGCAGCACTGGTGGGTCAACGCCTCCTTTATCGTGGTGGGTGTGATGTCGGTCATCGCGCTCGGCGTCCTCGAGCCGGCCAACGTCGCGGTGCTGTTCGAGCTGAAGAAGCCGCGGCCCAACGGTGCGCTGATCGGCACGCTGATGCGGCGCTTCATCTACACTGCCGGCATTACCGGCCTGATGCAGGTGGCAACGCTCGTGATCATGACGAGGATCGCGACATGGTAGCCGGCGAGGGAGCGCATGACGGCACAGGCACGGTCGAGCGCCGCCTGCCGCCGATTGCCGAGACCGCCGTCCTTTCGATGGCACTCATCATCATCGCCGGCATCTACCTCGCCTCCCATCTACCCCAGACACCACCGCTCGCACCGGCAGTTGGGCTGCTCGTCGTGAGCGGCGCCCTCCTCATCTGGAACGCCGTCACCCTCAGCCGCCTGCGTGACTTTGCGTGGGACACGTTCCGGCTGGTCGGGCGCTGGACGCTGCTGGCCTATGCCATCATCGCCGGCCTGCTCGAGTACGTGTTCGTCGTCGACGGGGTGCGCGGCGGCACACTCGTCGTGATCTCGCTGAGCCTCCTGGTGTACGCGGTCGACATCCCCACAATCATCGCCTTCACCGTGGCACGGTACCAGCCGGCCGACTCCAGGTAGGGCGACGCCGGCCATGCCGAGCGCCGGTCACGGCTTGTCGAACGTACGGACTTGGCACAATCACCGCTGTCGCCGCAGCGCAAGCGGCCACCCTCCGCATGTGGAGTTTGGGACACGCTGCCATCAGCAGCACGAGGCAATCGATACCGCCCGATTCCCAACCCGGATGTCTCCATCAGACCTGGCGCGGTTAAGCTGAGGTTCGGCTCAGCCAATTTGTGTGTCCTATTCGTGTGCTTTGTTCATGGTCAAACGCCGGCTTTCCTGCCATATTGGCTCCAAGTGCCCGCGGCGTCTGCACTATTCCGCTTGGAACAAATGAAGGCGAGGGACCGGCATGATGGTAAGAGCGCGATTCAACGTATTCAGAACGAGTGGAGCCACGGTCACGCCAATGCCTCCGCTCACCAGACAGATACAGCGGGACGTCGGGGCTGGGCACGGCGAAAGGAGGTCCACTGTGAGACGATCCGGATCCAGAGGCGGTACGACGGTCGGTGCTGCGGTGGCACTGGCAGTGCTGCTACTGTCCTCAGTTCTGTCCGCCGGCTCCCCAATCCTGCGAGCGGGTACTGCCTGGGCGGCGACCCGATCCGCAGCTCCGATCGGTGCGGCCGCCGCCGCTTCCCCGGCGGTGACGGCAACCGCAGTCGCCGGCGGCCTGTACCACGGACTGGCGCTGAGCTCGACCGGGACGGTGCTCGCCTGGGGCTGGAACATAACCGGTCAACTCGGTAACGGGAGCACAGGTGACAGTGATGTGCCGGTACACATGCATCTGCCTGGCGGCACGAAGGTGATCGGGATAGCCGCCGGCTTCGCCCACAGCCTCGCGGTCACGTCGACCGGCGCCGTTTTCTCCTGCGGCAAGAACCGCGACGGCGAGCTCGGCAATGGCGAGCTCGGCGACTCGAGAGACCGCGACGTGCCGGTGCAGGTGCGTTTGCCGGCGGGCACGAAGGCAACCGCCGTCTCCGCCGGCGCCGGCCACAGTCTCGCGCTGACCTCGACCGGGGCAGTGCTCGCGTGGGGCTTGAACAACGAGGGCCAGCTCGGGAACGGCGGCACGGGAACCAGCGGTGTACCGCTGAACGTGAAGCTGCCGGGAGGCGCGAGGGTGACGGCGGTCGCCGCCGGCGCCTTACACAGCCTGGCGCTGACCTCGAACGGAGCGGTGTTCGCCTGGGGCTACAACAATGATGGCGAGCTCGGCAATGGCGGGAAGGCATTCAGCACTGTGCCGGTGAAGGTGAAGCTGCCAGCGGGTACGAGGGTGACGGCCATCGCCGCCGGCGCCTACGACAGCCTGGCGCTAACCTCAACCGGAGCGGTGTTCGCCTGGGGCTACAACCGACAGGGTGAGCTCGGCAATGGCCGCACGGCAAACAGCCGCGTGCCGGTGAAAGTCAAGCTGCCGGCAGGCACGAAGGTGACCGCCGTCGCCACCGGCGGCCCACTCACCGGAGTGGGCACGATCTTTGCTGGCCCCGGCCATAGCCTGGCGCTGACGTCGACCGGGACGGTGCTTGCCTGGGGCCACAACAAAGATGGCGAGCTTGGCGACGGCGGCACGGCAAACAGCGCTGTGCCGGTGAAGGTGAAGCTACCCGCGGGTACGAGGGTGACCGCCATCGCCGCCGGCGAGCTGCATAGCCTGGCGGTGAGCTCGACGGGCGCAGTGCTTGCCTGGGGCCTCAACAATTTCGGCCAGCTCGGTGACGGAAGCTACGCAGGGAGCGCTGTGCCGGTGAAGGTGAACCTCCCAGGGTTCGCTGCGGCGCGCACGGCAGCAGTCAGGCCCACGCTTGCGGCGATAGGGAAAGCAACTGCCGCTCGGAGCAGCACTATGGCAGGCTACAACTTCGCGAACTACATCGCGGTACCGGGGGCAGTCAGCGCCATCATCGCCGTACCCAGGCTCAACTGCAACGGAACGCCATCAGCGGGGAGCGCAATGTACGCCGGTGTCGGCATCCAGTCCGTGAACTCGTACGCCCGCCTGTACCTGGCTTGCACACCGCAGGGCGTGGCGACCTACTACCCATCGTTCGTCGTCAATGGCAGCACCAGGAACTTCGCGAGCGATGTAGCACAGGCTGGGGACAGGATCCAGCTCTCGGTGTCGCAGAGCGACGCACAGGTTACGGACTCAGTAATTGACATGACGCACCCGTTCATCGCCACCAGTAACGGCTCTGGCGGCGGAACAGGCGCGGGCATCACGGTCGGCGACTTTCCAGTAGTTTCTGGTGCGACGAGGTCTGCGGTGCCCAACTTTGGCACCCTGGCGTTCACCGCCGCGCTCATCAATGGGTACCCCTTCGGCTCTGCGAACCCCGGGCTCCATGGTCACAACCTCTACGCGATCTCGACGGGTGTGCTCAACATCCAGACCACCCGCTCCGCCACGAATAAAGAGGCGTTCACGACCGTCTTCAAGCATTCCTGACGGTGGGACCGGCGCCGGAGGTGACATCTGCCGCGTGACCCCTCAGCCAAAGCGATCCGCGCGGTGTTAGGGGTCTTGCCGGCCAGGCTCCGGCAGCCGACTCATGACGGGCCGGTCAGGTCGCGCTACCATTGACGCTCAGCTTCTCTCTCACGCCGGCAATCACGGCTTCAGTGAACTCGGTTGTACTGGACTGGCCACCGAGGTCGACGGTTTTCGTACCGCCCCCCACGACCTGGAAGACTGCCTCCTCGATGACCTTCGACACTCGATGCGCCTCTCGGTCGCCGGGGAAGAACGCCAGCAGAGCGCCGGCGGCGAGGATCATGGCCATCGGGTTCGCCAGATTCCTTCCGAACAACCGCGGCGCTGTCCCGTGCGGCGCCTCGGCCATCACCACCTTGATTTGAAACTCGTCGTCGAAGCTGAGTAGCAGTGACTCCGCTCCGGCAATCGAGCCAAAGAGCTGCAAGACCAGATCGCTCAGGATGTCGCCGTCGCGATTGAGGGTTGGGATGACGCGCGGCTCGCCGACACTGGTCAGCAGCAGCGCGAACGTCGCGTCGATCAACTGCGGTTCGTACGGCACCGCCGGATGCCGCGCCGCCGCGGCGTCCATCTCCTCCTTGAACATGCCTTCGTAGATCGGACTGACGGTGTACTTCGGTCCGCCGAAGACCGTGGCGCTCATACGCTCGGCCTGGCGGAACGCATATTCGGCAACCGCGTAGCAGGTGCGACGCGTCATGCGTTCGGTCCGAAATGCCAGCTCGTCCAGCCCCTCGCCTTCTCGCCACTCCTTCGCGCCGTATGCCCCGTCCACCGCCATCCGCACCACCGAGATCGGATTGTGGATGCCGGCCAGCGGGGTGACGCCGGGAATACGCCGACCGGTGCGCACGATGACCTTGCCGTCGATCTCGCTGCGCAGGATGGCATTCGGCGAGCGGACGTCCCGCCTGTCCTCGGGGGTAATGGTGGCCGCCTTCAGTCCATAGCCGGCCTCACGCATCGCGGCCGCCGCCTCGTGCACGATGCCGTTCTGGGTGCGGCGCCGGTTCGCCAGACTGAGGTCGAAGCACTCGAGCGTGATCGGGAAGCCGATGACCTCGGGCCTGATCACACGCAGCGCTTCCTCCAGTAGCTCCTGCCCGGTCTCATCACCCTGCAGGACCACGATGGTCTGGCGGTTCATCGCGGCGGTTTCGGTGGTTCCGGCGCGGCAGCGCCGGCCTCGACGGCGCCGGTCTCGCTGTACAGCTGCGCGGCGTGGTCGAAGAGGCCGCCATCGCCATGCAAGAAAAAGAACTCGGCTGCATCGACCAGCTTCGGATCGGTCTGCGCAGCGAGGCGCAGGCGAGTGACCAGGTGATGAAACATCTTGTCGACCAGACGCTGGGTCAATGATTCGACGGCGTCCCGCTCGCGGTCGGTCAGGTCGGCGAGTCGCGGCGCCACCCGCTTCTGTTCCTGCGCGAGCACCGCCTCCACGTGGCTGCGCAGATTGGCGATTACCGGCGCCACCCGCCGCGTCAGGTACCAGGCGGTAAATTCCTGGATCTCGGCGGCAATGACGCTCTCCATGGCGCGGATGTCCTCGCTCCAGTGATCGACCAGCCCGCTGGGGAGGAGGGTATCGAGGTCGCGCAGGACCACTCCCTCCATCTCGCCGACGGCCGGATCGACGTCACGCGGAATCGCGAGATCGAAGATATGCAGCGTGCGGTCGCGCGCCGCCGGCACCGCTTCCGGCGTGATGAGATAGTGCGGCGCGCTCGTGACGCTGATCACGAGCTCGACCTGCTCCAGGGCGCGGGGAAGATCGGCGAGTCGCACCGGCGTGCCGGCGTAGCGCCTGGCCAGATCGACCGCCACTGAATCGGTGCGGTTGATGATGAACAGAGTTCCAGCGGCTCGCGCGCGAAGCTCTTCCACGACCAGCCGGCCGATCTCACCGCCGCCGATGACCAGCACGGCACGATCCTGCAGCGTGCCAAGATCCTGGGCTGCCGCCCGCACCGCCTCCGAGCCGATAGAGACGTTGACCGTGCCGAGAGCGGTCCCGGCCCGCGCCTGTTTAGCGCAGCTGATGGCAGTCCGGAAGAGCGAGTGGAGATTCGGTCCGATCGTGCCATTTTGCTGGGCGTTCTCGAGCGTTTCCCGCACCTGGCTCAGGATCTGCGGTTCGCCCAGCACCTGTGACTCGAGCCCGCAGGCAACACGGAAGAGATGCTCGACGGCTGTCATCTCCTCCCAGGTTTGAATGTACGGGGGCAATCGGTGGTCCAGTGCCGCGAGGTAGGCTGCCGCCGCCGCGGTCGCTTCCGCCGGATCGCCGGCAAACAGATAGATCTCGGTCCGATTGCAGGTGGAGAGAATGGCGGTTTCGACGATGGCGGGATGACGTTGCAGCTCGGCCGCGGCCTCCGCCACGGCGTCTCGCTCCAGCGCCACACTCTCGCGTACCGCCAGGGGTGAGGTCTTGTGCTCGACGCCAACCGCGAGGAAGGGCATGTGCTCGCTCCAGAGGGGGCGGATTTCCGTCCCCTCAGTGTATCGAACGGTCTCTTGCCCACCACTCCGAGAGCATCCATGTAGTCGCATCCTTTATGGATGCGCGTATGGATGGGCGCCCGATTGCTGCGGCCTCGCAGAACACAGGCCACAATCGCAGCCGCCGTACTACCTCGGTGACGACCGCCCCCTGTCCCACGACTGGTCCCTCGAGCCCGCTGTCGTCCTCGGCATGGCGGGAGTAATGTTCCTGGACTCCCGCCACGTACCAGACGAGCACGCAGCGTGCCAGAGACTTCTCCAGGTCCAATCTGTGCCCTCGGTGCAGGGTGGTGGCCTGCGAGCAGGAACCCGACGGCGGACACGTCGTTCCGCTAGCTCTCCATTCGCCGGGCCAGGGCGGCGGCGGCGAGCACGGCGAGGGCGCCAGGAATGCTGAGCAGACCGGCGCCGACCATACCGGTCCGCAGTCCGACCCGTGCCGCGGTAACCCCGACCAGTGCCGGGTAGGTCACCGAGCCGATCACCGCCGATGCTCCCAGGCTGCCGCTCAGCGCCGCCAGTCGGTGCGGGTAGATGTCGCCGCCAAGGGCCATGATCATCGGATAGATCGGACCCGAGAAGAATCCCGCCAGGCCGAAGAGCGCTGCCGCCAGCGGAAACATCGGGACGATCGACGCCGCAACCGTCGTCACCGCGGTGGCGGCGAAGCAGCCGGCAATGAAGCGCGTGTAGTCGAATCGCTCCGCCACCCGATTCGACACCAGGCGTCCCAGCGCCAGGCCGCCCCAGAACCCCGAGAGCACGGCGGTGGCAAGAGCAACCGGCTCTCCCGACAGGAAGCGAACCAGCCAGCTCGAGACGCCGACCTCGCCGGCCACGTACAGGCAGATCGCCACCGCCAGCCCGGCGAACGGCAGCAGCGATCGCTCGGTCTGGTCAACCTGGTCTGTCGCCGGCACAGCGCGCCCGGCGTGGCCGGACGGCATGGGCAGGCTGCCGAAGTACGCGGCAAGCGCCAGCGCTGCCGCGCCGGGTATCAGGACGAGGATGCGCCAGCCTACGCCGGCCGCCACCAGCTGGCCGACACTGAATGGCGCCAGCAGAGCGCCAACGCTGAAAAACACGTGGAGCAAACTGAGCGCTCCGCCGCGGGCTTCTCGAAAGAGATCCAGAAACAATCCATTCACCCCACCGTCGATCGCCCCCGCCCCCAGATTCACCGGCAGAGCCGCCGCCAGCACCAGCAACCAGCTCGGCGCCCCCGCTTCGCCGGCCAGACCCACGCCGAGCAGGAGCGCAGCCAGTGCCAGCACCGGACGCCGGCCCACCCGTTCGGTAACGAAGCCTCCGCCCAGCGAGCCGGCGGCATACACCAGCGCCGACAGGAAGTAGAAGAACCCGAAGGCGGCATCCGATTGATGGAACGCCTGCTCCACCGACCGGATCAACGATGGAATGAGAACCGCGTTCCAGCCGATGAGGATGAAGCCGGCATACCCGGCGAGGCGGATGGCCGCCCGCGACTCCGCGGTCGGGGCAGGGCCAGGAGATAGGGCCACATCGCCATCGTACGGGAGCAGATGTCGGCTCGAATGCCGAGTGATTCACTCGGAATTACTGCCGGTAGATTGCTACGATGGATGTTAGGGGGACCTAACACGCATGGCATCAGCGGTTGCCGAGGAATATCTAGAGACGATCTACAACATGACCATGGAAGGCGAGCCCGTTATCGGCGCCCGGCTCGCCGAGAAGTTCCGCGTCTCGCGAGCGACCGTCACCGAAACGATCAGGCGGCTCGTCGCCGGTGGGTATGCGGTGCAGCACGCCAACAAGACGATTGACCTCACGCCTAGCGGCAGGGCGCTGACGGAAGAGGTGCTGCGCCGCCACCGGCTGGCGGAGCGGCTGCTGTTCGACCTACTCGGCATGGACTGGATCAGCGCTCACGAGCAGGCTCACACCCTCGAGCACAGCATGAGTGAAGAGGTGGCGCAGCGTATCTCCGAGCAGCTCGGCCACCCGCTTACCTGTCCGCACGGCAACCCGATCCCCGGCAACACCAGTAGCGGCCTTGCCTTCCTGCGCGAGCAGCAGGCGATTCGACTCTCCGACACCGTCGCGGGCGATACCGTGCGCGTCGTGCTCATATCCGAGGTGGTCGAGGACGAGTCGGAAGTCCTCCGGCGGCTCGCCGACAAAGGGATTCACCCTGGAGCCCGGCTCTCACTGGTCGAGGACCAGTGCGAGCCAACCGTGAGCTTCGAGACCGCGGCTGGAAGGCGATCGCTCCCGCGCGATCTCGCGGCGAAGATCTGGGTGGCACGCGAGGAGGGCGGCAGCTGATGACCGCGGACGAACAGGCAGGGGCGCCGGCATGAGCACCGTCGAGATGGTCGGCCTTGGCGCCGTGGCGGGTGCAAGCATCTATCTAGGGCTACCGATCGCGCGTCTGAAGAACCCCCCGCGGACACTCCAGGGATTCCTCAACGCGGTTGCCACGGGCATCCTCTTCTTTCTCCTCTACGATGTGCTGGCGCAGGCGATCGACCCGGTCAATCGCGCCGTGAAGTCCGGACTGCGTGCCGCCGCCCTGACCGATCTGTCGGTCCTGGTCGTCGGGCTGGGGGTCGGGCTGCTGGCGCTGGTGTTCTTCGAGCAACGCTTCCTGCGGCGGGATGGTGCTTCTGCCCCGAGTGGCATGGCGCTCGGCTACATGATCGCCGCCGGCATTGGGCTGCACAATCTGGCCGAGGGGCTTGCCATCGGCCAGTCAGCCGCCACCGGACAGATCCAGCTCGCTGTCCTGCTGATCGTCGGCTTCGGGTTGCACAACACAACCGAGGGATTCGGAATCGCGGCGCCGCTTGGCGGAAACGCGCCCTGGTCGTACATCGCTCTGGCCGGCCTGATCGGCGGTGGGCCAACCTTTCTGGGCACGATTGTGGGCATCAATTTCCACGCTACCGTCGTCTACGTGCTCTTCCTCGCGCTGGCCGCCGGCTCGATCATCTACGTGCTGAGCCAGCTCCTGCCGTTGATACGGCGCGTCCAGATGCAGCAGTTCGTCATGGTCGGCCTGCTGGTCGGCTTCACCGTCGCGTTCGGCACCGACCTGGTGCTGGTGGCCGCCGGAGCGTGACCGGGCGTTACCCGCCGCCGGCGTCGCGCTGCTCCAGCTCCTGCACCTGATCGCGGGTCAGGTCGAGCGTCACCCGTCCGCCCTGCAGCGAAGAGACGTGGTCAACCGAGATGCGGGTGTCGTGTGTGAAGAGAAAGCCATGCTTCACGACGATGGCCGTAATGTCCTGGCTGTCTGGATCGGTATCGAGCGCGTCGATCGAGCCGACCTTGTGACCATCGCTGCTCTCCACGTCCATGCCCTGCCGCAGTCCGACCGTACCGGGCGGCGCATTCACCGTGACTGACGTGTCCTCCGGGTAGTAGGGAGCAGCCGGCCAGAGCACAGATCCGGTGGGGTAGATGAACCCCTCGGGAGGCGCCCATTCCTGGGGCGGACGCGTGTAGTTGAGCTCGACGTAATCGTGAAGTTTCTGCAGCTCGTCTTTATCGAGGGAGAGGTGTACCTTGCCGTCGGCGACGCGGTCGATCGCGCCGTGCTCCACCACGATATCCCGGCCGATAACTGCACCGGTGCTGACCACGATATCGGTGACATGCAGCTCGGGCGGCCGGACAATCACATAGGCGACCGTTCCCAGCTTCTCGCCGTCCTTGCCGATAACGTCCTCGCCCACGTCGAGATGGTCGCGGGACTCCTGTGCGGTCATGAATCGCTCCTTTCATCCGCGGAATGCGGGCCACTCCGGCCTGCCGGCGCGCCTCTCTCCATTGTGCGATGACCGGCGAGCTTCCAGCGGACTGAGCGCCGGTGCGAATTGGATTCGTGCTCTCAGCAGCCTGCAAAACATGGACCATCGGCCCCTCGCGCGGGGTGCCGACGGCACTACCGCTGCCGGCGACCACGTGATTGAGTAGCGAACGATGGAAGTCGTTTCTCGCGATCGGCGCCCGGCCAGCGTAGCCCTGAATCGGGGACCACTTCAGCCTGTAGCATCGCCGCTCGCCGTCGCTCCTGCCTCCCGTCGGAGTGACGGCTGGCATGGCCTCCTCGCCGTCGGCGACGAGCACGAGCTCGTCCACCTGATCGTCCAGCTCGCACGGGAGAAGCTCTCGCTTCCGGCAGCTGCCGCGATATTGTGGAGCGATGATGACGGCAGCGCTGCGTTCGCGGCGGACGGTTTCGAGCCGCAGCAGACACGAATTCTCCTCCGGCGCGAATGGCGGCAGCAGGACCTGCATGACCTGTGCGCCGGCGCGCGCCTGGCGGGATCGGTCGGCTACAGCGACGGCCGTAATCCCTGGTGGGGCCTCGGTCCCCTGGTCTTCATCACAGTGAGGGACGATCGGGCCAATCCCATCGGTCTGATCCTCGTTGGCAATCCAGCGACGCGACGACTGCCTGCGCCCCATACTCGGGTCACCCTCGAGCTGCTCGCGCACGCCGCGGCGGGAGCACTGCTTTCCATCCAGCAGCGCCGAGCGGAAGAGGCGCGCATCCGGACGGTCGAGACACAAAAGAGACAGCTGGAGGCCTTGCTGGAAGCAAGCGCCCAGGTCCACGGGCTCAACCTCGACGAGGTGCTGCAAAGGATCGCCCGGACCATGACGGCAGACGGTGGCTTCCAGCGAGCCGCCGTGTACCTCCGTGACGACGAGGACATGCTCCACGCGCGCGCCTTTATCGGCGTCCCGCGGCATGATATGGAGCGGATACGGGCGCCTGTGCCGTTCGCCGTATTCGCCCACCTGATGCGTCCGGAGATGCAGGTCAGCCGCTCCTTTATCTTTGACCACCGCCGTCACGAGGTGCCGTCCGAGCTCCTCGCCGCACTGAGCATCCCGGAGGAACGGGGATGTGCGCCGGGCGAATGGCATCCCCTCGATTCACTGACCATACCGCTGCAGGGCCGAGATGGCCAGACGATCGGCCTGGTTTCGATGGACGAGCCACACGATGGCCGCTATCCGGACCTGGCCAGGGTGCAGGTGCTCGAGCTGTTCGCCGGGGCGTGTGCCGTGGCGGTCGAACAGGCGCGGCTCTACGACGAGGTCCAGCGGCTGGCCATGACCGATCCGCTCACCGGATTGCACAACCGCCGTTCGTTTGAAGGAGCGTTGCGCCGCGAGCTGGCGCGCGTTCGCCGCGCCGACTCCGCGTGCTCGATCCTGTTCTGTGATCTAGATGGGCTGAAGCAGCTCAACGACGCGCAAGGCCACGACGTTGGAGATCGGGCGCTTCAAGCTGTTGCCCAGCTACTGCGCGCGCGGTTGCGCGAGGGTGACCTCTCGGCACGGCTGGGTGGAGACGAGTTCGTGGTGATGCTTCCCGACACTCATGCGCACGAGGCCGTGACGGTGGCCGAAGAGATCCGCGCGCTGAGCGCCGCGCTCGGCTCCCCGCCCTTGCCCCCAGGGGTCAGCATCTCAGTGTCGGTCGGCGTGGCGGGAACCGAGGGGCGGCATGCCGTGTCGCCCGAAGAATTGCTGAGCTCAGCGGACCGAGCGCTCTACAGCGCGAAGACCGCCGGACGCAATCAGGTGGATGTAGCCTAGGCGGGAGCCCGGGTCCCGAGGCGACGAGACGGGAAGCGCCCGCTGCGACAGCGCTGCAGAGGGCCTTTCAACACCCGCAGGCCGGCGCCCCCGAGCACGGCTCCGGAGGGTTTCGAACGCTTCACCTAGACGATCGAGCGCAGCACGCGCAGGCCGATAAGTAACACCAGCGCGCCGATCAGCGCGACCAGCAGGGTGCCGAGGAAACCGGCGGTGGTCGTCTGCTTGACGAACGGCGCCACGATGAGGCCGCCGATGAAGGAACCGATCAATCCCACCACGATGTCGCCGATGCAGCCGAATCCCCGGCCGCGGGTAAGACGCCCGGCAATGGCGCCGGCCAGGAGGCCGACGAGGAGCCAGGCCAGCACGTTGCCCGGGTGAAGCGTGAGCGTCAGAACAGCCATCGTCTACTCCTGTCGGGTACGAGGATCGCCGGCCGAACGGGATGTTGCACGCGGACGCGAGCGCCCGCAACGCTCACTCGGAGATCACGATACTCAGGCTGTGGACTTCGCGATGCGAGTGCACGCATTCGAAGTGGTGCACGAGCACGCCACTCCGCAGGCGAGCGCGTCCCTGGTAGGCCATCTTACTGCCGCAGTCCGGGCAGGTCGCGACGGTCCCTGGATCATCCTTCGGGCATTCCGGGCAGTCCGGCTCGATCTCGAGGGTCCGTGCAAGGGTGAATTGAATATGCCGCGGACGGTGGTAGACGACGGACGCTTCCATACTTCACCATTATCGCCGATCCCGCCGGATCGTACGCAGACTTCTATAATCACGCGGAGGTGGGAGGCATGGACATGCAGTGGCTGAGGCTGGTCGCGGCGCAGTTGCGCGCCACGGCCCGGAGGTAGCGGCGGAAGAGGCCGCCGATCACCGTGCAAGTACTCACCCGCTTCGCGCTTCTGATCGCGGTACTCGTACTCGGCGTCTGGCTGATCGCCTCGCACGGTGTCCGGGGCATTGCGATCGTCGTCGCCGGATTGCTGCTCTGGACCATCACGCGCTCGCGCGCCTGGCGAGCTGGCGAGGGCTGGCTGATCAGGCTGACCGGTTCGCGCCAGCGCGCGCTGGCAGTACTGCTCGGCACGATCGTCGCGCTCACGGTGGCTGTCGACGTCGTGGACTATCTGCACTGAGACGTACGGCAGGGCCAATACGGTCTCAGAACGGAGCAGGGTCCTCGCGAATCAAGCCGGCACGGACGGCATATCGCACCAGCTCGACACGGTCATGGGCGTCGATCTTCTCCATGATGTTGGCGCGGTGGGCCTGTACGGTCTTGATCGAGAGCACGAGGAGATCGGCAATCTCGCGGTTGGTCCGCCCCTCCGCCACCAGTTGAAGGATCTCCCGCTCCCGCGCCGTTAGCGGATTCCCCGGTTCACCGGTTGGCCGCGCGGTCAGGCGACGGTAGTCCGCCAGTACCGTGGCGGCAACCGACGGCGGCAGGTAGCTCTCGCCACGGGCCGCCGCCTCGATGGCGGTCACGAGCTCAGTTCCCATCGACCGCTTCAGGACACAGCCGGCGGCGCCGGCCTTGGCGAACTCCAGGTAGTAGGCTCGGTTATCGTGCATGGTGAGGATAACGACCTGCACCTCGGAGAAGTCGCGCCGAATCAGACGGGTTGCTTCTAGCCCATTGAGATTGGGCATTGTGATATCCATCACCACGACATCTGGGCGTAGCTTCCCGGCCTGCTCCACTGCCTGGTGTCCGTCCTCGGCCTCCCCGACCACCTCGATCGAGGGATGAGCCGACAGCACCATGCGCAAGCCCTCCCGCATGATCGCGTGGTCATCGGCGAGCAGGACCCGAATCGGCACGTCAGCCCACGATTCCGGCCTGAACCGCCTCGACCGCCGACCCGGGAACGGCGCCCAGCGGTACCTCGGCCACGATACTCGTGCCCCGTCCCGGCTGGCTGATCACATCCAGGGTGCCGCCGAGCAGCGCCGCACGCTCTCGCATGCCGTAGAGTCCCAGGCGTCCCTCACGTGAGGGTTGCCGGACCCGATCCGGCCGGAACCCGCGACCGTCGTCTTCCACGGTGAGTCGCGCCCGGTCGCTCGGGAACGACAGTGCCAGTCGCACGCTACCAGCCGAGGCGTGCTTGCCGCAATTGGTCAAAGCCTCCTGCGCGATGCGGAACAGCGCGACCTGCATCTCAGCGCTGAGCACGGCCGGCGCCCCCCCGACCACATCCACTTCCGCCGTTGTGCCGTATGTGTTCTCGTACTCCACCGCCAACCAGCGCAGCGCCGCCACCAGCCCAACGTCGTCCAGGATGGTAGGGCGAAGGTCGTGCGAGAGGGCACGCGTCTCGTCGAGCGCCCGCTTGGCGAGCGTCTCCACCCGGACGAATCCGGCATGCAGCTCCCGGTCATCCGCCGCGATCCGCTGCCGCAAGAGGTCGAGGTTCGCCAGGAGCACGGACAGCGTCTGCGCCGTCTCATCATGCAGCTCACGCGCGATTCGCTTGCGTTCCGCCTCCTGCGCTTCGAGAACCCGTGCCGCCAGCTCCTGCGCGTGCCGCTCACGCTCGCGCTCCAGCCGCGTGCGCTCGATCGAAGCCGCCAGGATATTGGCAACCGCCTGAAGGAAGAGCAGATCGTCCTTCGTAAATACGCGCCGCCGGCGCGAGAATGCGCTCAGCACGCCGAAGGGGCAGGCGGGGCCTTCGATGATCACCGAGAGACCGCTGGTGACGTCGTGGTCGCGCAGGATCGGCGGCACCCTGAATCGGGTCTCGGTCGAGACGTCCTCGACAATAACCGGCGCGACCGACTGCAGGGTGTACCCGGCCTGCGAGCCGGGGCCGGCCTCAACCGTGGCGTGGCCAATGACCCCCTCCTTCCAGCCCACGCCGGCCCGACCGAACAGCCGGCTGCCGTCCGGAAGCAGCTCCAGGACCGAGCAGTACTCGAGGTCGAGCGTGCCGGCAATAGACTCCGCAGCGGCGTCGAACAGCGCGTCGAGGTTCGTGGTGGCCACGGCCCGCTGCCCGAGGCTCGCCACCACTGCTTGCTTATGCTCGCGCGAGCGAAGCTCCGCCTCGGCGCGACGCCGATCCGTGATATCGCGCGCGATCCCCTGAACGCCGACCGGCACACCGTTCTCCACGATGAGCCGGGTGCTCAGCTCGAGCGGCACGAGCCGGCCGTCGCGCGCGATCAGCTCGAGCTCGTACCGCGTCGGCGCCTGCGCCGAGAGCTTTGCCTGCCGCATCTGAAGCGCACGCTCGTACCCCTCGGCGGTGAGGACCGAAGACATGTTGAGGCCGCGTACCTGATCTCGCGAGTACCCACTGATCGCCTCACCGGCTCGATTGATCGAAGTGAAGTTACCCTCGAGGTCGATGGTGAAGATCACGTCGTTCGCGTTCTCGAAGAGCTCGCGATAGCGCTCTTCACTCACCCGCAGCGCTTCCTCCGCCTGGTATCGCCGGAGGTGCTCAGCAGCGTCGCGCAGTGCCCGCTCGACCGCCGGAACGAGCCGGCTGAGGTTGCGCTTCATGACGTAGTCGGTTGCGCCCATATGGAGGGCGGCGACGGCCACATCCTCGTCAACCGCGCCCGAGACGATTACCACCGGAAGTGCGGGTAGCCGTTCCTGAACCAGCTCGAGCGCTTCGAGCCCGCTAAAGCGCGGCAGGTTGTAGTCGGCGATGACGATGTCCCAGTTCCGGCTCTCGAGCGCCTGTCTGGTGCTCCACGCCGACTGGACGCGCTGCCAGGTGACGTCGTAGCCGCCCCGCCGCAGCTCCGCAACCAGCCGGTCCGTGTCCGGCTCTGAGTCCTCGACGATGAGGACACGAATCGACATTGTCACGACCTGTACAGTACGCATTTGTGCCCGGTTGAGTCAAGACTTGGGGAAGGTCGATGCGTGGCCGCCGGACCGCCGGCCGCTGCCCCGCGAAGGAATGACTCTCTTCCGGGAAGTCCTACACCGCTAGGGCGCGTCCTAGAGGGAATATCGGACCGCAACCCGATAGTGGCTGTGCCTCCGGGGCAATGAGAATGACTCAGGTACCGCCGATTCGTTCCGCGGGCTGTTTCTCATTCCAACGGCGTCGTCGATCGATGCGGCGGTGAGAGGTCGTCGCGATGCCCTCAACCATTCGCGTTCTCCTGGTGGACAATGATCCCGCCTGCCGGGAGCTGGTACGTTCCACGCTGCGCCGGGACGGCGTGGTACGTGTCATTGGCGAAGCAGCCGACGCCTGGCAGGCCATTACCAAGGTGACAGCGCTGCAACCGGATGTCGTGGTCACCGATCTTGCCCCGCCGTCGATCGGGGGCCTGGAGATCGTCTCGTGGGTCCAGGAGCAGCAGGTCCGCGCCGGCGTGGTCATTCTCACCGCCTATGAGGAGCAGCCCTACGTGATCGCTGCTCTCAAGTGTGGCGCGCTGGGCTATGTGCCCAAGCGCTCGATGGTGCATGAGCTGCCCCGGGCAGTGCGACTTGCCGCGTCTGGTGAGGTCTACGTGTCGCCACTCCTGCTCGCGGCGGGAGACGCTGGAAAAGGTCAGATGCCCGCTCCGCGACTCGAGCGCGAGCCTTAGGAGTGCCTTTCAAGACCCGTGAGCCGACGCCTCGGTGCCCGGCTCCTCACTCACCGACTCCCAGCACCGGCCCATCCTTACCCCGTCGGCGCTTCCGGCCCTCAGCGGCCGGGGCGCTGCGGGGACTACTGCGCGGAACGGGCGCCCAGACGCGAGACCAGCATTTCCGGCTCGGTCAGCCGCTGACGCGCCGCTTCGGCCTTCTCGTGCTCGACGAGCGCGGCCTGCAGCGCCATGATCCCGGCCATCGACTCGACCGGCCCCGGCATCGCCACGGTCAGACGTTGAAAGGCGAGACCGGGCCATAGGACGGCCCGTATCCGCTTCTGGCCAAGCATGACGATCTCGAACGCCACGCACAGCGCCGGCAGCGGTACCGCAACCGTGATGAGATAGCCGAGGAAGCCGGGGACGACCGATCCCACCACCATACCCGGCACCATCAGGATGATGGAAAGTGTGGCCAGATTGGTCCCGCAGCGGGGATGGTATAGGGTGCGCGTTCTCGCGTTCTCAACGGTCAGATCCATCCCCGATTCGTAGGCGGCAATCGCCTGGTGCTCCCCACCGTGGAAGCGCCAGATGCGTCCCAATTGCGGGACGAGGCGAGTCGCCCCAATCAGCCCGAAGAACAGAGCAAGCTGAAGCAGCGAGGAGCCAACCGCGTGCCACACGGCGGGCAGCCGGGTCAGACTGACATTGAGCAGCATGGAGAGCACGCCGATGCTCAACGCGGCCGCGATGACGGGAGCCGGAAACCGAGCCGTTCTCGGCTTCCAGCCTCGCACCACGAGCGACATCTGGGAGACGAGCTTGGGAACGATGCGGATGAACGGCAGCTTCTCAATCGGATGCGGGGTGCGCTGCGGCAGCGGAAAGGACTCAACCGAGAAGCCGTCGGGGCCGGTACGGGCGATCGCCGCTGCCAGCGGGGTCAGCATCATCACGCCATCCGGCAGCGCGGAGCCACCGACACGAACACCAAGCGGAAACGAGTGTGACATACGGAGCCTCTAATAGGATGCGAGTCTGTTAACAATAGCAGAGCCGAAACATTTTTGCCATCTTCCAATGCGGTGGATAAGGCCCCTGGAATCATTCCTTTGATACGGGCTACTTCCCTCGCCACGCCCAACGCCGCAGAGCGCCCGCTGCCTAATCGTGGCGGCGCGTGATTCGTCCCCGGCTGTGATCGTAGGGATAGAGCTGGAGGGTAACCCGATCACCGGGCACGATCCGGAGGCCACGGGTGAGCAGATCACCGGATAGCCGGCTGAGGATCCGCTGCCCGTTCGTGAGCTCTACCGCGAACATGGCATGCGGCAGAGTATCCACGACCCGCCCCTCGGCCGTCAGCGTGTCATCTTGCCCGCTAGGCCCCTCTCGCATCCTGTTTCCCTTCTCCGGGCGATTCTACCAGCGGGCTGAGCACGGGGTAACCGAGAAACCGGCTTAGGGCCACTTCAGGATCGGTGGGTAGAATATCACGCGGCTCGCCTAGGGAGCCGTGTATATGAAGGATGGGGCATATGGAACAGCAGGAAGACCAGGGGGTCACGTTCGTCACGCTGTACGCGCGAATCGTGAACGAGCTGGCGAAGAACCCCCGCATGGCTCAGGAGAGCCTGGCGCGCAAACTTGACGTGACGATGCGGACCGTGCAGCGGCATCTGACCGAGCTGGAACAGGAAGGCTACGTCCGGGTCCAGCGCGATCGCAAGCCGTACACGTACGAGATCGCCTGGGACAAACCGCTGAGGTACTTCAGTCAGCTGCAGGTCGGTATGTTC
Source organism: Chloroflexota bacterium (assembly GCA_035295425.1). Taxonomy (GTDB): domain Bacteria; phylum Chloroflexota; class UBA5177; order UBA5177; family UBA5177; genus DATGJB01. Next base: position 90,085 of record DATGJB010000055.1, on the reverse strand, counting down.
CGGCCTGACGTTCTGGAGGAGCTGGCGCAGCGCTCGGGGCGGGCCGGCTAGGCCCGGGAGCTCTCTTCTCATCCCGCGCCACGCCTCGCAAGCGAGTGCGTACGGGCGATCCCACCTGAAACCGGGCCGGTAACCACTGGCACAGTTTCTGCTGTGCGTCCTGCGTTCCCAGATGCAGAGACTCACAGAGCGGGCTTCCCTGCCCTTTGTGGCTGCCCGTTGAGAGGAGATACCTCCTGGCCATCGTCACACGGGAGTTCGAACAAGCTGCCACCGTCATCGCCGAGCGGACCGCCGACCTTCTCTCCGCGGAGGTGTCTGTGGTGGATGAGCGCGGCGTCGTCGTCGCCAGCAGCGAGTCCGATCTCGTCGGGGTGCTGTTCGACCCGACCCGGGACAGCGCCGGCGCGGAGTACCTCGAAGTCCCCGTCCGGCTCGACAATCAGTCTCGCCGTGTGATCATCGTCGGGCAGCAGGATGGCGAGGTAATCTCGCCGCGGCTGGCACGCTCCCTCGTCGAGCTGGTCGTCGATCAGACCGCGGTGGTCGATCGCTTACCGAACAAGCTCGAGTTGAAGAACACCTTTATCCACAAGCTGCTCCACGGCGCGACCGAGGATGAGGCGGCGATCTTGCGCGAGGCGCAGATTCTCGGCATGGATCTGGCGCCTCCTCGCGCGGTCATCGTAATCGATGCCGCCAGCTGGATCTTGCAGACCGGCCGGCAAGACCCGCAGCCGCCATCGGAACAGCTGGTTCGCCAGCGGGCCCAGGTCATCATCGGCAGCGTCGTCGAGTTCTTCGAGCTGCCGACCGAGACGATCTGCGCCTACCTGGGTGACGGCGAGGTCGTCGTGCTCAAGGCGAGCAATAAGCGAAACCTCAGCCGCTGGGTCGTCCGGGACCGGCAGGAGGACAGCTCCAACCCATCGTGGGCCAACCTGGCGGCTCTCCAGCGGGCCGGTGAGGCGCTGCTCCGGCAGCTGCGAGCCAGGGTGCCCGTGAAGTGCCGGTCGTCTATCAGCATCGGAATCGGACGGCATCATCCTGGGCTGGACGGTCTCGCCCGCTCGTACCAGGACGCGCGCGTCGCTCTGTCGCTGGGCCGGCGCCTGTACGCGCCGAACGGTGTCCACTGCCTGGACCGCCTGGGAATCGCCGCCTTTGTCGGAGTGTCCGACGAGCGCACCAAGATCGACCTGGCCCGCTATCTGCTCAGTCCGCTCGACCACGAGCCGGAGCTGCTGGCCACGCTCGACGCCTTCTTCGCCAACAACTGCTGCCCGTCCGCCACCTCGAGGCAGCTTTCCATCCACCGCAACACGCTGAGCTACCGGCTGGACAAAATCGCATCGCTTGCCGGGCTCGACCCGCGCTGCTTTGACGAGGCGGTCCAGATTCGGCTGGCACTCGTGCTGCGATCCATCGCCGGGGACACGACCGAGACTGCTGTTACCTCAGGGGGGATCAGCCCGGCCGGGAGCATCTCGTCCGACCACCGTTGAGATGGCGCTGGGCGCCGTTCTCATCCGGGAGAGTCGTGTACCCGGTGCCTCCACTCGCCGGGCTGCCCGGCGGCGGGAGCTCCCGGCAACGCATCACCGGACGGTACCGCGCTCCCTCACGGAATGCGCGCCAGCGCCTCCCCGATCAGCACACCGGCGGCTGCTCCCAGCGCCCCCACCGCGATCATCTCGCCGGCGCTCCGCCAGGGCGATTTCCGGCTGTAGCGCGAGCGAAAGGCGCCGGTCAGGGCGAGCGCCGCGACCGAGACGATGGCGGCCAGGATCCGGGCCAACCCCAGATGTGCAAGGAAGGGCAGGATGGGGACAAGCGCTCCCACCATGAAGGCGAGCCCGACCGCCAGGCCCGAATGCCAGGGAGACGGACCCTCGTGCGGCGGCGCACCCAGCTCGTCGCGCACCATCACCTGCAGCCAGCGTTCGTTGTCCGCCGTGATGTGGCGTACGATGGCGTCAAGCAGCGGCCCTCCGAACCCGCGGTCCCGGTACATCCGCCGAATCTCGGCTCGCTCCTCCTCCGGCTCCTGCTCGATCTCGTGCCGCTCGACGCTCACCTGAAACTCGTAGGCCTCGGCGACGGCCCGCGCCGCGGTGTAGCCTCCCAGGAACATTGACACCCCACCCGCCATCATCTCCGCCAGTCCGGCGACGACGACTGCCCGGTAGGCGCCGGCGCTCGCGCCGGCCACGGAGAGGGCGAAGACCAGCGTGGTGACAATGCCGTCGTTCAGACCGAGCACCACCTCGCCGATCAGCTCGCTGGGATGGGCGTGCTGCTCGCTCGTCTGCTGTGACCGGTCCATCATGGCGCCCAGGCGGAGGGAGAGAGTGCCGGATGGCATCGTCGCATGCCCCACTATAGGTGGGCATCCGGTGCTATCGGCACTGCCAGGGCGAGTCACGGCGGCCGCGCGGCCGTTTCTACTCCCGTTCTTTACGCCGGGCGAGCCATGTCGGTCATCCCGCCTCCTCACGTTGGGCCGGCGCCGCGTCGGCCCGCTGCCGGGCCTTCAGCTCGCCGAACGGGACCACGACGCCATCACCCGGCTGGACCTGCTCCTCGTGGATATCAGTCCTCGGGAGCGCATCGTCGGGCAGGCGATCCACGATGACCTCACTCGGTCGCCCGAACAGGTAGCCCTGGACTCCCTGCACTCCACCCTGCGTCGCGGGGTCGGGCATCCCGGCCTCACGGATGATGTCGAGCATCGCGCGGGTCTCGATGCCCTCGGCGATGACAAAGGTCCGGGCGTGCCGGGCGAACGCGATGATGCCGGACAGAACCGCCGCGGCGGAGTCGTCGATGAGCGCCTGAGCGATGACGCTCCGATCGATTTTGACGAAATCGACCGTGACGCGACGCAGCATATCGAGCCCCGCATTGCCGGCCCCGACATCGTCGAGCGCCAGCAGAAAGCCCAGCTCGTGCAGCCGCCGTGCCTCCCGAACCACGATGTCGGCTCGCGCCACCGAGCGCTCGGTGATCTCGAAGACAATGCGGGACGGCGACATCCCGGCCGCCTGTAGCGTGGCGAGGAGGTCGCTACTGCTGAACGCCCCGTGGTCGAGCGACTGTGGCGAGAGATTGATGAAGAGGAGCGTGCCGGCGGGTAGCTCGCCGGCCCGGGCGAGAATGGCCTGGAAGCACAGGCGATCGAGCTCCGGAGCACGGCCCAGCTTCTCGGCGATGTCGAAGACCTCTTGCGGACTCGAGAGACCGCTTTCGCGCTGGGGACGCATCAGCGCTTCGTAACCGAGGATGTTCCCCGACTCCAGCTCCATGATCGGCTGGAAGGCAAACGCGAAAGACCGGTCCGCGATCAGCCGGCGCACGGCGTGGAGCTTCGCCGGCGACACGATCGAGGCGTGCGCGCGAATGCTGTCGAAGCCGACGATCGTGTTCCGGCCACGCCGCTTCGACTCGTACAACGCCGCGTCCGCCTGCTCGCGGAGCGTTTCAGCGTCTTCCACCTCTTCGTCCAGCTCCGCGATGCCAATGCTGACGGTGACGCCGGGAAGCGTGGTCTCGACCGTCTGGCGCAGCCGCTCCAGCAGGGTCTCCGCCTCGCTGGCCGAGGCATAGGGGAGGAGGAGTGCAAACTCATCGCCGCCGATGCGGAACGGCCGGTCCTCGACCCGAGTCCGCCGCAGACAGGCGGCAAAGGCAGCCAGAACCTGATCGCCGTGCGCGTGCCCGTGCTTATCGTTGACCAGTTTGAAGTCATCGAGATCGATGAGCGCCATGGACAGTCGCTGTCCGTGGCGCGCTGCCCGGGCCAGCTCGCGTTGAAACTCCTCGTGAAAGGCACGGTGGTTCCCCAGGCCGGTCAGCGGGTCGGTCAGCGCCGTCCGCTCGAGCTGGAGGAGCGCATCCGTCATGTGATTGAAGGTTCGCGCCACCACCGCCAGCTCATCGTGCCCCGTGGCCTCGGCCCGCAGCTCGAGATTGCCCTGGGTGATCGCCACGGCGGTGCGCGTCAGATTGCGCAGACCGGCTGTCAGGCGCCGCACGATCAGCACGGCGAATCCAAAGGCGAGCAGGATTGCGACGCCGACACCCAGGCCGGTAAGGCGGATGAGCATCCAGTCACGTGCGACCGAGCTGACGTAGAGGCGCTGTCCCTGGTACAGGTGCGTTCCGGCGTCGCTCTGCAGCACGTCGAGGACGGCAGCCAGTCGATCCGACAGACTGGTGCGCAGCGCCGGAGACACGGAGCGGACGGAGCCGGCAAGCAACCGCCGCATGAACAGCGTCCGAACGCCGACGTAGCGGTCCCAGGCAGCCTGCCAGGGCGGACGCTCCGCCGGCAGGAGGATCCGTGAGGCCGACCGCGCCGTGCTGAGGTCCAGACTCTGCAGCTCGTCCTCGATGGCACGGCGGCGATCGGGTTTCATATGTGTGATATCGGCGTTGAGCAGGTCGCGCTCCTGGTCAACGTTCTGAGTCAGCGCGCTCAGTCCAACCACCGGGACAACGCTTCCCTGCTCGAACGTCGAGGCCTGCTGCGCCGAACGCACCGAGGCGTTGACGGCGAGCGACCCGACCAGACAGAGCGCGCCGATCAGGAGACAGAAGGCGCCGAGCACACTTCCCCGCAGCGACAGGGTCACGTGCGATCCTCCCCGGTTGTGCTAGCTCGTTGCCGGCAGCGCAATGATCCAGGCCTCCATCGGGTTGTGGTCGCGATAGCCGGACGCGGCGGGCCGCGCCGTCACGACACGCCAGCCGTCGAGCGTGTCGACGACACGCGTATGCATGGTGCAGTACACGTGGTAGAGCCCGGCCTGCTGGACAACCAGTACGCGCTGCCAGCCGCTCGGCGGCTCCTGGGAGCTTCCCTCGATCATGAAGGCGGCGCCGCTGGGCGAGGCCGGATCGATGACGAAGTTATGGGTATCGGAATCGTGGTTGACCACGACGACGTGCGCTCCCACCACGGTCACCAGCGCTTTGGGAGCGAACAGATCATTCCCCTGCGGCACGGCAAGACGGGCGCTGAGGCCGGGCATCGCCGGTATGACCGCTATCCAGCCCTCGCGCGGTGGCCGGTTCGGCACCGTGCTGCGCAGTACCTCGTTCCCCGCAACCATCCGCAGCGGACGGGAAGCGCTGGAGTCGAAGTAGTGGTAGAGACCGAGCCGGTTGAGCCTGACGGAGGCAGATCCGTGTGCCGGGAGGCGCAATAGAAAGGAAGCCGGCGAGCCCGCCGCGGAGCGGATGGTCAGGGGATTGCCACCATCGTTTCGGAACCTCACCGTGCCTCCGCGGGCCACGACGACAGCTCGCGGGTGGAATACACCGACGCTTGAGGAAAGCATGACCGAGGCGGAAGCGGGCAACGTCCCGAGGGAGACGTTGGGAATTCCAAGAACACGACTCGAAACCGGGTTGGGACCGGTTGCGAGCCAGATCAGCGCGGCTGCGCCGAGCAAACCGGTGGGGCCAAGTCCAAGCGCCAGCGCGCGTCGCACCCGGCGCAACCCAGCTGGACGGCGAGAGGCCACGGGATCCACCGGCGTGCCGGCACCCACTGTAGCCAGAGTCGTCACGTCTGAGCTCATCGCACTCCTGTCGCGCCAGTGCCAATTGGGATGTAGCAAACCACACCGTGCGGTTCCTGACAACCTCCCAGGGCCCTATTGGCGGGGAGACATTGGTCCCCTGCCGCCGGCGAGATCCGAGGGCTAGCCATAGGCAGCGGCGGCACGCTCTCGGCGCCGGCGCGCCGTTCCGTTCGGCCGCGAGCCAGAGACCTTCACCATTGTGCAGACGGCCAGACGGTGGCTCATGTCGTCGCACCACGGCGTGCAGCAGTTGCACAATAGCGAGCCGCTTCCGTCCTGAAGCTTCGTGCACCTGCCCAATGATTGAACCGAGAAGCGCCCCTACGATGAAAGTAGACGTTCAACGGCAATCAGCGTAGACAACACAACATGTTGTGCCGCTGCGAGCACAAGGCCATAGATTTGGGGAGACCGGGTATGACGAAGACGGCCGAGATGGTTCCGGCGGCTCCGGCCTACGAGGACATTCTGGCGACGCAACTCTCACAGCGCCGCGTCAGCCTCAGCTTCGCCCTGGCCGACCTGCAGCAGCACCCGGCGGCATTGAGCCACGCCGCGACGCTGCTGGTCTCCACCCTCCGCTCGGGCCACGCGGTGCTGGCCGCGGGAAACGGCGGCAGCGCCGCCGAGGCGCAGCACTTCGCCGCCGAGCTGGTCGGACGTTTCAGACGCGAGCGCGAGCCATATCCGGTTCTGGCGCTCTCAACCGACTCTTCGGTCCTCACCGCGGTGGCCAATGACTACGGCTATGAGCAGGTGTTCGCCCGTCAGATCCGGGCACATGGCCGGCCGGGCGATCTGCTGATTGCATTCAGTACGAGCGGCGAGTCGGAGAACCTGGTGCGTGCGGCGGAGACCGCGCGGCAGCGCGGGATGTCGGTGATCGGAGTGACGGGAAAGCGAGCGAGCCGCCTGGAGCGCGCCGCCGACGTCACCGTTCGGGCGGCGGTCACGGACACAGCGGTCGTTCAGGAGCTCCACATGGCAATCACGCATCTCCTGTGCGATCTCGCCGAGCAGGAGCTGGCACGGGAGGCGTCGGGGTGAGACGGCGCGCGATCTTTCTGGATCGCGATGGCACGTTGGTGCAGCCACGACACTACCCATCGCACCCCGAGGAGCTGGTGCTCTGCGAGAGGATCGGTCCGCCGCTGCGCCGGCTGCAGGAGGCGGGATTTGCGCTCGTCGTGGTGACGAACCAGGCCGGCATAGCGCGCGGGTATTTCGGCGTCGCGGAGCTCGACGCCATGCATCGCCATTTGCGTCGAGAGCTTCTGTCAGGCGGCGTCCGGCTGGACGGGATCTACTTCTGCCCACACCACCGCGACGGTGTGGTGCCGGAGCTGGCCGTGGAGTGTGAGTGCCGCAAACCGCGGCCCGGCATGATTCTGCAGGCTGCCTCCGAGCTCGGCCTCTCTCTCCGTGGCTCCTGGCTGGTCGGCGACATCCTCGACGACGTCGAGGCGGGAAACCGCGCCGGTTGTCGAACCGTGCTGGTCGACCTCGGCACGGAGTTCCGGCCGGAGTCGCCGAGGCGGGCTCCCCACTACGTGGCGCGCGATACCCCCCACGCCCTCGCCATCGTCGAAGCGGATGAGGGGCTGTGTCCGGCGGCCGAACGAGACTACGTTCCCCGTGCCTGGCGAGAACAATCGCCGGCCCTGAGGTTGGGGGCATGACGGCTTCGGTCGAGATCGTTCGGGCCTTCCGGTCGCTTCGGGTGCTGGTGATTGGCGACGCCATGCTGGACACCTATCTGGAAGGCACGGCGTCGCGCCTGTGCCGGGAGGGCCCCGTACCGGTGGTACGGAGAACTGCCGAGGAACAGGTGCCGGGCGGGGCGGCCAACACCGCGGCCAACGTCGGCGCGCTCGGCGCCGAGGTCATGTACCTCGGCCTGCTGGGGCGGGACTCCGCGGCGACGGCGCTGCGCCAAGCTCTGACCGCTGCCGGCGTGGACGATCGCTGGCTGGTCGAGGAGGACAGCGCCGTCACGCTCCAGAAACTACGGATCCTGGCCGACGACCAGTACGTCGTCCGCTTCGACTGCGGGGACACACACCACTCGTCGCCGGCCACCCAGGAGATTCTGCTACACCACCTTGAGGACGCATACCGCCGCTGTGACGTCGTGGTCGTCTCCGACTACGGGTACGGTGTGGTATCCGATGCGATGCTCGACCGGCTTGCGTCGCTGCGGGCCGGCTCGCCACGCCCGCTGCTCGTCGACCCGAAGACGCCGCGGCGCTTCCGCTCCGCGCGCGCCACCATGATCACGCCCAACCACACCGAGGCGCAGCTGGCCGTCGAGCCGACATCAGTCGACGATCAGCCCAATCGCGATCGGATCGAGTGGGTGGGGAGACGGCTGCTCGACCTTGTCGACGCCGATCACGCGGCGATAACGATGGCCGGCGACGGCGTGATGCTCGTCGAGCGGGCCGGTACCGTTACCCACCTGCCGGCTCATCCGGTCACACGCGCCAGCGATGTTGGAGCGGGCGATTCATTTGCCGCGGCAACGGCGCTCGCGCTTGCCGCCGGTGCCCCACCGGTCGACGCCACGAGAATTGGGATCGACGCCGCCGGCATCGCCGTGACCAAGCGACGCACCGCGGTGGTTCGCCAGGGTGAGCTCTTGCAGCGGATCAGCCTGACGAGTCAGCCGGCGCCGCCGCCGGTCGACGCCCTGGTCGGCGAGCTAGGCCGGCTGCGCCTGCAGGGCAGGACGATCGTCTTCACCAACGGAGTCTTTGATATCCTCCACGCCGGGCACGTTCGCTTCCTCCGGCAGGCCAGAAGCCTGGGCGACGTGCTGGTAGTCGGCGTGAACGGCGACCGGAGCGCCCGCCGCTTGAAAGGACAGAACCGACCCGTCAACCGTGAGGCCGACCGGCTGGCGCTGGTCGCGGCCCTCGACTCGGTTGATCATGCCGTGCTCTTCGACGAAGACACGCCGACCGAGCTGATTCGCCGGGTGCGGCCACACATTCACGTCAAGGGGGGCGACTACGCCGATACCGGCTTGCCGGAAGCCGAGGCGGTTCGCGATGTCGGCGGGCGAGTTATCATCCTGCCGCTGGTGGAGGACGTGAGCACCAGCAGCCTTATCGAGCGGATCGTGACGCTGTCCCGGAGTGACGCCGTGGCGGTGGGGCGATGATTGACCGGCGCTGGCAAGCAGCCCAGCGGATCCTGGCCGTGCGCCTCGACAACCTGGGTGACGTGCTGGTCACGACACCGGCCATCCATGCTATCCGGCAGTCGCTGCCGCGCGTCGAGATCACCCTCCTGGCCAGCCCGGTCGGGGCGCAGGCGGGCCGTCTCAACCCGGATATCGACGATGTCGTCGTCTATCAGGCTCCCTGGATGGATCCCTGGCAGACTCTTCCACAGAACAGCGAGCGCGAGCTGGAGATGGTCGGCACGCTGCGGGCCGGCCGATTCGATGCGGCGATCATCTTCAGCTCCTTCCGGCAAAGCCCCCTGCCCGCCGCCTACCTGTGCTACCTGGCCGGCATTCCGCTCCGCCTGGCAGCGTCGGTCGACGGGCCCGGCTCGCTCCTCACCACCCGCCACCGCCACCCGGAGGTCATGATGCACGAGGTCGAGCGGGGACTCGACCTGGTAGGCGCCGTCGGATTCAGCGCCGGCGACACCGATCTGGTTCTCCAGGTACCGGAGACGGCACGCCGCTGCGCCGCCCGCTTCCTCGTCGGGCGGCAGTCGAGCGGCACGGCGCGCGGTCCGATCGTGGTGCTGCACCCCGGCTGCAGCATGCCGGCTCGCACCTATCCCTGGGAGATGTACGCGCAGGTCGCCGACCTGCTGGTGGAGCGCCTCGACGCTCGCGTACTCCTCACTGGCGCCGATGGCGAGCGTCACCTCGCCCGGCGGATCGCCCACCGGATGAGACACCCGGCCGACGTCCTGGCGGGCGAGATCCCCTTCCCGACTTTCTGCGCGCTCGTCGAGGCCGCCGATCTCACTGTCACCAACAACACCGGCCCCATGCACGTGGCGGCCGCTGTGAAGACGCCGGTTGTCGCCCTGTTCGCTCTCACCAATCCGCCGGAGCAGTGGGGTCCGTGGCACGTGCCGCACCGTCAGCTGTACCACGACGTCCCCTGCCGGCTCTGTTACGCCCGTATCTGTCCGTACCGACACGAGTGCCTGCGCCTGGTCACACCGGAGACGGTCGTCGAAGCCGCGGCAACGCTGCTGGCGCAGACACGGCCCACCCAGCTCGCCGCCCCGGCGGCGCCCGACCGGTGGATCTCGGTCGGAGGGCGCTGATGGCCGAGCCGAACGGTATCCGAAGGCTCGCCGTGCTGCGCGCTCTCTTTCTCGGCGATCTGCTAGTGGCCGTGCCCGCCTTCCGGTCGCTGCGGGCCGGATTCCCCAACGCCGAGATCACCCTGATCGGCCTGCCCTGGGCGCGCTCCTTCGTCCGCCGCTTCGACCAGTACTTCGATCGATTCGTCGAGTTCGGCGGCTATCCCGGTCTGAAGGATGTCGAGCTTCCGGCGTGGCGCAGTACCGCCTTTGTCGAGGAGCAGCGGCGGTATCGCTACGACCTCGTGGTTCAGATGCACGGCAGCGGCGAACAGAGCAACCCCTGTGCCCTGGCTCTGGGCGGCCGGCACACGGCAGGCTACTACCACGGACGTCCGCCACAGGGCCTGGAACCTGCCGCCCCCTATCCCGACGAGCAGCATGAGGTCGCGCGCAATCTCGGACTCGCCCGCCTCCTGGGCTGTCCCCCTCCTCCCGCGGCGGACCTGAAACTCGAGTTTCCGGTCTCCTTCGAGGACCGGGTAGAGGCGCACCGGCTCCTCTCCCCTCTGCAGGACCGCTCTGGACCGCTCGTCACGATCCACCCCGGATCGAAAGATCCGGTCCGGCGCTGGCCACCGGCGCGCTTCGCCGCGCTGGCCGACGGACTGGTGCGCCGGCTCCACGCTCGCATCGTTGTGGCCGGCGGTGCGGATGAGCAGGCGATCGCCGCGGCAGTCGTGGCGGGAATGCGCTACCCGGCCATCGATGTAAGCGGCCACACCTCACTGGGCGGTCTGGCGGCGCTGATCAAGTGCAGCGATCTCTTCATCGGCAATGACTCCGGACCATCGCATCTGGCGGAAGCCGTGGGCACGCCGAGCATTCGCATCTTCCGCCGCTCCGGCGGACAGTGGGGGCCACTCGACCGTACCCGGCACCTGATCGTCAGCGATGGGACGAATCGAGGCGGCTGGATCGAGCCGGACCGCGTGCTGGCCGCCGCGGAGACCATGCTTGCTCCCGGAGAAGTGGCATGAGACGGCTCAGGATTCTGATCTGGCACATCCACGGTAGCTACCTCAACGCGATCACGCGGGCCGACCATGACTGGTACCTACCGGTCAAGCCGGGCCACCCGGAGGGCTACCGGGGTTGGGGGGACACCTTCAACCGCCCGCCGGGCATCCACGACGTGCCGGCGGAACGCGTTCGCGAGCTCGAGCTCGATCTTGTCATCTTCCAGACTGCCCGGAACTATCTCGAGGACCAGTACGAAATCTTGAGCCCTCTGCAGCGCCGGTTGCCCAGGATCTACCTGGAGCACAACGTTCCGCGCCCGCACGGCAGCGACACGCGTCACCCGGTGGACGATCCCTCGGTTCTGCTCGTACATGTCACGCACTACAACCAGCTGATGTGGGACAACGGGGACATTCCGACCGCGGTGATCGAGCACAGTGTCGCCATCGATCCGGGCATCCGTTACGACGGGGAGCTGGATCGAGGTATCACCGTGATCAACGGCATGCAGAAGCGGCCGCGTATCGCCGGCTACGATCTCTTCCTCCAGGCACGGCAGGAAGTTCCGCTCGACATCGCGGGCATGCAGACCGAGGACTTTGGCGGCCTCGGGGACATTCCGTACCGCGACCTGCATCGCCATGTCGCACGGTATCGCTTCCTGTTCAGTCCAATGCGCTACACCAGCCTGCCGCTCGCGGTCATCGAGGCGATGACCATCGGGATGCCGGTCGTCGCCCTGGCAACGACCGAGCTGCCGACGGTCATCGAGGACGGCTATTCCGGCCACGTATCGTGCCGGTTTGACTACCTGATCGAGCGGATGCAGTTCCTGCTGCGCAATCCGGGTGTGGCCCGTCAGATGGGCGCCAACGCCCGGGAGGTCGCGCTGCGGCGCTTTGGGCTGAACCGCTTTGTCCGCGACTGGAATGCCGCCTTCGAACGAGCGATCGAGCTGGCAAGAGCCGGCCATCGCACGGACGAAGCGCCGCTGGAAACATCCGGCTCGCCGGAGTTGGCCCGGAGCGGTCAATGAGGCACATCGCCTTCCTGAGCGAGCATGCCAGTCCGGTTGCGACCCTCGGCAGCGTCGACGCCGGTGGCCAGAACGTGTACGTCGACGAGGTCAGCCGGGGCCTCGCCAGCCGGGGCTACCGGGTCGATGTCTTCACTCGCTGGGAGCGCCCCGACGCCCCGGAAGTACTGGACTGGGCGCCGGGCGTCCGCGTCGTCAACCTCTGGGTCGGGCCGCCGAAATGGGTGTGCAAAGACGAACTGTGGCCGCTGATGCCGGCCTTCCGCGATGCCGTGCTGCGCTTCATGCTGACCGACGGCACGCACTACGACCTGATCCACGGCAACTTCTGGATGTCGGGCTGGGTCGGGGTGGAGCTTGGACGTCGGTGCCGCGTTCCCACCGTGCAGATTTTCCACGCTATGGGGAAAACCAAGCAGCGCCATCAAGGGACGGCGGACACCAGCCCCGCTGTCCGCATCGACATCGAGCGGCAGGTGGTGCGGCGGGCCGACCGGCTCATCGCGCAGTGCCCGGCCGAGGCCGGCGAGCTGATCGACGACTACGGAGCGAGCCCGGAGCGGGTTGAGGTTATCCCCTCGGGCGTCAACACGCGGCTGTTCTGCCCGGTCGATCGACGTGAAGCCCGCCGGCGGCTCGGGCTGGACCTCGACGACCGGATCGTGGTCTACGTTGGCCGAATGCTGCCGCGCAAGGACATCCGAAACGTGGTCCGGGCGGTCGCCCTGCTGCGGCGCGACATGGACCTGCCCGTTCGGTTGCTGCTGGTCGGGGGCGAGACACCGGACCCCGATCCTACGGCCACGCCGGAGATCGGCGAGCTGCAGCGGCTCGCAGCGGAGCTCGACGTCGCGGACCGGCTCACGTTCACCGGCAAGCGACAGCCCCACATGCTGCGCTACTACTACGGAGCCGGTGATGTCGTGGTCACCACGCCCTGGTACGAGCCGTTCGGGCTGACACCACTGGAGGGGATGGCCTGCGGCCGCCCGGTGATCGGCTCAGCGGTCGGCGGGATCGCGTTCACGGTGGTGGACGGCGTGACGGGGTATCTCGTTCCGCCGCGCGCTCCGCAGGCCCTGGCCACACGTCTGGCGCAGCTCCTGCGAGACCCCGAGCTGCAGCGCCGGATGGGTGGAGCGGCCCTACGCCGCGTGCGGCGTGGGTTTGAGTGGCCCACCGTGGCTCGGCGAACCGCTGCGCTCTACGAGGCGGTGCTCGAACCCGCCGCGACACCCGCGGTTCCGCTCGAGGTGCACGCATGAAACAGCTCCACGAGATGACCGCGCAGCCCACCCAGACCGATCCGGGGTCCCCGAGCCGTGATTCCCGGCAAACAGAAATGGAGCGAGAGTGATTGACGGAAGGCTGACCGGTACGGTGGTCATGGTCACGGGAGCCGGTAGCGGACTGGGCGAGGCAACCGCGCGCGCCTTTGCCGCCGCCGGTAGCGCCGTGGCCTGCGTGGACCTGAACCGGGAAGGAGCGGAACGGGTCGCACGCGACCTGGAGCAGCGCGGCACCCGCAGCGTCGCCCTCCCCTGCGACGTATCGAACTGCGCTCAGGTCGGCGAGACCGTCAACCAGGTGGTCGCCCACCTGGGCCGGCTGGACGTGGCAGTCAACAATGCCGCCACCGACCATGTTGTCTCGATCGACGAGATGACGGTGCAGCAGTGGGACCGGGTACTGGGCGTCAACCTGCGCGGTCCCTTCCTGGTGGCCAGAGCGGCCTTTCCCATCATGCGGGAGGCGGGAGGCGGCCACATCGTCAACGTGGCGTCAACCGCCGCGGTCCGCGCCTGGGCCAACGCGGCGGCGTACCACGCGTCCAAGTGGGGGCTGCTGGGCTTCAGCCGGGCGCTGGGTGTGGAGGGGCGGCCCTACGGCATCCGGGTGACGACCATCATCCCCGGCGGGATGCGCACCCACTTTTTCGACCGCTTCCCGGAGCAAGGCATACCGATGCCGGACGAAGCGAACCTGCAGGACCCGGCGAATGTGGCACGCGCCATCGTCTTTGCCGTCCAGATGCCGGCCGGCTCCTCGCTGCAGGAAATGATCATCACTCCTCCCACCGAAACGAGCTGGCCATGACACGTCCTCATCACCGATTTGAGCGCTGTCCCGGCATGGTCGTGGCACGGGCGCCGGTTCGTGTCAGCTTCGCCGGCGGCGGAACCGACCTGGCTGCCTACTACGAGCAGTACGGCGGCCTGGTGGTCAGCGCGGCGATCACCCGCTACTGCTACGTGGTCGCGCAGGACCCGGGAGATCGCAGCATCCGAATCAACTCGGCAAACTACGGGACCTGGCAGAGCTGTGGACCGCTCTCTCCAGCCGACCCACTTCCCCCCGCGCCGGACTCCCTGTGCCTGCCTCGGGCCGCGATCGAGTGGTTTGAGGACCGCGGACTGCGGCAACGGGGCGTCGAGCTCTTTCTCGCGTCGGAGGTGCCGCCTGGTACCGGCCTGGGCTCCTCGAGCGCGATGGCAGTTGCTCTGGTACGGGCGCTCGCAGCCTACCTGGGAGTCGAGCTCTCTCCAGGTGAGATCGCCGAAGCCGCTTGCACGATCGAGATCGAGCTCCTGGGGATGCCGATCGGCAAGCAGGATCAGTATGCTAGCGCCTTTGGTGGGCTCAATTCCATCGAGCTCGCCGCCGGCGAGACGCGCGTCACGCCCATCGACCTGAGCCCTGACGTGCAGGACGTGCTGGGGGCGCACCTCATGCTTTTTTCAACCGGCACCAGCCGCCACTCAGGCCAGATCCTGCGCCAGCAGCAGGCAGATACGGTTTCCAATCAGGCGGTTCTCGACTCGCTGCACCGACTGAAGGAGCTGGCGGCGGAGGCGCGACGCGTCCTTGAAGCCGAAGACCTCGACGCCTTCGGCAGCCTCCTCCACGCCGGCTGGCAGCACAAGAAGCGCCTGTCACCGTCGATGACCTCCAGCGCCATCGACGGCTCCTACCGAGCGGCGCGTGACGCCGGCGCGCTTGGCGGCAAAATCACCGGGGCCGGCGGCGGGGGCTTCCTGCTCCTCTACTGTCCCCTCCAGCACCAGCAGCGGGTGCGGACGACGATGGCCGCACGGGGACTGCAGGAGCTGCCGTTTGATCTCGCGTCACAGGGCGTCCAGGTACTGCTGAGCGCGGGCCGGCGAGGGATGACTCCGGCCGGTCCGTGGTTGGTCGTGCCGCGCCAGCCGGGCCGACCGGGGAGCGAGCGCGCCGACCGGCCCGTTCCAGAGAGTCAGGAGCGACGGCATGCGGGATGACCTTCAGCGCTACGCCTGCGAGCTGGCGGATGTCGTGCAGAACATGCCGTTTCGCGCCGTGGCCGCCGCCGCCGAGATGCTGCTCGCCTGTCACCGCCGTGGCGGCACCATCTTCGTCATGGGGAACGGCGGCAGCGCGGCGACCGCTTCACACTTCGCGTGCGATCTGGCCAAAGGGACGCGCGCCGACGGCATTCCACCCTTCCGCGTTATTCCCCTCACCGACAACGTGCCGCTCCTGACTGCCTGGGGTAACGACACGCAGTACGATCGAATTTTTGCCGAGCAGCTCGTCAACCTGGTTCGCGCCGGAGACAGCGTCGTCCTTATCAGCGCCAGTGGCAGCTCGCCGAACGTCGTCGCCGCGGCCGAGGCGGCTCATGGCGCGCGAGCCGACACCATCGCTCTCACCGGTCGGAGTGGGGGACAGCTGCGCGATCTCGTCGACCTCGTGGTCCGCGTACCCTCGGACTGTATCGAGCAGGTCGAGGACGCCCACCTGGCAATCGCCCACGGCATCTGCGTCGCACTGCGCAACTGCCTGCGATCGGGGGAAGATACGCCGGCGAATGTCGTTCCGCTACCGAGGACCGAGGACGGCTCTCCGGTTGGAACGGAGGCCAGACGCCGCGTCACCTCGCTTCCACGCGTCTGAACGCCCGACCGGGAAGCGGCTGGTCTTCCAACCGTGGCACGAGGTAGTCATCGCTCATGCCGGCGCGTCAGGCTGGGGCGAGCTCCCCTTCTCCGGGTAGGCCCTCTTCCTCGCCGCCGGCGCCGTCCGGTCCACTGTCTGTCTGCCGCTCGGCGCGCATCACTTCCTCGAAGACCTGGCGAGGTGCGTAGTACCGGTTCAGCCACTTGCAGAGCCCATCGAGACCTGGATAGAGTACGCGCTCGGTGATGTTCGACTGATCCAGCTTGTCGCGGATTTCCAGCTTCAACTCGGCGGGAATCACGATGCAGCGAGCCATGTCGGGATGCTCGCGCAGCCAGTCGCCGAGATCGATGCTGGGATCAGACACCAGCGAGAAGAGGGCATATTGGTTGACGATTCGGTCGTCGAGCGAGGGCGGCTCGAAGAAGGCGACGAACGGTTCACCGGCGAGGGCGTCGAACGCGCTCAGGCTTCCCGCCGCCTGCTCGAGCATGTCGGCTGTGAACACGTCGGAGCCTTCATCCTGCAGAATCTGCTTCAGCTTCTCTGGCAGGAGTTCATTGGTGTGCGGGTAGTCGACACACCAGATCACGCCGTCGGCGTGGAGGTTCCGTTCGTTCTCGGTGGCAAAGTGCATTGCCACCAGCGGGGAGTAAGTCCAGTCGAGGAGACGCGTGCTCAGCCCGTGGTGCTGGGCGAGGGCGAGCCAGTTCCAGATCGAGGAGCCGGGCAGCTGCGTCCCTCCCTGCGCGTACTTCCGGAAGGCGCGCAGAATCGGCTCTTCCAGCGCCTGGGTGGTATCCCTGCCGAGCCGTCCGAGGCTGGTGGTGAGTCGGTACTCGGTGCGGCTCATCCCGCGGAAGGCGTAGCGCGATCGGAAGCGTGCCAGACTCTCCCGCCACGACTCGGCATACAGGCGATCGACCAGGTCGTCCCAGCCGGTTGCTCGTAGCTCTTCCACAGTGTCGATGGACATCACCTCGCTCCATCGGGCCGGCGGCGGTCGGGCGCCTGCTCATCGCGCTGCAGGCGCTGGTAGAGAAGCGCCATGACCGCGGCCTCCTCGGGGTCCATATCCGGCAGCGCGTGTGTGAGGTCGTACTGGATCTGCTCCTGCACGGTGTGGATCGTCGCGCGCTCCAGATAGGCGTTGAACACCTCGGGATGGACGTAGCACTTGCGACACACCGATGGCGTGTTGCCCAGGCGCTCGGCCACTCGTTCAACTGCCCGCACAATGTTCTTTCTGGCCTGGGTCTCGGAGTCGAAGTCCGCGAGCTCTTCCAGGGCCTGTGCCGCCAGCACCGTGCCCGCCCAGGTGCGGAAGTCCTTGGCGGTGAAGTCCTCCCCGGTGATCTCCTTCAGATAGTCGTTGACATCCCCCGAGTCGATCGCCTGCACCTCGCCGTCGTCATCCACGTACTCGAAGAGGTGCTGTCCAGGCAGATCGCGGCTCCGCTTGACGATGTTGGCGAGTCGACGGTCCCGCACGCCGACCACATGCTTGACGCCGCTCTTCCCCTTGAAGTGGAAGACGAGCGCCGAGCCCTCGACGTCGACATGCCGGTTCCGCATGGTCGTCAGTCCGTACGACTTGTTGTCACGGGCGTACTCCTCGTTGCCGACGCGAATGAGCGTCGTCTCGAGGAGACGCACAACCGCGGCCAGGACACGCGTGCGCTGCATGCCGGGCAGGCTCAGGTCGTGATCGACCTGCTGTCGGATCCGTGGCAATGCCTCGCCGAAGGCAAGCATGCGGTAGTACTTGGTCTCGTCACGCACCTGACGCCACCGCGGGTGGTAGCGGTACTGCTTCCGTCCCCGCGCGTCACGCCCCGTCGCCTGCAGATGACCGCGTGGGTGCGCGCAAATCCAGACATCGGTCCAGGCCGGAGGAATGGCGAGCGTCTTGATCCGGCCCAGCTCCTTCGCGTCGGTCACCGGCGCGCCCTCGGGGCCGACGTAGCGAATGGTCTTGCCACGCCGCACCCGCCGAATGCCAGGCATCGCGTCGTTCACGTATCGCAGACCTGCCTGCCGGGCAGACTCTACGGGATCGGCCGGGATCTCCCCCGGATCAACGTGCTGCAGCGCCGCGGCTGCGGCGCTCGACCGGGCAAGAGCCACGTCGCGCTCACTCCTATCTCTGACATGGACCGTTCGGTGTGCACCTAGCAAGTTCGTGACCACACGGCCGGCGACCCACGATGCATGCTCCCACGCCGGTATGGAATGGCATGTGGTGTAATGTCCTGGGAGCGGCCTTCAGCCGGCCGCAGCCCGACCGCTGCTCACTCGCGCGGAGAGAGGGACAATGGACGAAACGGTAGACGGCACCCGGGAGCTGTTGAAGGAAACGGTGCAGGCATTCAAGACCGGGATGCGCGGCGACGAGTACGTGCCGGGGAGCGGCGGCTCGCCGGGGCTCCTCCAGGACGAAGAGCTGGCGAAGCTGGAAGAGCTGCACGACTCCGGAACGCTGAGCGATGAGGAGTTCGCAGCAGCGCGAGCCCGTTTGCTGAACGGCGGCGACCCCACCTGACCAAGGGGAGCCGGCTCAGGCCGGATCGGCACCCTGATCGAGCGGGATGGTGAAGCGGAAGCATGTCTGCTCGCCCGCCTCGACGCCGATCTCACCCCCGTGCTCGGTGACGATTTGCCGGCTGATGTACAGCCCCAGACCGAGGCCGGTGGCATGCTGTGGGCCGCCCTCGACGAGCTGATAGTAGGGGTTGAAGACGCGCTCCGCCTCGGCGGCCGGCAGTCCCCGGCCGTTGTCGACCACGGTGGTGACGGCGACGGTGTCGCCTGCCTCGACCGTCACCTGGATCGGCTCACCTTCCGGACCGTACTTGACCGCGTTGTCGATAAGGTTGACGAGCACCTGTCGCAGGCGATTGGCGTTAGCCTGCACCATCACTCGATCCGGGGCGGTCAACACCAGCGGATTGTGCGGTGTGACCAACTCCATCTCCTCAACCACCTCGCGCACCAGGCGCGCATAGTCGACCGGCTCGAGGTCGAAGTAAAACCTTCCCAGCTGGATTCGCGAGAGG
The DNA here is from genome assembly GCA_035295425.1 of Chloroflexota bacterium. Taxonomy (GTDB): domain Bacteria; phylum Chloroflexota; class UBA5177; order UBA5177; family UBA5177; genus DATGJB01. Next base: position 71,171 of record DATGJB010000055.1, on the reverse strand, counting down.
TCCAGCAGATCGTTGATAAGCGTGGTCAGCCGGTCGGTCTGCTGATTGATGACGCTGAGGTACTTACCGGCGGTGCCCATCACCTCATCCGGCAGACGCCGCTGTAGTACCTGGGTGAATCCCTTGATCGAGGTAACCGGCGTTTTCAGCTCGTGGGACACGATGGACAGGAAAGCGTCCTTGGTTTCGCTCAGCCGCGCGTTCTCGATCGCGATCGACACCTGGTGCGCGAGAAGCTGCAGCGCCTCCACGTCGCGCTGGCCGAAGTCGCGCTCCACCACCGGATCGTAGACGCTCAGCGTACCGATCAGCTTGCCCTCTCGATTGATAACCGGCACGGCGGCCATGCGGCGGAAACCCAGACTGTGCTGGACGTCGGCGAGGACGCGGGGATCGGTGGAGCAGTCGTTGCTGACGTAGGGCGCCATGGTTTCCCACACATAGCCCGGGCCTCCCTGTCCGCGCAGCAGGCTGACATCGAAGTCGATCCAGCGATCGGGAAGGTGGAAGCGGCGGAAGGCGAGCCTGTCACCCTCCACTAGCCCGAGGGTGCCCGATTCCGCACCCACCAGCTCCATCGCCACCTCGACAACCCGTTCCAGCAGCACCGGAATGGAGAGGTCCGAATTGAGCACGACGGAGAGATCGAGCAGCTGGGCGAGCAGGCCCATTCGGGACCGTTCGCGTTCCAGCTCCAGCAGCTCGGTGATCTCGCGCACGGTGGCAACCACGCCCTCGATAGAACCAGCGGGGGAACGCAGTGCGTTGAAGTGCACCTCGTACGTCTGGGGCGGATCGCCGACTTCGAGCAAGCCCTGCTCCGGCTTCCCGGTCGTGATCACACGGATGAACACCGCCTGCGGATCGTAGCGGAAGCGGATCGGCCGCGTGCTGAAGCGCTCCGGCGTTGCCACATACTGCTGCTGCGAGAGCCCTTCCAGTGGAACCGACGCCCCGACCTGACGCTGCAGCGCCTCGTTGACCAGCGCGATCCGCCCGTTGCGTTCCAGAATGAGCACGCCCTCCGGAATCGCGTCGAGATACGCCTGGAGGCGGAAGCGCTCCGCCTCCACATCGGAAAACCGTCGGGCATTGCGCACCGCGACCCGGGCAAAGGTTGCCAGCCTGGTCATACCTCGTATCGTGTCGGGTGGAAACGGCTCGGCATTGACACTGCCGGCGTAGAGGACGCCAATACACACCCCGTTCTCCATGAATGGGACGCCGAGCGTGGCGTGCACGCCGGTGCGCCGGACCTCCGCATACGCCGCGTCGGTCGAGACGACCTCGGCCGCGAAGTCGGAGACTTGCGCCGGCCGACCGGTGCGGCAGATCTCCTTGAGCAGCCCGGTAGACGGGGTCAGGACGACTGACTGCAGCCGATCGAGCGGCGTGCCGTGGGCGGCGACGGCCCGGAAGGTCCCGTCGGGCTCGCGAAGATAGAGACTGGCTGTGGCAGCCGGTGACAGCGACGCCGCGGCGTCGGTAATCGCCTGCAGGGTCTGCTCGAGATCGAGCGACGAGGCAATGCCCAGCGTGATCTCGTCGATTGCCTCGGCCTCCATGACACGCTGGTTGAACCGACGCTCCAGATCGGCACGGTGCGCCTCGGCGGCATCCAGCATGCGGGCGTGCTGGACGGCCAGTGCGGCCTGCTGGGCGAGCGCCTGGGCGAGGATGACCTCCGCCGGGGTGTAGCTCCGCGGCACGTCGTGGTACATGAGCAGGTACCCCAGTGCGGTCGGCCCGGCGAAAAGCGGCAGGATCAGAACGGTACGCAGCCCTTCGTCGCTGGCTGCTTCCTGGAGCGGTGCGAAGTCTGGACCGGTGGCATCCTCGATGTACAGCGGACGCCTCGCCGCCAGGGCGCGTGCTCCCGGGCTGGTGGTCATATGGTCGCGTACCCGCCTGAGGTAGCGCTCCGACAGGCCGTGGGTCGCGGTCAGGCTCAGGCTACCGTCCGGACGGAGCAGCACCAGGGCAAACCGGTCAATCGCGAAGATCTCGCGCAGGGTGTTGGCAACCAGCTCGAACACACGCTCGAGCCCGGCACCCTGGTTGATCTGCTGAATGAGGTCGAAGAGGAGATTGAACTGGTGCTCGGTGTCCGGCACAGAAGTAGCCGGCCCAGCATTCGCCATTCACTGACTCCCTTGACGAGCCGCGGGCAGCCCGAGGCCGGCGCAAAGGAGCCACGTCAGGACAGAGGGCAGTCTCCCGCGCCAGTTCGTGTAGTTGTGCCCTTCGTCAACTTCATTGTACTGGACGGTCGCGCCCACCGCGCGGAGCAGAGCGACCCCACGGCGGATATGAGGCAGGTATGGCGCCCCTCCGATCTCCATCTCAAGGCGTCCGCCGTCGACGTGGATCCGGAGTGAGGACCACGGTGGTTCCACCCGCTTGACGATGGCGCCGAGATCGACGGCCCGATAGGCGGGAGACTGGACGCCGGCGAGACGAAACGCATCTGGCCGGCGCAGTACCCCGTAGGTGGCGAACACGCCGCCGGAGGAAGCGCCGATCAGGCCATGAGCGGCTGGGTCGGGACTGATCGGTACGTCGGTGGCGATTGACGGCAGGAGCGTGTCTGCCATCCAATCGACATACGCGTCGTTGGCGTGATACTCCAGCTCGCGCCGCACCGGGCTGACAAATGCCGCGACGGTGGGTGGAATGGTTCCTTCCCGGATCATCACGTCAAGCAAACCAGGCAGACCGGCGAACCAGACATAGTCATGCCCATCCGCCACGACCAGCAGGGGCGCTCCCTCGACCCGCGGCGGGAGGTAGACGTCGACAACGTGGCCGTCGATGGTGCGCTGTACCATCGTGCCGAGGATCGGAAGCGTGACCGGACGGGGCGGCTCGTACCCGGGCAGGCGGCATTCGGAGCGGGGCCCAAAGCCGCCCGGCGCGTAGTGGTCGTTCAGCGGATCGAGCCTTCCCTCACCGTCGACGATAAAGCGGTATTCGTCCCGTGCGCCTCTCGGATACTCCCGCGCGTAGGTCCAGACGCCGCCCTCCGCCCGCTCCATGGGGATCTCGGCGAAGCCTGTCGCGTCGCTGGTGAAGGCAACGGATCGAGCCGCCGGGTCGTGGTACCGGAAGGTCGCTCGACCACCCGCCGGAGTCGCCTCGACCAACGGCGAGCGGAAGCCGCTAGCCAAAGCTGAATCCCTCGATCGACAGCAACATCAGCTTGTAGTGGCGTCCGCAGGAGCCAAGCGTGTGCAGGGCATACTCGCCGGCCGATCCATCGCCGCGCGTCACACGGTGACATGGGACGACGATCGACAGCGGGCTGGCCGCGACCGCACCGCCCACGGCCCGCGCTCCCGCCGGCCTCCCCACATCCCGCGCGATCTCGCCGTAGCTCCGCACCTCGCCCCAGGGTATATCGGAGATCGCGGTGAGCACGGTACGCTGGAACGGAGTGCAGCCACGCAGATCGACGGCGAGGTCGAATCCGCGCCGCTCGCCTGCAAGGTATTCGCGCACCTGCGTCATCGGCGTCGCCAGCACCGGTGGACTGTAATAGGTAGGACCATGCCCCATCCGCTCGACGGCGTGGCAGAACTCCGCTTCGCCGACGCCGTGCTCGACGGCCAGCAGTCCGTTGGGACCGCTGGCCATCCAGATGGTTCCGAGTGGTGAGGCGAGCCCCGCGTACGCCACCGCCCCGGGAGGCACCGGTTCGGCCCGGGCATGCCGCGCCAGCAGCTCCGCCTCGCGCTGCACCCGCCGCCGGCAAACCGGGCACGAGGCGATATGTGAGTGGTCGATGGGAGCCTCCGACAGACGTGCGCTAGGAAATTGTAGCGACCGTCTCTTTCCGCCCGAGAGCGGGGCGCGCCAGCCAGACGCTGCCGATTCACAACCCACCGATCGCGGCTCGAAGCCGGTAACCCCCACCGCACCCTCGGCCTGGCGCCGGCCAGCGGGCGCAGGGCGTTGGGCCAGTCTCTGGTCGCGGCGAGGCCACGTTGGAGGCGCCGATGGTGCCGCTGCCATGCCGCCGAGTACCTGGCCGGTGAGCAGCGAGAAGCGCACCGGACCCGAAGGGGAAAAGCCGAGAAGATACGAAAGGCACGCCAGAAGACCGGAATTCACGGGAAGGGTCCGGCTACACTATCCTAGGCGCTGGTGAGCCTGCCGGCCTCGACTCCGACTCTCCAGCCCGCCGCGAGCGCCGGGCCAGGGGACGTCATGAAGCGGGCGTGGCGGGGCACGCCGGCCGCGATGGCGGGGCGTACCGGCCGCAGCTTGCATTGTGGCCGGGGTTCTTCTATGATCCAGTACGCGTGCGACGGCATGCGGTGCCAGGCAAGGGGGAAGAGGCAGAAACGATGAGAAACATAACGGTCATTGGAACCGGCTACGTCGGACTTACCACCGGGGCGAGCTTCGCCGATATGGGCAACTCGGTGGTCTGTATCGACGTCGACGAACGCAAGATCGAGCTGCTGCGCGAGGGCGGCATCCCAATCCACGAGCCGGGTCTTCAGGAGGTGGTGGTTCGCAGTGCATCGCGCGGACGGCTGAGCTTCTCCACCTCGTACCAGGAGGGCCTGCGCAATGCCGAGTTCGTCTTCATCGCGGTCGGCACACCGGACGACGGCAGCGGCGGCGCCGATCTGTCGCAGGTCCGCGCGGCGGCCAAGAGCATCGCCGAGGCGCTGGATCATCAGGTCATCGTCGTCAACAAGAGCACCGTGCCGATCGGCACCGGCGACCTGGTAACCAGCATCATCAACGAGCACAAGCGGCCGGACGTCTCCTTCGCCGTGGTTTCGAATCCCGAGTTCCTGCGCGAGGGAAGCGCGCTGGCCGATTGCATGCGCCCCGATCGGGTGGTGCTTGGCGCGGCCGACAGCGAGGCGGCGGAGAAGGTGGCCGAGCTCTACCAGCCGCTGAACTGCCCGATCATCGTCACCGACCTGCGGACCGCCGAGATGATCAAGTACGCCTCCAACGCCTTCCTGGCGACGCGCATCTCGTTCATCAACGAGATCGCCGGCATCTGCCAGCGGCTGGGCGCCGACGTCAAAGAGGTGGCGCGCGGCATGGGGTACGACAAACGTATCGGTCCCCACTTCCTGGATGCAGGGCTCGGCTTTGGCGGCTCCTGCTTCCCGAAGGATGTGAAGGCGCTGATGAGCATGGCCAAGGACGCGGGCCAGCATCCGCAGCTGCTGCAGGCGGTGCTGGAGATCAACAGCGATCGCCGCCGCTGGGCGGTGCAGAAGATCAAGGAACGGCTCGGCCCGTTGCATGGCAAGCGCATCGGCGTCCTCGGCCTCGCCTTCAAGCCCGACACTGACGACGTGCGTGAAGCGGCCTCGATCGACATCATCCGCCGCCTTCAGGTCGAGGGAGCGGAGATCGCCGCCTATGACCCGGAGGCATGCGACAGCGCGGCAGCCGTGGTGTCGAGGATCGACTTCTGCGGTGATCCGTATTCCGTGGCGGACGGCGCCGACGCCGTGATTCTGGTCACCGAGTGGAACGAGTTCAAGAGCCTCGATCTGCTGGCTCTCCGGCGGCGCATGCGCGGCTCGCTTCTCATCGACGGCCGCAACCTCTACGAGCCGGCCGTGGCCGCAGCCCGAGGCTTCGACTACGTTGGCGTGGCGCGCGGACAGGCGCCCAGCAACGGGCATGTGGCGGAAGGCGTGCCGACGCGGTAGTTGAAGGAACACCGGCTGAAAGCAGACCGCGCGCCTTTTCGCCGCGCCGGACGAGAGACGCTCCAGCCGGCTCCCGCGATCACCCCTCGACACCCACCGCCAGCAGATCGCGGAACCATTCGATGGTGCGCTGGATGCCGGTTACCAGATCGACCTTCGGCTGCCAGCCCAGCACGTCGCGCGCCCTGGTAATGTCAGGGCAGCGCCGCGTCGGATCGTCCACCGGCAGCGGCATATGGGTGAAGCCGGCGTCCGAGCCGACCAGAGCGGCGATGCGGCGCGCAAACTCCTCGACCGTGTACTCGTCGGGATTGCCGAGGTTGAACACCTCACCGGCGGTTCCCGGCTGGAATATGGCGCCCATCAGTCCGTCTACCATGTCGGAGACGTAGCAGTAGCTGCGCGTCTGGCTGCCGTCACCGTAGATGGTGATCGGCCGGCCGGCGAGCGCCTGCGTGACGAAATTCGGCACGATGCGTCCATCGTCGGGTCGAGAGTGCGGTCCGTACGTGTTGAAGATGCGAACCAGCCGGACATCGAGGTCGTACTCTCGGTGGTAGGCGAAGGTCAGCGCCTCGCCGAAGCGCTTGCCCTCGTCGTAACAGGAACGCGGACCGTTGGGATTGACGTTGCCCCAGTAGATTTCCGGCTGCGGGTGAACCATCGGATCGCCGTAGATCTCTGAGGTCGAGGTGAACAGGAAACGTGCCCGGTACCGGCGCGCCAACTCGAGCATGTTCAACGTGCCGCTGCTGTTGGCGTGCAGCGTCGCGAGCGGACGGGCCAGATAGTCGGGCACGGAAGCGGGACTGGCGAGATGGAAGATGACGTCGGCCGGCCGGTCGAGCGGCTGCACCACGTCGTGGTCGAGAAATGAGAAGCCGGGCTGATCCAGGAGCGACGCGATATTGCGTCGCGCGCCGGTTGACAGATTGTCGACACAGGTGACGGAATAGCCGCGTTCCAGCAACGCGGCGCACAGATGGGAGCCGATGAAGCCGGCCCCGCCGGTGACAAGCGCTTCCAGAATGCCTCCTCGCGTGGCCGGATGCCACGTGCACATCATCGTAGCCCAAAGAAAAGGAGGCGCGGTATCGCGCCTCCGATGCGGAAACTGAAGCGGCGAGCGCTACGAGGCCAGCTTCGTCGCCATCACTGGCTCGTCGATCCTTCGGAACAGTGTTCGAGCTTCCTCCCGGTTCAACTCGCGATACGAGTCAATCTTTCCGCACACCCAGCACTTTCGAACGAGCATCTCCTCGAGAGGATACCGCTCGTACACGAGCCTTCCACCACACTTCTTGCAGCTGGGTCGAACCACAGAGCCCTCCTACTTGGTCGCGTAGACGCCTCAAACTCGAAGGCACCATACCACCCCGCTATTAGTCGGAAATTAATCCTTCGGTAAGATTTGTCTCCTTCAGCCGTCCGGCCCCACCGATCCGACGAGCCGGCCGCCGGTTCCACCGGACGGCAGGACCGTCAAAACCTCCCAAGATCGCACCGGCGAACGACGGGGGCGCGCCGTCGATCGCCGGACACGACCAACCAACGGAGCCGTAGGGGCAGTGGCTCCTGTCCCGGCCCGCCTCGCGCCTTCTCGCCCGACGCCAGGCCCCACAGTGACATCGGTCCCGTGGCCGGACAGGACCGGGCGGCACCGCCGATGCCGCCCTGCTCAGGCACGGTGCAGCTTCGACGCTATCCTACAGTGCAGACTTCAGGCATAAGGTGACACCGCCCGCGTTGGCCTACCCGCCGCCCCGTCATCTGCCATGCTGACCATCAGGGTTCTCACGATCCAGATGCCAACGCAACGGGTTGTAGAGGATGTACTCGCGTATCGCCTCCAGCTCGCGCTCATTGCGTATGATGCGGTCGTGAAACCCCCGCTGCCACAGCCGACCCGGATACGGTGGCCAGCCCCGCGCTGCCACACCCGTTCCATAGAGATGCGCCGTGTACGACTTGAACCTCCCCGCCACCGCGGAGACGGTTATGCGCCCTCGCGGACTGCTCCCATCGACACCGCGCACGTCCTCGTCCAGAACGAGGATGCCGTGGAAATGGTTCGGCATCGTTACATGGGCGTCAAGCGATACCCCGCAATAGAACGTCTCGAGATTCTGCCAGATGGCGTCGACCATCTTGCCGGCGGGCGAGAGCTGCACCTCGGCGCCAACGACCTCCCCGAGCAGCGGCATCCGCTGTTCGAGGCAGAGAGTGACAAAGTAGGCGCCTGCCTCTGCATAGTTGTAGTTCTGCAAGCGAGTCGACCGGCGAACGGGATAGCAGGACATTGGTCGGGAAGGATTGTAGCGCAGGCGTGCGGGTCACGGCCGGGGTGGCGTGCCAGCGGCCCGGTCAACATCAAGAGCCTCCGAAGCGGTGCATCACCGGGCGGTTCGGGACCGGAGCCACGAACCCTACGGGGTTGATCGTGAGGTAAACGGAATCTTTGTTGGGCGAGGGCATGGTCGCGACGGCATGCCTCCGTCAACTGGTCGGGCTAGACGTAGGGTTCGTGGCTCCGGTCCCGAACTGCCGACGACCCCGCCTGTCACGGAATATTCCATCGGCCCCACGAACCCCTGCACACGGTCAGAGGGACGGCTAGAACCGGCGCCCGGCCCTGCGAACGCTTCACGCATCTCGATTCACCAAAACTTGCAGTTGACGGTCCATCGAAACTCCTGTAATATGTGCCCTGTTTGGCGAAACGTCAGGTGGGACCGCGCAGCATAGCCGGCAGCGACTGACCGGCGACGCAGTCCCGCCGACATCGGGTATGGAGGAGAAGGTCATGCGGCACACCGCGCGGGCAGGCACTTCGCTCAACAGTGTTCGGTCAGGAGCGGCTATCGCGCTGCTAACAGCAGCAGGCGCCGTGGCCGGTGGAACGACTGCGGTTCACGCCAAGGGCGGCACTACCTGGTACGTGAACAGCGGCCCGTCCGGAAACGACAACAACACCTGTCTCTCTCGCAAGCATCCCTGCGCAACGATCCCTGGCGCCATGGCAAAGGCAGCCTCAGGCGACACAATCGAGATCGCTGCCGGCACCTATGCAGGCGGGTTTACGATTGCTGAAAGCTTGAGCCTGAAGGGCGCGAAGGGTGCACCGCCGGTTATCAGCGGAGGATCTCCCGGCGTCACCATTCCAGGCGGTGTCACCGCGACACTGGCAAACCTGCAAGTCATCGGTGCCACACCGGGCATCGCCGACTCCGGCACGCTCACATTGTCCGGTAGCACCGTCATCGATGATGCGGGCGGAGTGCTGGATGCAGGAGTGCTGACAGCGGTGGGCGGCGCCTTGAGCAGTAACTCCGGCAACGGACTGACGGTGAATGGTGGGGCAGACGCGAATGTAACAGGCACCACCCTTGCTTCCAACAGCGGCACAGGTGTCTCAAACGCGGGAACAATGTCTCTTGCCGGAGCTGCAGTCAGCGGAAACTCCGCAGGAGGAATTTCGAACTCCGGCACGGGGGCCGTATCGACCACCACGGTCACTTCTAACGGCAACGGCGGCATCATCAACTCTGGAGCACTGACGCTCAACAACTCCACGGTGGGAAGCAACTCGGGAGGAAACGGCGGCGTCTCCAATACTGGAACCCTCTCGATGAATGGTACGACGGTACAAAGCAACTCGGGAGGCCAAGCGGGAATATACAATTCGTACCGGTTGACGATGACCAACAGCACGATTTCCGGCAATTCCGGCAGTTGCGCCGGTGGCGTGTGTAACTCGAACGGTGCTTTCCTGACAGTGACGACCGGCACTGTCTCCGGCAACACGGCCAGCCAGATGGGCGGGGGCATATACAACGCGGGGACAACATCGCTCCTGAGCAGCAGCGTGAACGGCAACTCGTGCCCCGGTAACTGCTTGGGAGGCGGTATCTACAACAGCAACGGCAACAGTCTCGTTGTGACCGACAGTACCATCAGTGACAACTTTGCCGGTACCTGCTCAAACTACTGCTGGTCGACATACCAGGGCGGTGGCATCTATAACAGAGGACTCTCCATCTTGACTAACACAACGATCAGCAACAACTCGGCTGACAGTCCCTGTGGTTACAACTGTGGTAGCGCCTCGGGCGGAGGTGTTTACAACAACGGTGGCTCCACGGCAATGTCGAACACGCTGCTGGCGGGTAACACTCTGGGAGTCGGCGACACCGTTGGTCCGGACTGCGTTGGCACATTGTCAGACGGGAACGGTGCCAACAGCAACAATCTCATTGGTATTGGCGACGGCTGCGGACTGACCAGCGGCCAGAATGGTGATCAGGTGGGCAGTTCAGGATCGCCGATCAATCCCATGCTCGGGCCGCTGGCTTCGAATGGGGGGCCGACGCAGACGATGGCGCTGCAGCCGGGGAGCCCGGCAATCGGCACCGCGTACGCGCCGACCTGCCTGCAAAAGGGGTCGGGCAACGTGAACGACAAGGACCAGCGCGGCTATCCACGCAATTCCAAGAACCGGGGCGTCTGCGACATTGGCGCCTATGACACGGGCGGACACTAGCCTCCCTTCGACTACATTCGCGCCGAGAGCCAACCGCCGACGCATTGACGTCGGCGGCTGGCACAACTCGAAACTCGCCCAATACGCCGGTTGGTAGGCCGCGGGTACCCTCCGGGTGCCTCTGTGGCCGGCTTTTATCACCCATGCCAACCACGCCTCCGACACGCCGCGATGCACCGCTTGGGGACACACGCATGCCGAGATTGTCGGACCAGTGGACCCGGAATCCCGGGCGGGGCGGAAGCCGGCCACAGAGGGTGGACGGCCTACCGTGTATGCGGAGTCGCGCGGCATTCATGGAACCGGGTGGCATGCGTGACGAAAGACGGCCACAGAGGCACCCAGAGAGTACCTGCGGCCTACCAACCGGCGTATTGGCGGCCCGACGCAGGAGTGGACGGCCTGCCATAGCTGGCGCATCGGGGATTGTCAGTAGCCAGGGCCGATCTCGGTGCGCTGATGCAGGTCCCGATGCGGGCACTTCGGCACGCAAGGTAGTCGCCGCGGATCGACAACGGGTTACGTTCCTGCGTCATCCCTCGGGAGCGAGTCGGGACGGGCGGCGCCCGCTCTTCGGGCCGCGCGGCGCTCGGTGCGTTTGCCGCGCTGGTACGCGTGGCGGGCCTGCTGGCGCGTCAAGCCGAACTGCCGCTCGATCCCACTCCAGGCAGCGCCGCCGTCGCGCGCCGCCACAATCGACGCTTCAGTCTCCGGACTGAGTCTGCCGCTGGTGCCGTCCTCGCCGTCCATATCCCAGGATACGGCGTTCAGCCAGCCTCGTCGGGTCGGACGAAGCAGGCTGGCACGCTACTTGCATTACAGGGAGACGGTGAGATGGACCGATGGAAAGACAGAAAGATGGGAGGTGCCCTTGGCGAAGACAACCATCGAGTTGCCGGAAAGCCTCCATCGCAAGCTCCGTGTCAAAGCTGCGCTGGAGGACCGGAGCATGAACGACATCGTGATTAGCGCGATCAAAAGCTACATGCACAACTTCCGGCTTGAACCGGGAATGCTGGAAGTCGAAACGGTGTCCAGGAGCGGAAGCCCGGAAACGACAGTAACCAGGGAGGTTTGAGGGATGTCCGAGGAACGAATCGTGCGAACCGACGACGACGCGGCCGGAACGGCAATAGGAGCTTCCTCGCTGATCCAGACGATCGTCTGGGCGGTGGTGGTGCTCGTCCTGCTGGCCGTGGGCCTGTACGCGCTGCACATCTACGCGCACTGGTTCTAGAAGGAGAGGTGAACGATGCCCGTTTACGAAGAGCGAACCACGTCCGGTGGCGGATCCAGCATGAACATGCTGGGGATCTTCCTCATCTGCATGCTGATCATCATCGTGGCGGTGGTGCTGATTCTCCACGGCCTGCGGGTCTTCTAGTCAAGGAGCGGCTTTATGGCCTACGAAGAACATCGAGTGGTGACCGATGAGCCGGTGGTAGCTGAAGACGTGGCACCGGTGGAAACGGCTCGCGTGGTCGAGCCGGCCGCGGTCGAGCCGGCAACGGTTGTCGAGCGGCGGCCCGCGACCCGAACGGTCATCGCGGACGATCCGATCGCCAACACGTTCGCGGCCACTCAGCTGATTCAGACGATCGTCTGGTCAGTCGTCGTCCTGGTACTCCTGGCCGTAGCGCTGGTTGCGCTACACGTGTACGCCCACATTTTCTAACGGAGGAAAGTCATGGGTAATCTCTTGTGGATCCTCGTCGTCATCTTGATCATCGCCTGGCTGCTTGGTCTGGGTGGCGTGTTCCACCTCGCCGCCTCACTCATCTGGGTCATCCTCGTCATCGCCATTGTCGTCGCGGTCATTGCCTTCCTGACCGGAGGCTTCCTCAGCCGATAAGACGAAGCGACGTCGACATCCAGGGGCGCCGGTGACGGCGCCCCTTTCTTACTATGTGCTCCGTTCGGCCGCGAGGAAACCGGGGCAGAGCGCGGCGAGACCGTGGATCCCGCTCAGCGCTCGCTCGGGCGGATGTCGAGCAAGGCGCGCAGCAGGGCGACGCGCTCCACCGCCAGCTGCCACACAAAGGCGAGATACGCAACCGGCTCGTGGCCGGCACGCGGCAGCGCGCGCCACAACGCCCTGGCCGGGGAGCCGAGGAGCCAGCGTCCGATGACCACCGGCAGGAAGCCGGGTCCGCGCGCCGCGCGGTAGAAATCGGGATACGATCGTGCCAGGCGCCGCTCGTCGGCGAGCACCCGGCGCCAGGTTGACCGATCTCGCGGCTGCCTCGATACCGCCCGGTGTGTCACCAGCGCTTCGGGGAAGAAACCGACCGGGCCGCGCGCCGTGATCCGCGCGCCCAGCGCGGTGTCTTCGAACCAGCCGTCGAAGTCCGTGTCGAACCCTCTCACGCGCTCCAGCGCGGCTCGCCGGTATGCCATGTTGCAAGTCTGGTAGAGCGGATCCGGACCGGCCACGCGCACGGCATGCGCGCCCGGCGGCCCCGGCTCGGCCACCGTCCTGCCCTGCACACCCCAGAGCGCGGGCTGCGCCTGGAAGGCGTCGGCAAGCGCCGCGAGCCAATCCGGATCCGGGAGACAGTCGTCGTCGGTGAACGCGACGATCTCACCGCGCGCCGCCTCCACACCGGCCTGCCGGGCAGCGCCCAACGACCACGCTCCCGGGACGCTGACGAACCGAATGGTGCCAGGTGTTTCCTGGGCCCCCGGGTCCGTCGAACCGTGAAGGACCACGATGACTTCCCGGTTCGTCCACGTCTGCCGGCCGAGCGCGTCCAGCGCGCCCTGCAGCAGGTTGCGGTCCCCCCGAGTCACGACGACGGCCGAGATGAGCGGCTGGTCGGAGATCCGAGGAAGGAGCTCATGTGGCCCGCCATGGTCTCTCGAGGCGGTGCCCTGTGCCCGCTTCCCCATCCATTGCTCGCGCAAGGCCAGCATCAGCTCCCACTTCTCGCGGGCCATCGGGCCGATCTGCCGCCGGTAGCCGGCCGGATGGCGCAGGAGATACCGAAGGTGCGCCGGCCCCTGCTTGAGGACTGGCCGCACGATCCACAGCATCACCGGTAGGGCAAGCCGAAGCATGCTCCGCGGCATCGGCACCTCGAGGCCGTGCCGGTAGAGGGCGGCCCGATGCCTGGCATCGGCGGCAAAACGCGCCCGCCAGGCGGCACGATCCCGCCACTCGCGCGGCCGGGGCGGGTGGTCGACAACGGCATCGGGCGCGAAGGCGATGATCCCACGCTCCCTCACCTCCAGGCCGAGGATATTGTCGGCGTACCAGCGCAGGCTACCGTCAAAGCCGCCCAGGCTTTCGAGGATCGCGCGGGTGTACGCGATGTTGCAGGTGCGGTACGGCGGCCCCGGTCTGGTCTGCTCGATCTGGTGGGTGAAGGGCGTCCTCTCACCGCCCATCGCCAGGGTGACACCCTGGGCGCCGGCCGCTCCCGCGTCCCCGTCGATGGCCGCGACCAGCGCGCTCAGCCAGCCGGGACGGGGAATACAGTCGTCGTCCGTGAAGGCGACGATCTCGCCGTGCGCCGCCCGCCAGCCGGCATTGCGCGCGACATAGCTCCCCGATGGCTTCTCCAGTCGAAGCGCCACCCGCGACCGCGTGATTTCCGGCGGGTCGGCTGCAGGGGCGGCGCCGTCGGGGCGCCCTCCCCGCGGCGGCCCATGAAGAACCCCACGGATATCAGCGTCCATAGACTCTATGCCTTCGCGTGGAACCGCAGATGCCGCAGTCCCTTCAGGAGTCGACGCCCCTCCAGCCTGCTGCCAGCGCTGCAACACATCCCAGGTCTCATCCTGTGCTGCATCGTCCACGACGATGATTTCCACCGCCGGGTAGTCCTGCGCGTCCAGCGCAGCCAGTAGCGCCGGTAGCAGCACTGCCCGGTTGCGGGTGGGCACCACCACGCTCGCCAGCGGTTGCTGGCCCGTCATTGCCTGCTTCGCGATCGCCAGCGTCGCAGGAAGAAGGGCAGCAGGCTGAACAGCGCCAGCTTCTCGCGGATGATCAGCGGCACGTACCGCAGGTACTCCAGCGGCTCGCGCCGGAGATAGGCGTAGTGCCAGCGCCAGTACCGTCGGACCGGGAGAACGAGCCAGCGCGACAGCACATGCTCCGCCTTCTGCAGCGACAGCGTGGGCGAGCGCGCTGCCATGTACTGCGGGTAGGTCCGCTTGAAGTGCAGCTCGCTCTCCAGCAGGGTGCGCCAGGCGCGGCGATCGGCCCACTCCTTGGGGCGCGGCGGGTGGCAGACGACGGCATCAGGCGCGAAGACGATTGGTCCGCGCTCCAGCACGCGCATTCCCATCACCGCGTCCTCGCCGCGGATGAGCTGCGGATCGAAGCCGTCCAGCTCGCGCACGATCGAGGTTCGGTAGGCGATGTTGCAGGTCCGGTAGGGCGGTCCGCCCTCCGGCTGATCGACCTGGCGGGTGAAGGGCGTCATGGCGGCCCGGTCGGTGATGGTCTTCCCCTGCACGCCCAACGCCTCCGGATGCCGCTCGAAGGTCCGCGCGATCGCCGACAGCCAGCCGGGATCGACCACGCAATCGTCGTCGGTGAAGGCCACGATCTCGCCGCGCGCGTGCAGCAGCCCGCGATTACGCGCCGCCCCCATCTTGCTCCACGCCTGATAAAGGTACCCGAGCGGCAGACCGCGATCGAGGAAGCCCCGCACCACCTCGCTCGTGCCGTCCGTCGAGCCGTCGTCGATCACGAGTGCCTCCCACGACGCATACTCCAGCCGTCCCAGCGACTCGAGCAGCCTCGCCAGCAGCGCCGAGCGATTGCGGGTGGGGACGATGACTGAAATGAGAGGCAACATTATGTCTCATTATCCGCGAGGCTGCTCCCAAGCAGTGTGCCGCCATCCCACCTCGGCATCAGAGCAGGAAGGACAGTGGGTACAGCGGTCTCGCGTCCTCGGGCCCGCGCTGCCACACAGGTCGCGGCGTGGCGCGCACGGGCGGTGACGCCCACTCCGGCCAGGCGCAGCGCCGGCTAGCGCCGGCGGGCGTGGATGGCCCGAGCGCAATCCTCGAGGCGAAGACAACCGCACGCCAGCGCCTGCCCGAGCAGCGTGCGCATCCGCTCGGCGCGCGCGAGCAACGCGTCAACTTCAGCCAGCTTCGCGCGAGCGAGGATCTGCCAGCGCAGCGAAGCCGGCGTCTGGTCCTCGAACCCCTCGAAGAGCTGGCGGATCTCGGCGATGGTAAAGCCCGCATCCCGAGCGAACTGGATGAGCGCCAGGCGATCGAGGATGTCCGGGCGGTAGCGGCGCTGACCGCTCCTGCGCTGCGGCGCCGTCACCAGTCCGGCTTGCTCGTAGTAGCGAATCGCCGAGGCGCGGATCCCGGCCCGGCGCGCCACCTCACCAATCGACAGATCGTTCATGGCTCTCAAATTCCCTCTTGACTTAAAGTGCACTTTAAGTATTAACGTAGACCTCAAGCGGGTGCAAGCGATGCCCCGGTTACCTAGAGAGAAAGGACCATCCATGAGCAAAGACCTCGACTGCGGCAGAATCGGCGCCGCGACCGTCCGCAGCCTCACCGGCACACCGCGGATCAACCGCCCGCCGGAATCTTCCAAACCGGATACGTGCGGCCAGCCGATCAGCGTGCGAGCGGAAGGAGAACGTGATGCTTCCCTATGACGATCCGCGAGACCTGTGGCAGGTGTACCGTGCAGAGCGCGAGCGAATCCAGGCAGCCCTGCACCTTGAGCGACTGGCGCGCCAGGGCCGAAAGGAGGGCTCGGATAGTGCGAGCAGGCAACTCAGAGCTGGAGACCGGGCCTCGATTCAACGCATTCGCAGTTGGTTTCGTGGGTGGCTACCGTCACTCGTACCAGCACCGTCTGCCGCGCCCTGCGGTGACTGCTGCGCGTAGCAAAAGCGCCCTTCAAAACTTCGTGGCCCGGCCCCTCCGGCCGGTGTCGGTTTTTCAAAGCATCTTCAGGTACCAGCGGACGCTCGACACGTTTACCGTGAGTGATCAAGAAAGGACACATCATGGACACAACTGACCAGGCACCATTCGACATCGACGTCGCCTGCAGCCTCTCGGCTCCCGAGCTGGTGGAGCGAGGTAACGAATGGGGGCAGCTCCTTGCAGACGCAGAGGACGTAACCGAACTGGCTGAGGGCTACGCCCTCCGATTCCCAAATCGAGATGCCTGGATCACCCGAGCGGCGGCGCTGATCGTCGCCGAGCGGAAGTGCTGCCCCTTCTTCGGCTTCACGCTCAGCTTCGACCGCGACAACGGTCCGGTCTGGCTGCGGATCACCGGGCCGGGCGACGTGAAGTCCTTTATCCGCGACCAGGTGATCCCGGCGAATCTCCGGCCCGCTGCATGACACTCCAGGCCGCGACCATGACCGGCTGATCCTTTTCGGCGCCGTGGAGATCACCGTAATGATGCTGCTCCACGCACTGGAGTAGTAGGGATCGGCGTCTGCGGCTTTCGTCGGAGGCTCGCGTCACCCATGATCTCCTCGGCCCACTTGATGCGCCGGTATGACGAAGTACCTGCTGGACGCTAGCCCTTCGCCCAAAACGGCCGCAGTTCCGCGGGAAACCATGAGGAACACCCGATTCGCATCGCGCAGCCGGAGGCGCCACATGCGGTGCACGCGATGACCGGGCGCGAGATAACCAGGCACCGGATAACCAGCGGCCGTAGGGGAGCGCCCCGGTGCGCTCCCGCCCGGCGACAGCAGGCGCATGAGCACGAGGGGTCCGTCCAGGACCTCGATGTGCGGGGCTACCATGCGCGACACTGCACCACCGCTCCCGGCCCGGCGCACGACACCACCCGCGACGGCGCGCGACACACCCCTGACGCCGCATTGCCAAGAGGGTGAACCCGCGCGAGCTGGCAGCTCCGCGGGCACCGCATCCGGCGCCCGCCCGTTCATCGTCGCGCGGCGGCAATATCGAGGGGTTGCAGACATTGCGGATGTCCTACTGGTGTCGCGGCGAGAGCGAACTTCAAGGGAGGTGAACCGTGCATGATGACACCATCGCAGGCTCTCGCTACCGGCAAACGTACTGCCCACCGCCGAGCCAAAATGTGCGCTTGTTCGTCCTGATGAAGGCGCTGTAACCTCGGGCAGATCGCATGGCAAACAAGACAACCAAGGTAGAGCGCTCTGGCCGGCAGCAAGGGCAGCAGCGCGGTGTCCGGGAAGTAGATAAGCGGACCCGACGGCGATGGCGTGGGAAGAGCTCTCTCCGCTACGGAGGCGCCGGCCTGGCGCTGGCCGTCGTCGTCGCCCTCTTCGTGTATTACGGCCGGCAGGAAGCGTCCGGTGGATCGGGGGTCGCGGTAGCCTCAGCGCTCGGCCCCATGACGGCGAGCGCGCCCTCTGGTTCGACGGGCAATTTTCAGCGGGTCTCGACTCCATTGCAGCAGGGCTCTAAAGCTGTTCTCCTCTTTATCGGCGCCCAGTACTGCCCGTTCTGCGGCGCCGAGCGCTGGGCGGTCGTCAAGGCGCTGGGGCGATTCGGCACCTGGTCGCACCTTTCTCAGGGTCACAGCAGCTCCGGAGAGGCCGGCTTCAACAGCCTTCCCACCTTCGATCTGCTTCGGAGCCGCTACACAAGTCGATACGTGATCTTTGATCACAAGGATGTCGCCGACAATGCCGGCAACACCCTTCAGAAGCTGGACGCGCAGGAGCAACGCCTTTTCAACTCCTACGACTCCTCGGGCTCCATTCCGCTCGTCTACGTCGATGGGTATGCGATGACGGGCTCGGACTACTCACCGGCCGAGCTGCAAGGGAAATCGTTCTCCGATGTTCAACGGCAGCTGCAGCAGAACGGGAAAGCGATCTACGTGAAGGACGTCAATGCCGAGGCAAATCTGTTGACCGCCTTCCTCTGCAGGGCGGATGGAAACCACCCGGCACGTGTGTGCGGAGCCGGGGTGGTGCCGCTTATCGAGCGAGCCATCCGGTAGCAGCTCTCGTCAGGACCCAGGCATGATCGACGCGCTTCGGCTGGCCTTTGGGGAGCGTCGCTACGCTGTTGCCGCGTTTCTTCTCTTCCCCATCGTCGCCATCTTCTATGCCTGGGCGGCGCAGGTACTCATTGTCGACAGACACGGCCTATCGATGCTCGTCGAACCGGACGTCATGGCTGCGATCGTCATACTGGCCTCGCTGCTTGCCGTCTCACTACCGCTTCAGGTGTACGCCTTTCGAATCGCGCTTGTCGGGGTCGGCGAGACCGGCGGCTCGGTCCTCGGCCTGCTGGTCGGGACGGCCTCGATGAGTTGCTGCGCGCCCTTGCTGCTCCCGGCAGTACTTTCACTGATCGGGTTTTCGGGAGCCGCGATCCTCTCGGTCAACGTCGCTATCCATCGTTTCTTCGTGCCTCTCGCCGCCCTGAGCGCAGTGCTGCTTGGCTACTCCATCCTCTCCACGGCCTCGTCTGTGGGCCGTACATGTGTTGTCCCGCCCGCGAAGAGAACCATGGGAAGCGAGTAAGAGTGCCCTTCGAAACCCGCAGGGCGGCGCCGGAGAATTTTGAACGCTTCTTGAAATCGCCGGCACCCCGAGGACAGTCCGGACGCTACTCAGGTATAGACGTCCCGCAGGGCGAAGGCAAGCGCGGCCAGGACCGCCAGCGCCACGGCAAGCAGCGAGATCCCGAGAAAGGAGACCCAGGGCATGCCGTGCTCGATGGCCGAGCCGTAATAGTGAAAGAGCGAGACGGAGCGGAGGAAGCGGACACCAGGATTGGTGCTGCCGAGGGCTTCGCCAACATACATGGCGAGCAACACGGCACCTGGAATGGCGATCGCGAGCGAGGAACGGCGCACGAGTGACGAGCAGAGGAGTGCCAGTGTCCCGAACCACAGGCATAGTGGCCACAAATTGAGCACGGCGGCGCCGGCTCTGGCGATGGGAAGGTGTACGCCAATGAGGATCGTGGACCACCAGGTGAGAAGGCCGAAGGGAACGAGGATGCCCAGCAGCCCGATGCCTACCGTCAGCCCGCTCGACACGACCAGCACCCAGCGGGGCAGCGGGTTACCCAGCAAGAGATCCATACCCTGGCGCTCCTCACGACCGGCGACTGATCGGGCGCCGATGACCATAGGAAAAAAGGCGAGAGCGAGCGGAGCGATGAGGTTGAAGGTGTTGATTGCCAGCCAGCTTTCGATGGTGGCTCCATTCCCTTGCACGCCGAATAGCGCGCGTGCCGAAGGGGGAAGGTGGCTCAGCTCCTGCGCGATGTTGTTCTTGAAGGCGGGGTATGAGAGGACGACCAGCACGTTGTAGGCGCCGAGCGCCAGTCCCCAGACGAAGATGCTGACAACCTGGCCTCGAAGCAGGTGGGTGGTGAGTACACGAATCTGGCTGCGGACTGGTGGCCGGGAGCGGAAACCGGTGACCGTCTGCATCCCCGCCGTCATGGGTGGCCACCGTAGTATGTGAGGAAGATCTCTTCCAGGGAGGGACGCTCGACACTGAGGTCGACCAGGGTGTGCTGAGCCGCCAGCTTGACGACGGGATCGAGACTGTCAGAGGCATGGAACGTGATGCTATTGCCCGCCACTCTGACATCGCTGATCCCCGGAATCCGGGCAAATGGGGAGGAATCGATCGGCCCGGTGAAGGTGAGGGTGACGAGCCTCACGCGCTTTCCGAGCAGCGAGTCGATCGTCTCGACTGTGACCAGCTTGCCCTCACGGATGATCCCGACCCGATCGCAGACTCGCTCTACCTCCGGCAGGTTATGGGATGAGAAAAAGACTGTGCGCCCTTCTGTCGGCACCTCGCCAACCATGTGAAGGAATTCTTCCTGAATCAAGGGATCAAGACCGCCAGTCGGCTCATCCAGGATGAGAAGGGACGGTCGATGAAACATGGCCTGGATCAGACCGATTTTCTGTTTGTTGCCCCGGGAGAGACGCCGTATAGGGCGATCGAGATCGACATTGAGTCGCTCTGCCAGCACCTCGGCGTACGTGATGTCGCGCACGCCCCGCAGCCTGGCGAAGAGCCGGATCAAGCCCCTCCCGGTGGTCTTTTCGTCGAAGGAGAACTCGGAAGGCAGGTTGCCAAGCTGCGCATGGACCGCAACACTGTCGCGCTGTGTGTCGAGCCCGAACACCCAGGCGCGCCCGCTGGTGGGGCGGAGGAAGTTCATGAGAGTGCGGATCGTCGTGGTCTTTCCTGCCCCGTTTGGTCCCAGGAACCCGAAAACCTCACCCTGACACACGGTCAGGTTTACCCCTTCGATTCCTCGGTTGGAACCGTAGCTCTTGGTGAGGTTCTCGGTCCGAATCACTGGGTCCATCGTCTGCCCGGAAGAGTCGCAACGCATTATCGGCATTTTGGACTCGACCCGCGCGGAGGAACGGCGACCAAAGACACGCCGTACATGGCCGAGGTGGTACGCGAAGCGCGCGAGCACCCGACACGGTCGAGCCGCGAGCGACCAAGCACGCGGCGATGGCCGGCCGCTTCACGGCGGAGCGGATGGCCGGCCTTCACGCGGAGTTCCTGATGGTGGGAGGATGCGGGCACGGGGGGCAGCGCGCGAGGGGTTTGCACGCGCTGAAGCGCTCCGCTACGACGTTACTGCTGTGGTTTCGCGAGCACCCGCTCAAACCACAGCAGCGCCGCCTCACCCTCCTTCCGGGTAACCTCGTCAACCGCGCGACTGTGGCGGAGGCTGTTGCGCAGCTCAGAGAGCTGGCCGAACTTTGCCGGCAGTGCCTCCCTGTCTGGTCTGCCCATCAGGGTGAAGCGTCGCTCTTCCTCGATCGCTCAAACCCGCACGATCGTCAGGCCGGCGATATCCTCCAGAGGGTCAAAGTCCGCATCCTGGGTGACAACCGGGAGGCCCCGAGATACCGCGGTGGCGGCGATCCACAGGTCATTGACAGTGACGCGGCGGCCCGCCTCGGCGAGATGAACGCGCAGCCGAGCCCAGGCCAGGGCCGCGGGCTCATCGATCGGCAGTACCTCTATGTCGGCAACCACATCCAGAGTGGCGAGTCGAGCCGCCCGCGTCTCGGTATCGGCGGCCACCAGTACCCCGGCCTGCAGTTCGGCGAGCGTTACCACCGACACCGCCAGCTCATCGGGAAGCTGCCCCTCGTCGAGCTGGCGTCCGGATTCCCTGGCGATGAAGACGCTGGTATCGAGCACGCCCCGCGTCGCTCGGATCACCGCACGGGTCCCAGATCGTCGGTACTGTCGCCGGCGAGCCGGGCAATGTCATCACGCAAGCCAGGGTCGGCCTGGCGGCCGCGCAGGCGATCGACGAGCTCGGCCCGTGGCAGCCATCGCCGGCGACTGTGGCTCACCGGGCTCAGCCGGGCGACCGGTCTGCCTTTGACCGTGATCACGACCTCCTCCCCAGCCTGCACCCGCCGGAGGAGCCCGGCAGTATCGTTCCGCAGATCCCGCGCGCCAACCATCATCGTGCTACGATTGTAGCATCTTCGTAGCATCTCCCCGACAATCCGCATGATCGCATGCCCGACCGGGAAAGGGCCGGCGCGCTTTGAGTGTCGAATGGCCGGCCTCTACAGTGGAGACGTGGGAGGGATTCTGTTCCACCTGATCGTTCATGCGCGTGGCTCGAGATCGGGCCATGAATGAGTCCTCGATCGCGCCGCCCGATGACAGACTACCGCTGACCGAGGCTGCCGGCGAGCCCCGGGAGCTCGCCGACGACCCCCTCTGGTTTCGACGCGCGGTCTTCTACGAGGTGCCGCTGCGGGCCTTCCAGGACAGCAACCGGGACGGCATCGGCGACATCCGCGGCCTGATCTCGCGCCTCGACTACCTGCAGTGGCTGGGGATCGATTGCCTGTGGCTGCTTCCAATCAATGCAAGCCCGCTGCGTGACGGCGGCTACGATATCGCCGACTACTACACGGTCCAGCCCGCCTTCGGCACCGTCGACGACGTGGAGCTGCTCCTGCACGAGGCACACCGCCGCGGCATGCGCGTCATCGTGGACCTGGTGATGAACCACACCAGTAGCGACCACCCCTGGTTTCAGGCGGCGCGCTCCAGTCCCGACAGCCCTTATCGTGACTGGTACGTCTGGTCGGATACACCCGATCGGTACCGGGACGCGCGGATCATCTTCCTCGATACCGAACCCTCGAACTGGACCTTCGACGAAGAGGCCGGACAGTTCTACTGGCATCGCTTCTTTTCGCATCAGCCGGATCTCAACTACGAGAACCCGGAGGTACGCTCCGCGATGCTCGACGTGGTCCGGTTCTGGCTGCGCCTGGGGATGGATGGATTCCGACTCGACGCCGTTCCCTACCTGTACGAGGAAGAGGGGACCAACTGCGAGAACCTCCCGGCGACGCACGCCTTCCTCGCCGATCTCCGTGCCGTGGTCGACCGAGAGTTCCCGGGCCGCGTCCTTCTCGCCGAGGCCAACCAGTGGCCGCACGAAGCGGTCGCCTACTTCGGGACGCCGGAACGTCCCGAGTGCCAGATGAACTTCCACTTCCCACTCATGCCGCGCCTTTTCATGGCGCTGCGGCAGGAAGACCGGTCGCCGATCGTCTCGATCCTGGAGCGGACGCCTCCCCTTCCACCCGGCACCCAGTGGGGCATCTTCCTGCGCAACCACGACGAGCTCACACTGGAGATGGTGACCGAGGAGGAGCGCGAGTACATGTGGTCGGAGTACGCGCCCGAGCCCCGGATGCGCTTGAATCTCGGCATCCGGCGGCGGCTGGCGCCGCTGCTCGACAACGCCCGCCCCAAGATCGAGCTCTTCACCGCCCTCCTGCTTGCCCTGCCGGGTAGTCCGATTCTTTACTACGGGGACGAGATCGGCATGGGCGACAACATCTACCTACCCGATCGGGACGGCGTGCGCACGCCCATGCAGTGGTCGAGCGACCGGAATGGCGGTTTCAGCCGGGCCGACTTCGACGTGCTCCATCTGCCCCCGATCATGAATCCCGTGTACGGCTTCCCATCGGTCAACGTCGAGGCCCAGCTCCGCAACCCGTCATCGCTGCTGCACTGGGTGCATCAGCTCCTGGCGGTTCGCCGCACCTGGCCGGTCTTCGGCGAGGGCGCCTTCGAGGCGCTGCAGCCCGACAATCCCGCGACTTTCGCCTTCCTCCGTGCGCACGGCGCCACCATCGTGCTGTGCGTCTGCAACCTCTCGCATCTCGCCCAACCGGTGCAGCTCGATCTCCGGCGCTTCAACGGCCGCACGCCGGTCGAGCTGCTGGGCGATGTTCGCTTCCCGCCGATCGGCGAGCTGCCCTACCTGCTGACCCTGGCGCCCTACGGGTTTTACTGGTTCAGTCTCGAGATGTGAGGGCCAGCCCGACCGTTACGGGGCCTGCAGGCCGGATCACCAGAGGAGCCCGGCCTCCGCCAGGTCAATCCTCGAGCGATCCCAGGAGAAGCGCGTCCTGGCTCGCGAGCTGCACGTCGCCGGCCAGGTCCCGCCCGGTCAGCAAATCGCGCACCGGCTCGGGAAGCCGAATCGTGGCTTCGTCCCGGGTGTGATTGAGCACCCAGGTAAGCGGCTGGCCGCCGCTCCAGCGCTGGACGGCCTCCACGCCGGATGGAACCTGAAGCGGCGCTGTTATGTCGAGGGGAGCGGCATAGCCGGCGAGGAGCGCGGCAAGCGCGGCATCATCCGGCGCCGTTCCTATATAGAGGGCTTTGCCCTCGCCGCACCGATGCTCGGTGATCGCCGGCAGGCCGGCGCAGAAACCGGAGCGGTAAGTCGCGAGGGCCGTGGCCCCCTCGAGGTGGATGGCATCGCACCAGCGCCGGCAGGTACATTCGCCCACCGTGCCGCCCGCCTGCTCCGCCGCGTCGTCGCAGAGCGGATCGAGCTCCTCGATCCAGATGCCGAACAGCTCGCGGAGCAAACCTGGATAGCCGCCGAGGTGGGCGCGATCGTTGCCGTCGGTCAGCCCGGACCCGAAGGTGAGGAGGAGCGCGCCGCCGCCGCGGACAAAGCGCTCGAAGTTGCCTGCGATCTCCTCGGTCACGATTCGCAGCACCGGCGCCACCACCATTGCGTAACGGTCAAGCGGATCGGTAGGGCGCACGAAGTCGACCGCGACATTCAGCGACCAAAAGGCGCGGTAGTAGCGCAGGATCTCCTCGCGGTAGCTGAGCTCGGCGGTGATCATCGGCGGCTGCTCCATCGCCCACCAGCTCGCCCAATCAAAGACGATCGCCACCCGAGCACGGATCTCGGCCCCCGTGGTCCGCGAGCCCAGGCTGTGGAGCTGGGCGCCCAGCTCCGCCACCTCGGCAAAGACCCGGGACCGCTCGGCGCCGGCATGCGGCACGATTCCGGCGTGGAACTGCTCCGGACCGCCCGAGCTCTGCCGGAACTGGAAGTAGCAGATGCCGTCCGCGCCGCGGGCCAGCGTCTGCATGCTCTGCAGCCGCAGCGCGCCCGGCGGGTGGGGGCGGTTGCAGGGCATCCAGTTCACCTGGCTCGGGCTCTGCTCCATCAGCAGAAATGGCTGCCGCTTCAGACTCCGCATCAGGTCGTGCCAGGCGGCCGGGAGATACGGCGGCGCACCCGGCGGCGGATACGAGTCCCAGGAGATGACGTCGAGGTGCGGCGCCCAGGACCAGTAATCAGCACCTTTGAACCAGCCCATGAAGTTGGTTGTCACCGGCACCTGCGGTGAGTGGTCGCGAATCACCGCCTTCTGCTCGAGAAAGCAGCCGAGGTAGGAATCGGACACGAAGCGGCGGAAGTCCAGTACCTGCCCCGGATTGTGGAAGCTCGGTGTGGCGCGCGGCGGCAGAATCTCCTCCCAGTCGTCGTACGCCTGGCTCCAGAACGCGGTGCGCCAGGCATCGTTCAGCGCCGGCAGGGAGCCGTAGCGGTCCTGCAGCCAGGACCGGAAGGCAGTCGCGCATTGATCGCAGTAACAGACCTTGCCGTACTCGTTGTCGATGTGCCACAGCACCACCGACGGGTGCGCGCCGTAGCGTTCCGCGAGTCGACAGGCAATCTCGCGGGCCGCTTCCCGGTAGGCGGGGCTGTTCGGACAGTAGTGGCGCCGGCTTCCCCACCAGAGACGCCTGCCGCCGGCATCGACCGGCAGGATCTCGGGATGTGCGCGGCAGAGCCAGGCCGGCGGCGCGGCGGTCGGCGTGGCCAGGATGACGGAGAGGCCGCCCCCAGCCAGGCCCTCGATCACCCGGTCGAACCACCCGAAGTCCCAGCGGTCCGGCCCCGGCTGGAGAAGTACCCAGGAGAACACGCCGATCGTCGCGCAGTTCATCGCGGCGCGCTGAATCAGGCGCACATCCTCGGCCCACACCGCTTCCGGCCACTGCTCGGGGTTATAGTCGGCGCCGTACCAGATAGCCGGAAGGCGGGGGTTCAGCATGGTCCACAAGTCCTTTTCTCGAGCGTGGTATCTCGCTCCGGGTCCCATGCCGCCGTCACGAGCAGTATGATGAGCGCACTCTCACGTGGGAAGGGACCATGAACGAATCGGACGACACAACGGTTGCCTGGGACGACGATACGGAAGAAGATACTCGCTCGGTCCATAGTAGTGGCCGGCGGGGTGGCCGGCGCGGCCTGGGCATTATGACGCCGATCCTCCTGATCGCGCTGCTGATCGTCGGTGGCGGGACCGCCGCGGCCTTCACCGTTCCTTTCATGTCGGTCAAGGCCGACCGCGGCCTGGCACAGATGCTCCCAGCCGCCACCGCTGTGTATCTCGCCGCTGACCTCAATCCTTCCGGCGCGACCAGAGACAACCTGGAGGCGATTCAACACGCCTTTACCGATCAGCCAGGCTGGTCTGCCGTCGCCAAACAGTTCCAGGGCGCGACAAACCAGAGCACGAATGCCGGCAGCTGCTACCGCCAGACACAGCAGCAGATCACCTCGCACCTCGGCGACCTGGGCCACGCCGCGGCGGTCGCCCTGATCAGCACGCGGGGATTGAACACCGCGTCACCGGCGGCGGCGAGCACGCTGCCCAGGAGCGTTCAGAACGATGTGGTGTTTCTAGCGTCGCTCGACGTTCAGCTCACGCTGGCACGGTCCCTCTCCGGATTCAACCTCTCGCTGCAGCCGACGACCATCACCTACAAAGGTGTCACCATCTACCGGGAGAGCTTCGCCTCGTGCGGCAAGGTGAGAGCCGGCACACCGCAGACGGTGTACGCCGCCGAGGACCGAGGATACATCGTTCTCGGCTTCCAGCCCGACCCAATCGAACGGGTGATCGATGTAGCGGCCGGCGCGCAAGCACTGGCCGGGTCGCCGCAGTATCGGGCCCTGGCCGCCCGACTTCCCGGCGGCTCGGTGGCGAGCTACTACTTCAGTGCAGGGGCTCTCAAGACCATGGGCCTCGGCACGACGTTGCGCCGCTCGGCGGCGGGAGAGGCCGGCTCGTCGGCGTTGAGCGGCGCGGTTCTGCGCTCCTCCTCAATGGCGGCCGTGTACGCCGAGCCCGACGGGCTGCGCCTGAGCGCGGTCAGCGCCGGCTCAGGCTCTGCCCCGCGGAGTGCCGCCGGACAGCTGGCGACGCAGCTCGATGCCGGAACGCTCGCCTTTGTCTCGATCCAGGGGCTCGCCTCACCGCTGCAGACCACGCTCCTCCAGCTCCGCCGGCAGCAACTCCTGGCAGGCTCGCTCGGCACGATGGTGGCGTCCGCGGTAAACGATCTCACTGCCGATCTCTCGGGTGAGGCCGATCTGGTGTTCTTCCGGCCAGCCGGCACGCTGAGCCTGAGTGGTGGGACCGGAACCACGATTCCCCTCGCCTTGCTCTGGCAGGTGGGCAGCGAGCGCTCGACCACTGCCCATCTACAGGACCTCGTCCGGCGCATGCAGCTCGGACGCCAATTGCGCGCGATGTCGGCGGTGGACGGCACGGTCTACCACACAAATGCCGGCGGTTACGGCTACGCGGTGCGGCGGGGGTGGGCAGTCGTCTCGCTGTCGATCGGCCGGACTATCGCGAACCTGGCCACGCCGCCCGCGTCGAGCCTGGACACGGTGCGCGCGTACCGGAAGGGACTGACGCCGGGGGCGACCAACCGCAGCGTCTTCTACATCAATGCCCACGATCTGCGCGTGCAGCTGGAGAGGGCGATCCTCCCGACGGCGCCGCCGGCCGACCAATCGCAGTACAGATCCATGGTTCTGCCATTCCTCGCCCCCATCCAGTCAGTGTCCGGCAGTACCGGGGTGGCCGGCGGAGCGACCGATGTCAGCACCTGGTTCGTGGGGATTGCCCATCCGTGATCGAGCCGGGCGCAGCCGAGTGTCTGTAGCGCGTCCTCCGCAGGAGAGGTCGGCGGGCCATTCCCCTGGCCCGGGAGGGCGCGGGAGGCGCGAGGTTACGCCAGCCCGGCCGGACTGCCGAGGTCGGCCGCGGTTTCCACGTCCTTCCGCAGCAGGCGGAGCGTGCTCTGCAGGCCGGACCGCGCGATGTAGACGATGCCGATGATCGTCACCGGGATGAAGGCGATGGCGTGGAAAACGAACGCCGCCGCCAGCGCCGGCGTGCGATGGACGCCGTAGAGGCCTAACGTCATCACGATGAGGTAGTCGAAGACGCCGATGTACCCAGGAGTGGAGGGCACCACCATACCCAGGCTGACGGCGGCATTGCCGAGCGCGCCGGCGGCGAGCGACACGTCGATGTGGAAGGCGCGAGCCACGAGCCAGAGCAGCACCGCGTTCGCCAGCCAGATGATCGCGGTGTAGAGGGCGACGAGCGCCAGGACGCGCCAGCTCCGCAACGCCTGGAGCCCCGCAGTCGCCAGACGCACCAGGCGGCTGATCAGGCCCCACCTCCCCGTCTCGAGGCGCGCCAGCCGGCGGGAGAACCAGTTCTCGCGGGTCGCGAGGAAGGCAAGCACGACCATGGCGAGGAGCACGACCACGAACAGCGTCCCGGCGGCGACCGCCGAACGGCGCAGCGTGGCCGGGAAGGCGACAGTGGGGGCGATCACGA
This sequence comes from Chloroflexota bacterium, assembly GCA_035295425.1. Taxonomy (GTDB): domain Bacteria; phylum Chloroflexota; class UBA5177; order UBA5177; family UBA5177; genus DATGJB01. The sequence continues at coordinate 42,985 of DATGJB010000055.1, read as the reverse complement.
GGAACATGACAAAGACGGCCAGACCGTCCAACACCCGTTCCAGCGCGATGGTGGAAAGCGTGCGGACCATGCTGAGGCTCGTCCGATCGCGGACCCAGTAGGCGCGCACCAGATCGCCCAACCGCGCCGGCAGGAGCGTGTTGACGGCATAGCCGACGTTGATGGCGCCGAACATGGTGTCCCAGTCGGGGGCATCGTCGCCGTAGAGGAGCTTCCAGCGCGGCAGCTTGAGCAGGAGGTTGGCGGCAAACGCGACAAGAGCCGGCACCAGATACCCGTATTCGGCGTGGGAAAAGTCGCTTCCCAGCTGGTTGAGATTGGCGCTGCGCAGCAGGAAGACGATCAGGGCAGTTCCGAGCCCCAGGCCGGCCAGCAGCAGCGCCAGCCGCGCCGCCAGCCTGACGCGGGGCGAGTGCCGGGCAGCGGTAATCACACAGACAGCGTACGGATGTGAGCGAGGAGGGTCAATCTCTCACAACTCATGGCCGAGCGCATCAAAGCGGTTGGCCAACGCCGGGTACAGCGTGTTGAAGAAGGCGTGCTGCCGGCCGTAGAAGACGGCGGCCGCCTCGTCGGGCTCGACCTCGGGCCCCGGACGAACAGCGGCCTCGACCGCCGCCGGCGCCGAGGCGAAGGCGCCAACGCCGACGCCGGCCAGGAGCGCCGCGCCGAGCGCCGGGCCAAGATCGGACGCCGCGGTGAGCACTCGCGCCCTGAAGATATCGGCCTGAAGGCGCCGCCAGAGCGCACTGCGCGCGCCACCACCGGTGGCACGAACGCTTCCGACCTCGATCCCGAGGTCGCGCATGATGGCGATGGAATCGGCCAGCGCGTAGGTCACGCCCTCGACCACACTGCGCGTCAGGTGCGCCCTGGTATGGCGAAGGGACAGACCGAAGAAGACACCCCGCGCCGCGGGGTTCCCGTGCGGCGTGCGCTCGCCGCTGAGATACGGGAGGAAGACGAGGCCCTCACTGCCGGCCGGAACGGTGGCCGCCTCCTCCATCAGCAGGTCGTAGGCGTCCCGGCCCTCTGCCGCGGCCCGCTGGACCAGCTCGTCGGCCAGGGTGTCGCGGAACCAGCGCAGGCTGCCTCCCGCCGACAGAACTACTCCCATCGCGTACCAGACGCCCGGCACGGCATGACAGAACAGGTGAAGCCGCGCCCGCGGATCGGTCCGTGGCTCCCGGCTCGGCGCGACAACCGTCCCCGAGGTGCCGATGCTGGTCAGCACCTGACCGGGCTCGATCACGCCGGCTCCCAGGGCGGCGCAGGCATTGTCGGCGCCGCCCGCGACTACCGGGGTACCGGCCACCAGGCCAGTGTGGCGCGCCGCTTCCGCCGTGAGATGGCCCACCACCGCGTCCGACTCGTGGACCGGGGGCAAGATCGACTGTGGAATCTCGAGGGCGCGCGCCATGTCCTCCGACCAGCGGCGCCGCGCGACGTCGAAGAGAAGCGTGCCGGAAGCGTCGGACACCTCGGTGGCTCGCACGCCGGCCAGCCGGTAGTTGATGTAGTCCTTGGGGAGCAAGACCGTGCGGATGCGGGCAAAGACCTCCGGCTCGTGGTCGCGGATCCAGAGCAGCTTCGGCGCGGTGAAGCCCGCCAGGGCCGGGTTCGCAACCCAGCGGACCAGGGTATCGAGACCCACGCGCTCTGTGATAGCGGCGCACTGGGCGGCGGTACGCTGGTCGTTCCACAGGATCACCGGGCGGAGCACGGTTCCGGCCTCATCGAGCACGGTGGCGCCGTGCATCTGACCGGACAGCGCAACCGCCGCCACCTCGTCGGGCGAGTGGCCGCTACGCTCGAGCACCGTCCGGACCACCTGTCCGACACCACGCCACCAGTCCTCGGGATCCTGCTCGCTCCAGCCGGCATAGGGGGTGCTCAGCCCATACTCGACGGTAGCGGAGACGGCGGGGCCGGCCGGCTTTCCCGCGTCCAGCAGCAAAGCTTTCACCCCGGAGGTACCGAGATCGATTCCCAGCAGCAGTGGCGACATGGCAGCGTACATTGAGAGTAGCACTGCGCCAGGAGGAGGCCGAGATGCGCCTGCTGATGTACCGGGAAGCCGGAGTCGCTCGTCCCGGAGTGGTCGTTGGGGAAGAGGTGGTGGACCTCGCCGCCCTCGCGCGGAGGGACGGTAGCGGAGCGGATGTCCCGCCGGCGTCCGATCTCGCCGGGGTCATCGACCGCGGTCAGGAAGGGCTGGCGTCCATTCGCTCGCGGCTCGCCGCGTACGGCGAGAGCCACGAGCTCTCACGGCCTCTGGCAGAGCTCGATATCCTGGCGCCTCTCGACCCGCCCCGCGGCAATGTGGTCTGCATTGGGCGCAACTACGAGGAACATGCCGCCGAGTCGGCCCGGGCACGCGGTGAGAGCATGCAACGCCCGACCGTCTTTACCAAGGCACAGACCACGATCACCGGCCCGTTCGCCGATATACGGGTCGATCCCGCGATCTCCGCCGAAATCGACTGGGAAGCGGAGCTCGGCGTGGTCATCGGCAGACGCGGGATCAACATTCGGCGTGAGGACGCGCTCGATTATGTTTTCGGCTACACGGTCGTCAACGATGTCTCGGCCCGGGACATCCAGCACAACTGGGGCGGCCAGTTCTTTAAAGGCAAGAGCATCGACGGCTACTGTCCGATTGGTCCCTGGATCGTCACCGCTGACGAAGTTCCCGATCCACAGGCACTGCAGGTGCGGTTACGGGTGAACGGCGAGACCAAGCAGGATGCCGGCACCCGCGACATGATCTTCCCGGTTGACGAGCTGATCGCGCAGCTTTCGCTGGGCATGACCCTGCTGCCCGGCACACTGATCGCCACCGGCACGCCGGCCGGCGTCGGCTTCGCCCGCACCCCGCCGGAATTCCTCAGGCCCGGGGATGTGATGGAGACCGAGGTCATGGGCATCGGGACGCTGCGGAACCCGATCGTCGGCATCTAGTGGGCCGCTTGGCTCGCGCATGGCCATAGCATCACGTCGTGCAGCGCACAGACACCAGCCGTCACGTTGTTCAGGACGAGCGGCATCCCGTCGAACCATGCAATTCCTTTACACCTCATCCAGCGGCACACCGACGGCACACAACGGACACTCTGCCGGTATCCAGATGCGATTGGGCCATTGAGCGAGACTGATCAACCGCAGGTTGTTCTCCGCGGCGAAGTGCGTCGCGGCATCTCCTAGCACAACCAGCGCCGCGATCGCTATCGGTACCGCCCCACAGTCGAGCAGAGTCGCATGGGCTCCCCGCACCGCCGAGCCGGCGTTGATCACGTCGTTCACAATCACCACGCGCTTCCCCGCTACCCAGCTTCGCAACGCCCGCGGCAGACGGTACTGGACCGGAAAGAGCCGATCACCTCCCTTCTCCTCGAAACGTCCCGCATAGGTGAACTCGACGTCCAGCCGTGAGGCGACCATCAGCGCCACAAATGCTCCTTCGTTAAGGGGACCGCAGACCGCCTCCACGTCGAAGCTGCGCAGTTCCTCCGCGAGCAAAGCCACCGCTCTTTCCAGCTCTCGCGGGCGTAGACACAGCAGCTCGAGGTCGAGCCAGAGCTCGCCATGGTGTCCCGACTCCAGCACGGTATGGCCCGGCCGGGCCACGGTCGCACCGAGCAGCTCATCAGGGGTCATATGCAAAGCTCTGGCCGATGGCAGCAGGTCCGGACTGACCGCGACTCGACCAGCCGAGCGCCTAGCGTTCCTGATCGGCAAGGGGGCACCGCATATTCTCCCGGATGGCGCCATCGACGCTTTCCAGCCAGTGTTGACTCACCCCGTCCGAGCCCTCCCCACGTGACGTCTATTGAAATCGGTGACACTGACCACTGTGCGTTCAGCAATCGCCTGCCGCGCGGCGAGCGCCACCCGGAGCGCCTCGCGCTCGGCCCCCGGGTTCACCGCGGCGGGATCGGCGTCGCCCCGCAGGCAGCGCGCGAAGTACTGGCACTCGGCGGTATAGGGATCGGTCCCTTCCAGCGTGAGCGCTTCCGGCTCGCCGCTCGGCGGGTAGCGCACCAGGCTGATCGCCTCTTCCGGACCGAGCGCGAGCGAGGTCTCGATCGCGCCTTCCTCGCCGAGGACTCGCAGATTCAGCGTGAACGGGAAGCTGGCCGGCATCACGGCGCTGCCTTCGACCAGACCGCTGGCCTCAGGATACTCGAGCGCGACGAAGGCGTAGTCGATGTCGCCGCTGGGACCGCTCTGCCCCGTCCCGGAAAGGCTGACCGGCGGGCCGAGCAGCCAGTTGAGCATGTCAAAGGGATGAATCATGAGATCGAGCATGGGTCCGCCGTAGAGTTCGAGCGGACGCTTCGTGCCGGCGCCGTACGGCGGTAAGCGCGTCCCGGCATACGCCGCCAGGGGACGGCCCAGCTTGCCCGAAGCCACCTCGTCGTGGACGAACGCGTACTCTACCCCAAAGCGCTGTACCTGCGCCGGCATCAGGATCTTGCCCGAGGCCTGGGCGGCGGCAATCATCGCGTCCACATCCTCCAGCGTGAGCGCCATCGGCGTCTCGCAGAAGACGTGCTTGCCCCGCTCCAGCGCCGCCACCGCCCACTCGCGATGGAGCGCGGACGGGTACGTAATGTCGATTGCTTCGACCGACTCATCGTCGAGTATTGCCCAGGGATCGGTCAGCGCCGGGACACCTACCTCGCGCGCGACCTCCTCGACGCGCTCCCGGCTCCGCCCCACCATCCCGGCGATCGTAACCTCCGGAATGGCGGCGAACACTCGAGCGTGCGTCCGCCCCATGTCCCCGGCCCCCAGTATCCCGATGCGCATTCGTACCTCTTCGCTGTGGCTCAATGACGCCATCATAATAGGGCAAATGTGCGACTTGGAAGCTGATGCACACGAGATCTGGAGCTCGCGAATATGCACCGATGCCGATGAGCGTAGGGACGATCGGCTCCGTCCTCGTCCGCCCGGCCATGAGCTTCACCAACTGGTCCGTGTTAGTTGCAGCAACGCAGGGCGGGCAGGCTCAGAGGCACGACTGTCCCCACATGTAGCCACGGCCATGAAGTTGACCGCTTCTACCAGTCGGTATCACGTGGCGAAGAGGCCTGTCCGGGGGGAGTGACACTGCGGATGAGATGAGAGAGCACTATCGAAAGGAGCCGCTCGCGAGCCGGCCCCAGGCGCCACCCAGCTACGCCTTCGGCAGGGGCTCCGCGCCGCTGCTGCCCTGGTCCCATGCGAGGCGGCGACTGGAGACCGCACGCTACTACTGGCTGGCCACGGTCCGTCCGGATGGGCGGCCGCATGTGACGCCGGTCTGGGGCGTCTGGGTGGACGAGGCACTCTACTTCGACGGCCCGCCCACCACCCACTGGGCACGCAACCTGCGGGCCAACCCGGCTCTGTCCGTACATCTCGACGATGGAAACAACGTCGTTATTCTGGAAGGCAGGGCCGAGGATCTCACAACCGATGCCGAGCTTGGAGACCGTATCGTCGCGGCCTGGGATACGAAGTACGGGCGCCTGCATCCCGATCCGTCGGGCAGCGGCATTCTCCGGCTCCGTCCCCGCTCGGCACGAGCCTGGAGCGATGAGTCGCTGGTGGACGGCACGCGCTGGCAGTTCGCGGATTGATCGCCATGTGCTGGGATACCGAGTCTACTGCAACCGCCACATGAGACGGCTGGCGGTGCCGGAGCCGAGGCGCTCGTAACCGGTGTCACTGTGCCAGGAAATGAGGCACCCTGGTCAAGATGAAAATGGCCGGCGGGAGCTCGCAAGCCATGCGGTGTCTGGACGGCATTGCCGCTGTGTCCGGGCGATCTCGGAGGCACCTTGCCCGCCTCGTCGACGCCGGATCATTCACGTTCGCCAGCTCGTAGGGACCGCGGCTCCCTCCCGGTCCGCCCGGCCACGGGCCGACACGGGCCGATCGTGGCTCAGGGATACCGGGGCGCGGACCGGATACCCACCGAAGGCCCGGTCCGCGCCTCCACCACGAATCCCACGCCGCACGGGAGCCTCAGCCGGAGACGCTCAGGCCGTCTGCGCGCGGCAGGCCGCTGCCTGCTGGCGGATGAAGTCCCGGTACCAGTAGGCGCTTTCCTTGGGAATGCGCTGCTGCGTCGGGTAATCCACGTAGACGATGCCGAAGCGCTGACTGTAGCCGTGGGCCCACTCGAAGTTGTCCAGCAACGACCAGACGAAGTAGCCGGCCAGCGGGACACCATCCGCCACGGCGCGGGCGCACGAGGCGAGATGCTGCTCCAGATAGTCACGGCGCTCCGGATCGGGAACGCTCCCGTCATGCACCCGGACGTCGGGGAAGGCCGCGCCATTCTCTGTCACGTAGAGCCGCCGCGGATGATAGTCACGGTGGACACGCACCAGCAGCTCGTACAGGGCGTCGGGGTAGACCTCCCAATCCATGTTGGTGAAACGACCCCCTTCCGGCCGAACGCTCACCGGCTTCCTGACCTCCGGGCCGGCGCGCACGATGCTCCGGCTGTAGTTGTTGACGCCCAGGAAATCGATGGGCGCGGCGATTGTCTCCATGTCGCCATCCACGATCGCGGGCAGGAAGGGCTCGAGCAGCGCCACCATGTCAGCCGGATAGCTACCGCACAGTACCGGCTCGAGGAACCAGCGATTGTCCCGTCCGTCGCGAATCCGCGCTGCCTCTTGATCGCCGTCCGACTCGCTGGCCGGGTACACCGGTACGATATCAACCGTAATCCCCACCTGAGCATCGGGGCGGACGCTCCGAATAGCACGCGTGGCGCGCCCGTGCGACAGGAGGAGGTGGTGCGCGGCGGCCAGAGCATTGGTGTCTCCGGTGCGGCCGGGCGCGTGCCGCCCCTGACCGTAGCCGGTCCAGGAAACCACCTTCGGCTCGTTGTGCGTGATCCAGTGTGTCACCCGATCGCCGAGGCGGCGCACCACGGTCTCCACGTAGCCGGCGAAGGCATCGACCGTGTCACGGTTCGTCCAGCCTCCCTCGTCTTCGAGCGCCTGCGGCAGATCCCAGTGGTAGAGCGTGGGGTACGGCTCGATCCCGTTCTCGAGAAGCTCATCCACCAGGCGATCGTAGAAGTCGAGGCCGTCGGCGTTGACGGCGCCGCGACCCTGAGGAAGGATCCGCGGCCAGGCGACGGAGAATCGATAGACTTCAATCTCCAGGTCGCGCATCAGGGCCACATCGTCCCGGTAGCGGTGATAGTGGTCGCAGGCGACATCTCCCGTCGCGCCGTTCCAGACCTTTCCCGGGGTGCGGCAGAAGCGGTCCCAGATACTCTCGCCCCGGCCGTCCTCCTGCGCCGCGCCCTCGATCTGATACGAAGCGGTCGCGGCGCCCCAGACAAAGTCGGATGGGAAGCGCATGTCCGATACATCAGTCATGAGAGACTCTCCCTTGTGGTCCCGTCGATCGAGGATAGAGATGACAGCGCACCCAGCGGTCGGGCCCGCTTTCCACCAGCTCCGGTGTCGTTCTCGCGCAGACGTCCTCGGCGAGCGGGCAGCGGCTGACGAAGCGGCAGCCGGGCGGTGGATCGACGATCGTCCGTACCTCCCCGCGGCCCTCCAGTCGCTGCCGGGTGAGTCCTGCCGCCGGGTTGGGCACTGCCGAGAGCAGGAGCCGCGTATATGGGTGCTGGGGCGCGCGCAGCACGGTGAGCGTCTCACCTCGCTCCACCACGTGTCCGGCGTACATGACGATGATCTCGTCGGCCACGTAGCGAGCGCTGGCCACGTCATGCGTGATGTAGAGGAAGGCGAGATTCATCCGCTGCTTCAGATCCAGCATCAGGTTGAGGATACCCATGCGAATCGAGACGTCGAGCATGGAGATCGGTTCGTCGGCAAGGAGCACGGCGGGCTCGACCGCCAGCGCCCGGGCGATTGCCACCCGCTGCCGCTGGCCGCCGGAGAGCTGGTGCGGATACTTGGCCGCGAACTCCGCGGCCGGTACCAGGCCCACCGTGGTCAGCAGCTCGTGTACGCGCTCGCGTACCCGGTGGGCCGGGACGATGTGGTGGACAAGGAGCGGCCGGCTCAGCACGTACTCGACACGTTTGACCGGGTTGAGCGAGCTGAAGGGATCCTGGAAGATCATCTGCACCTGGCGGCGGTAGGCTCGGGCCCGGCGTCCCCGCCAGGTCAGTACGTTCTCTCCCTGAAAGAGAATGCGCCCCGTTGTCGGCGGGTAGAGGCGTGCCAGAACGCGCGCCACCGTGCTCTTGCCGCTTCCGCTTTCGCCCACCAGGGCGGTAATCCTCCCGGGGCGGAGCTGCAGAGTCACATCATCCACCGCGTGCACCACGCCCCGGTGTGTCCAGGGGAGGAACGAGCCACCGGCCGAGAAGTGCCGGCTGACGTGCTCGGCCTCCAGGATCACGGGCGCCTCGTTCCGCAGAGACGTGGGAATCGCGACCATCAGGCGCTCTCCCCGTAGAGATGACAGGCAACGCAGCGATCCACCGCGGTTGCCAGCAGGCGTGGCTCGACCACCCCGCACCGCTCCATGACTCGGGTGCAGCGCGGATGGAAGCGGCAGCCCCGGGGCGGGCTGCCGAGATCGGGCGGCGATCCCGGAATCCCGCTGATCACCACACGCTCTCCCGTCACGTCGGGGAACGAGCGCATCAGGCCCAGGGTGTAGGGGTGCTCCGGCCGGGCAAAGAGCGCCGCGGCCGGCGCCATCTCGACCAGGCGCGCCGCGTACATGATCCCGATCCGGCGGCTGAACTCGACCAGCAGTGAGAGATCGTGGGTGATGAACAGCACGGCGAAACCGAGCTCTTGCTGCAGCCTCTCGATCTCCTGCAGGATCTCTCGCTGCACCACGACGTCCAGTGCGGTCGTGGGCTCGTCCATAATGATCAGCTCCGGGCGCAGCGCCAGCGCCATGGCGATCACCACGCGCTGCCGCATCCCGCCGGAAAGCTCGTGCGGGAAGCTCTTGAGGCGCGAGCGCTCGATGCCTACCAGCTGCAAGAGCTCGCCGGCCCGCTCCCGCGCCTCGCGCTTGCTCAGCGGCTCGTGCGCTCGCATCATGTCCACAAACTGGTCGCCGACCGAGAGGACCGGATTCAGCGCGTTCATCGCGCTCTGGAACACGAGTGACACATGCCGCCAGCGGAAGGCGCGGAGCTCGGCCGGATCCATGCCGACCAGGTCCCGCCCCTGGAAGAGAATGCGGCCGCCGGTGATCCGTGCCGGCGGCTTGAGGATGCCGAGTATGGCGTGGGCAGCGGTGCTCTTGCCGCAACCCGATTCACCGGCCAATCCCACGATCTCGCCGGCGTCGATTGAGAACGAGACATTGTCGACGGCGCGCACCGGCCGGCCGGGCACCAGATAGTCGACGGTGAGGTTCTGAACGTCAAGCAGTGGAGACATCGTCCAGCACCGGTGTTCTTGGCTCCGCGCCGGCCGCGGCTCGTGCCTGCCGATTCTCACGGTACAGGCGCTCCGACCGCAGTCGGGGATTGGTCATCTCGTCAATGGCATAGTTCAGCAGGACCAGACCGGTGGAGAAGAGGCCGATCGCCAGGCCGGGCGGCATGAACCACCACCACTCGTTCTGCAGGAGCGCGGCGTCGCCCTGGGCCCAGTAGAGAATCGTCCCCCAGGTGGCCCGGCTGGTATCGCCCAGTCCGATAAACTCCAGACCGGCCTCGGCGACCACCGCCGCCAGGCAGGAAAAGATGAAGTTCGCGGCCACGATCGAGAGCATGTTGGGGAGAATCTCGGCCCGCACAATCCGGATCCAGCTCTCGCCGGTCACGCGCGCCGCCAGCACGAAGTCTTTGTTGCGCATGGCCAGCATCTGGCTGCGCATGGCGCGCGCTCCCCATGGCCAGCTGGTAATGGTGATCCCCGCCGCCATGATCCACCAGCCCCGCAAGTTGAAGGCGGTGGCGTAGGCGGAGAAGACGATGAGCAGCGGCAGGCTGGGGATGATGAGGAAGACGTTGGTCAGCAGCGACAGGACGTCGTCCACCAGCCCGCCGATATAGCCGGCGGTCAGGCCGACGGCCATGGCCAGAAAGGTGGCCAGCAGACCGACGCTCACCGCCAGCAGGAGAGAGGCGCGGGTGCCGGCCAGGAGCTGCGAGAGGATGTCCTGGCCCAGCCGGGTCGTGCCCAGCCAGTGGTGGGCGCTGGGCGACTGGCTGGGCAGCCCCACTCCAATCTTGTTGGCATCGTAGGGCGCCAGCAGGGGGCCGAGCAGCGCGATCAGGGCGAAGCCGACCAGGATGGCGAACCCGACCAGTGCCTTGCGATTGCCGCGCAGGATATCCCACAGCCCGGCCAGCGTCGACCACCGGCCACCCAGGCGATAGCGACCGCTCGCCGGCGTGCCACCCGGCGCGGCAGGAAGCTCGATGCTGGATGCCGGCTGCGGCAGTGCCATGAGCTAGGCCTCCACCCGGGCGCGCGGGTCGAGCCGGACATACAGGATATCCACCAGGAAGTTGGCGAGCAGCACCGCGGCCACGATGAAGAGCAAGAGCCCCTGCAGCAGCGGATAGTCCTGGTTGGTGGCGGCCGTTACCAGGTCGAAGCCGACACCCGGATAGGAGAAGATCGATTCGATCAGCACCTGCCCGCTCACCACAAAACCCAGCGTGATCGCGAACGCCGTCACCTGAGGCAGGATGGCGTTGCGAGCCGCGTACATCAGCATGACGCGCCAGTTCCGTAATCCCTTGGCTTCGGCCATCGTGATGTAGTCCTCGGAGAGCGTCGCCACCATGTTGTTCCGCATGCCGAGGCACCAGCCGCCGATGGTCGTGATGACCAGCACGGTGGCCGGCAGGATGGCGTGATAAGCCACCGACCCGACGAATCGCGGCGTCAGCGAGATCGGCTGGTCAATGGCGTAGGCGTGCGAGATGGGGAACCAGCCGGCCTTGAGGCCGAGGAAGTAGAGCAGGAGCATGCCGAGGAAGAACGGTGGAAACGACCAGCAGAAGAGCAGCACCGGCGGAAGAATACTGTCAAGCAACGAACCGCGTTTCCACGCGGCCAGCGTGCCGAGCAGGGTGCCAATGGTGAAGCTGATCGTCACCGCGATCCCGACCAGCAGGAGCGTCCAGCCGATGTCGTTCCGTATGACGTCCATTACCGGAACCGGATAGTGCGAGTAGGAGAGCCCCATCTGACCGTGCAGCAGGTTGCCGAGATAGGTCACGTACTGCTGCAGAATGTTCTGGTTGGTAAATCCCAGCGCCCGACGGAGTGCCGTCAGCTCTTCCGGTGTCATCCGGCCGGCGTAGGAGGCGAAGAGCGTCGAGGCCGGGTCGCCGGGCATGAGGCGCGGCAGAGCAAAGTTGATGGTGATCGCGATCCAGAACGCCAGCACGTAGAAGCCCAGGCGCCGGAAGATGAATTTCATGGCTGCTCCCGCTCCGTCCGCTGCATTCCAATGGGCACGCTGAGTCTACCGCAGGCAAGTTGGAGGAGGCGCGGAGGAGGGAGGAGCACCCTCCTCCGCGCGATCGAGCCGCGAGCTACTTCAGGTGGATGCTGAGGGCGGTAATCACGTCCTCGGGTGAGGCGTACGGTGATGGCCGCACGTACGGGTTCTTGGCGGTGGGCCAGCCGACGAAGCGGCTGGTGTTGTATTCGTACCAGAGGCAGCCGATGGTCAGCGGGACAATCGGCACGTCGGCGGCAGCCAGCTTCTCCATCTGCTTCATCAGCGACACCTGCTGCGGCAGCTTGCCGGCACGCTGGTACTGGGCAATCAGCGCGTCCATCTTCGGGTTACTGTAGCGCTCGAAGTTGCTGGCCGCGGTCTGGCCGATCGGCGCCGAGTTCTTGCTCCAGAACTGGTTCTGGTAGATCGAGAACGGGGAGTAGCTGGCGTCGGTCCAGCGCATGATCATGTCGAACTTGCCGGTGTTGAGGTTGTTGACCCAGGCGCCGTAGTCGGGCTGCTGGACTGTGACGTTCATGCCGATCGCCTTGAGGTCGTTCGCGATCAACGTCTCCATCGTGTTCCAGTCGGTCCAGCCGTTGGGGGCCTGGATGGTGAGCGGCTTGGTGATGTCGACACCGGATGCCTGGGCGAGCTCCGCCTTGGCCGCAGTGATGTTCGGCGACTGTCCGACCGTCCGGAGGACCGAGGAGTCTCCCCAGGTCTTCACGAACTGCGGCTGGATGAATCCGGCGTTCCCACCCGGCTCGTAGCCGTACTCGGCGACGTTCTTGAACGAGGTGCGGTCGAGCGCGAGGCTGATGGCGCGCCGCACGTGCACGTTGTTAAACGGCGCCTCGGTGTCGTTCAGGAAGATGGCGGTCGGCTGGCTCAGCGCCGGATACCAGTAATGATTCGTCGAGGGATGCGCCGACACGTACACCTGCTGGGCATTCGGGATGAAGATCCCCGCCCAGTCGATCGAGCCGTTCACCAGGTCGAGCTGTGAGTTGGCGTTCGAGGTGTACGAGGGGTAGCGTAGCGCGTTGACATAGGGCTTGCCGGGCTGCCAGTACAGCTTGTTCTTGCCCAGGGTGTACACTTCCGGGCTGAAACTGGTGAGCTTGAACGGGCCGGTCCCGACCGGGTTGGCATCGGTGTAGGTGACGGGATTGGAGACTTTCGTCCAGATGTGCTTCGGCAGCACGTACATGTTGCCGCCGATGTACCACAGACCGGTGGTGTTGACCGTCTTGAAATTGACGATCACGGTCAGCGGGTTCGGCGTGGAGACGCTCTTGACGTAGCTCCAGCAGTTATTGCACGGGGCAAAGCCTTTGGCCCCCCACTGCTTATCCAGCTGGAGCGTGTAGGCCACATCAGCCGAGGTGAAAGGCTGGCCGTCGTTCCACTTGACGCCAGGGCGGAGGGTGAAGGTCAGGGTCTTGTTGCCGTTGCTCCATCGGTACCCGGTCGCCAGCCAGTGGATGATCTTGCCGCCTTTGATCTGGTTGAACAGCAGCAGCGTTTCGTAGATCATGCCCTGCGAGCCTTGCAGTACGGCTCCGGCGTTGGGATTGAAGTTGCGGGTGTACGATCCGGGCGAGCCGTTCGGGACCACCGTCACCGTGCCGCCGTACTTGATGGCCGCCGGCGCTTTTGCCCGGGCGGGGGAAGGAGCGATCAGCGTCGCGCCGAGGGCAAGCGTGCAGATGATGGACAGTACAGTCCATCGGGAGGTTCGGGAAGCCATTGAACTGTCCTCCTGCCAAGAAATCTTGGCTCACTCTAAGGGCCCAAGCCGGCATACCTGCGTCCATGCCGGGCACCACGGAACGAATCTACTCCTCCGGTCGCTTTACCTCCTACCGATACGATCTCGCGCTACCGTCCGCACGTTTGCCTGTCTGTGTTTCCGGTAGCGGTTACGGAACATTTCCGCCGACTCCGATCGTACCACACGGGTGAGCCTGAGTCAATAGCGGATTTGAGCGAGATGCCGTCCGCAGCCTGCGAATACGGTTGCTCATTGACGGGAAGTCCCGCCCTGTGTCATTATTGGTACCGGGAATTGTTCCGTATCGTTACGGTACGCAAGGACGCTTCACATGGTCGACAGTCAGGACGGCAACGGACGCCGGGCGGCGCGCACGACAATTCGCGATGTCGCGGCGGACCTCGGCGTATCGGTCGCGACGGTGTCGCGGGTCCTCAACGGCCGGCCCGACGTGTCGCCGGCGACGCGGGAGGCCGTGCTGCGCCACATGCGGGAGCGGGGGTATTCCGGCAACCGGACGGCCCGCGGCCTGGCTGGTGGCCGGACCGGACTGATCGGACTGGCCCTGCCGTTTGTCCACGCCGCCTACTTCGGCCTCATTTCGGCCGGCGCGGCCGAGGCGCTGGCGGAGTGCGACGCGCGTCTCGTCCTCTGCCTGACCGAGCACCAGCACGACCGTGAGGTGACGCTGCTCGACCGCATGATGCACGGCACGACCGATGGGGGCCTTATCCTGCTCCCCTCGGAGACCAGCGCCGAGCTCATCCAGCTGCGCGAGCAGGGCTACCACTTCGTCATCATCGATCCCATGGTTCCGCTGGACGAGAGCCTGCCGGTGGTATCGGCGGCGCACTGGCAGGGCGCACGGATGGCGACCGAGCACCTGATCGCCCTCGGACACCGCCGCATCGGCGTGATCACCGGGCATCCGACCTGGGTGGCCAGTATCGAGCGCCTGGCAGGCTTTCAAGCCGCCATGGCCTCGGCGGGTCTGCGCGTGCAACCGGAGCTCATCTACCACGGCGACTGGTACGTCGAGGCCGGTGTCGCCGGCGCGAACTACCTGCTCGACCTGCCGGACCCGCCCACCGCCATCTTTGCCTTCAACGACAACATGGCCATCGGCGTGATGCAGGTCGCACGGCAGCGCGGCCTGCGTCTCCCCCGCGATCTGTCGGTAGTCGGCGTGGACGATATCGATATGGCGGCCTGCCTCACTCCTCCGCTGACCACGGTGCGCCAGCCGCTCCTGGAGATGGGACGCGTCGCCGCTGGCCTGCTGTGGCGTCTGATCCAGGGGCAGCCGGTCGAGATCACCCGGCTCGAGCTGGCTACCCGCCTCATTGTGCGCGACTCGACCGCTCCGCCACCTGCTTCTACCCGTTCCCGGGGGTAGCCCGAACCGCGCCGTCTCTTGACGGTGCCGGACGGCAAGCGTGGTATCCTCACTCGTGCGGCTCCGTCTCGCCTTCGCGCTCCTCCTCGGCTGTATCCTCGCGATTGGGATCTGGCGGCAGCCGCTGGTGCGGGGCGCAGTATCGACCGCCTCCGGCACACCCGCCTCGCCCCCCTATCTGGTCGTCATCGTCATCGACGGCTTCCGGCCCGACTACGCGACGCTCGCCCCGATGCGCCACCTGCGCGACCTGATGGCGCAGGGCATGTCGTACGACAGCGCCTCGGTCGGCCAGCTCGAGGCGGAGACACCGGCCAGCCACGCCACCATCGTCACCGGCGTCTACCCGCGCAAGCACGGCGTGATCGGCTTTGGCTGGCGCACACCCGACACCGGTCAGTTCACCTACATGCCGACCAACGTGCAGATGATTCAGGCCGGCGACCTCTTCCGGGTGATCGAGGGAGCGGGTGTCCCGACCATCTCCGACCTGATCCATAGCCACAACCGCCACGAGGTCACGGTGAGCGCCAGCGGGGAGAAGCTGTGGGCCTCGGCGCCGATGGGCACCGGCGCCGACTACGTCCTGTACGGTCACGTGCTGCCGGGGCAGACCCGATTCGTCCCGGCCGCCATCGGCCACAATCCGCCGCCGACCAGCAGCGGCTATACGTCGGTTTACGAGATGGATGCCAACTTCGGGGCCCAGGACGACTTCGCCGCCCGGGTCGCGCTCAAGCTCGTCGCCTCGCTCCGCCCCAAGGCGCTCTTCCTCAACCTGCCAGACACCGACATCGCCGGCCACTACTACGGCGGCATGAGCGATCCGCGGGACATGACTGCCATCGTCAAGGGGGCCGACGCCGCCATCGGGCTGGTAATGGACGAGTACAAGCGGCTCGGGATCTACGACAAAACCGACTTCGTGGTGCTCTCCGACCACGGCATGGTGGCCGGCCGGCACAGCGTGCCGATCCACTCCATCTATAAGGTCGTGGAGGCGGGCGCGACGCAGCTCGACCAGGCGCTACAGAGCTCGGTGGGAGCGATCTGGCTGAAGGACCCGCAGAGAGCGGGCGCGGTGGCCTCGAGCATCGAGAAGGACGGCTTCCCGGGTGTGGAGGGTGCGCTCTATAAGGTTCCGTCCGGCAACGGCTATAAATTCGTCGCGACCCCGGCCACCGCCGCCGCGCTGCCGCGGGCCCTGCTGCGCGCCTATCTCGACCTGGCCGACACCGAGGCGAGCGTCAACGGCGCCGATATCCTCCTTCCTTATAAGGAAGACACGACGGGCCTGCAGGCCGGGAAGAAGTTCCACGGCATGCACGGTGGCTTCTCCTGGGGCTCGCAGCACATCATGCTGACCCTGGCCGGTCCCGGCATCCGCCACGGCGTGTCGCACTTCCCGGCCCGCCTGGTGGATATCGCTCCCACTATCGAGCGCTTGCTGAGCCTGCCCATTCCTTCCGGCGTCGACGGCGTGGTGCTGGCGGACGCGCTGAGCCGGGCGACAGCCGGCGATCGCGCCGTGCAGGAAGCGGTACGTGCCCCCCGCCAGGCCGATCTGCAGGCCATCGAAGCCCACTCGGCAGCACAGAGCAAGTAACACTGCGCCCGCCGCGCCGGCGCCCCTGGCGTGCCGGGTTCAGAAAGTTTTCAACCTACTGTCATCCAACGGTAACCGCGCTGCGTATACAGTGATGCAAGACAACACTATAGACGGGCTCAGCACGCATCTGCCCGTCGGCCGCGGGGCGACTGGCGTCGCCCCGCCCCGCTCCCTTTCCAGGACTGCCATGAACCTCCTCAGCAACCTTCGCCGCATCGCCGACGCCCTTCTCACCGCCCTAGCGGTGGTGATCGGTTTGACGCCCGATCCGACGCAGTCGCCGGTGCCTGTCCGCGCCGACGACGAGCCACGATACCGGCGCTAGCCGGCGCTCGACTTTCTCACCGTGCTCCCGCTCTCGCGGTAAGGTGCGATTCGGTGGCCGAGCACGTCCGGGTGCTCCTCGTCCTGTGTGAGTGCCGTGGTCCAGTACGGCCGGCCACTCACACCGTGGCGTGCGCTGGGTGTTGCATCAGGTCGAGCGCGCGACACGCCGCGCCGAGCAGCGCCGGCTGGCCGAGAACCACATGGATCGGCACCCCGGAGAGCAGGGCCTCGAAACGTCCCTTCCGCCGGAACGGTCCCAGGAAGCGCTCCCCTTCCAGCGCTGGAAGGATGCGAGGTGGGATACCGCCCGCCAGGTACACGCCACCGGTGGCCAGCACTTTCAGGGCGAGGTTCCCGGCTTCCGCCCCCAGGATCGCGACAAACATCTCGATCGCCGCAGCAGCCAGCGGATCGGGCATCGCGGACCGAATGGCCGCGTCCATGATGAGTGGGGTTGGATCGCCGGCAGCAGCGAGCCGGGCGGCAAGCTCGGGCAGCTCGGGTGCCAGCGCACAGTCGCGCAGGTAGGCATAGATGTGCGGGATGCCCAGCCCGGAACAGACGTTCTCGTAGCTGACATGGTCGTAGCGTTCCATCATGTAGCGCAACAGGCCCAGCTGCAGCTCGTCGGCCGGCGCGAAGTCGGCGTGTCCGCCCTCGGAGGAGTGCGCCTGATAGCGCGCGCGGTCGCCATCCCAGGTGAGGAAGGCTTCGCCCAACCCGGTGCCCGGCGCAATCACCGCGATGGCGCCTCCCGCGCGGACCGCGCCGCGGTTGATCGTCCGCAGCTCCGCGGGCTCCAGCGCCGGAATCGCCCAGGCGATGGCCTCGAGATCGTTCAGGAGATAGACCTGAGCCAACCCGAAGGCCTCGCTTAGCGTATCCGCGTCAACCTCCCAACGCAGATTCGTCACCTGCGCCCGGCCGCCGATAACCGGACCGGCGACGGCAAAGCACGCGTAGTGGACCGGCAGATTGACCTGGTCCAGAAAGATCCGCACGATTGCTTCCAGACTCGAGTAGTCGCCGCTCCGAAACTGCGCCCGCGCCCTGGCCTGCCGCGGCCCCTCGGCGGTGGCGAACACCGCCAGATCGGTCTTCGTACCGCCAATATCGCCCGCCAGCAGCATGGCTCCGACTCCTCGCGCCTCGTGGTGCGCTGCATTCTACGGCTCAGCTCGATGACGGCAGAAGCATGCTTCCCGTAGTGGTATCGCCCGGCAGCCGCTCGACGCGCCGCAGCGATCCCACCCCATGTATCCCTCGCTCGACGTGCCTACATCGTGCGCCTACACTCATCAGCCCGCAACACCCGTCGCAGGGCGAGCCCCGGGTCACCATGCTCGGGCGATACGAAAGCTCCCGGACTGTCGTGGCCACCATACTGTGAACCATCCGCTGACCATCTGGACGATACAGCGAAGCCTCGGCCCGCCGTGCTTCCCTACTGAAGCCCCGGACGGCCCTGTCCGGATCGCCCCGCAGGGCGACATGTCGGATGACGAACATGACGCCATCAAACCGATTTGGACGCCGCCGTTCGCATAGCCGCCGACAGCCCCTCCACCACCATCCTCGCGGTTCGGACAATACGCGTTCATGACGGGTTTGCAGCGTCGCGTGGTACATCCGACATGCCGGGCTGCGGCACGACATGTCGGGTCTCCGGCATGCCACGAGCAAACCGACTCCAACGCCGGTATCCCCGATCCGCCGCCCGCACCGTTTCCGCGCGGATCGGAGGACACGCGTTCATGGCGTGTTTTCAGCCGTGTGCGTGACGCTCGACATGCCGGGCTGCGGCCTACACCCCGAGGGTACCCGGGCCACAGCCGCGGTCTCACGATGTGGCGGCCCGCGGCCTGGACGATACCGGCCACAGCGGGATAGTGCTTCGACGGCTCGAACACTTCAGTGGGAAGCACCATGACCCGTGATGCACGCGTGTCGCCCACGCGCCCCGGCACATGCCACAATGAGTCAACGCGTGCCAGGCGCGCCCCGTCCGCGGAAAGGGCTGAGCCCACTGGTCCGGTACGTCGCAGCACACCTTCTTTTCACCCGTGAGGGCAGACAACGGGAACGTCGAAAAGGAGGTTCGCATGGGACCATCTCCGCACTCATCAGACCTGGAGCAGCTGCGCCGGCAGGCGAAGGAGCTGCTGAAGGCGTGCAGGGCCGGTGCTCCTCAAGCTCGCCACCGCGTCGCGGCCCAGCTCCCGCGCGTGGTGCGCCCGGACGAAGAAGAGCGGCTGCTCCTCGCCGACGCTCTCTTCGTCATCGCGCGCGAACGCGGTTTCCGCAGCTGGCCGCGGTTGAAAACCCATCTGGAAAAATCGCGGCAGCGGGCGGAGCGGCGCGCTTCGCGTCAGCGTGCACTCCACGAGCAGGCGGCCACCCTCGTCGCCGCGGCACGGCAGGGCGATATCGCAAACGTAGCGCGCCAGGTCTCGTCGATTCCACTCGGTTCCCTGCTGTCGATCCGTGCCATCATCGCCGCATCCGATGACTACAGGGTTGTGATGGACGCGCTGATTGCCGGCATCGAGCATCCCGGCCCGGCAATTCGGTATGCCTGCGCCGGCGCCATGGACCACCTCGCCGACGCCCGCTGCATCGGACCGCTGCGGCGGCTGCTGGACGATCCGGTACCGCGGGTGCGCCGCATGGCGCTACACGCGCTGAGCTGCGACGCCTGCAAGCTCTCACCGCTCCCCACTGACGACGACTTCGTGGCGCTGGCAATCGAGCGCGCACTGCACGACCCGAGCATCCAGGTGCGTCGGCACGCGGTCGCCGAGCTGAGCGCGCGCTGCGACGACCCGCGCGCATTGCAGGCACTGACGGCGATCGCGGCCCGCGAGACAGACGGTGCGATCATTCGACAGGTGCGGTGGGCACGGCGGGAAGCGGCAACCGGCGGGTAGCCGGCTGCCGCCACCGCACTCCTGTTCCTTCTCGACCAGCCAGGTACCGGTAGAGCTGCAGCCAAAGAACGTGAGCGTCCTCTTGGCGGTGTTGTAGACCTGCACCATCCGGCCGACGTAGCTCGAGGTATTGCAGTCGGCTGCCGGTGGTGTTGTGGCGTTCGCCGTCACCTCCGGGATCTGCACCTAACAGCCGAAGGTTATGACCGCGAGGTGGAACGCATGCGGGCCGCCCACCCGCCGGTGGTCACCTCCGTTCCGCTTCTACGTGCGGGGTAACGGCAGTTCAAGCCCGAAGCGAGCGCGCCATAAGCCGTGACGTGTCCTTGCCGTCACGGTTAGCTGATAGTGTCCAAACATGGGCAGGACGATACTTCCCGAGAAGCCCCGTTTACGGAGCTGAAGCGTCACCTGCGACGGTACCATTCTCATACCGGGCATTTCAGCCGTCAGGGTCAGTGAGTGGGGCAGGGGTCCGGTTGCCCGCCACGCGAGCCGGATGGCGTTCGTGCCCGGAATCGTGGGATACAGCGAGCCGGTGATGTCAATTCCGCCGGCGAGAGCTCCCCGTACGTCGGTAGTTCGAGGATGCAGCACGAGGTTTGAACCAGCGACCGGTGCCGGCGATGTGCCGGCTGCGCGCACCGAGACCAGGGAGACAGCGATGGCGGCCGGGAGCAGCAGGGAGCATGCCAGTAATGCCAGGAGCAGGCGACGCGAAGGAGGCCAGGGCATCAGGTGTTCCTCTCTCGGAGTGGAACGGCGCCGGTGGAGAGATGAGCACCTCTCCACCGGCAGCGCCACTTACGGAATAACCCGGATCGTGCCGTCCATCCCGGGATGAACCAGGCAGCCGTAGTGGTAGACACCCGGCTTGGTGAACGTCACTGCGAAGGTGTTGTGCGGTGGCTGCAGAATGCCGGAGCTCAGCATCCCCGTCCCGTCGTACACGGTGCCTCCCGTGGGGAAAGCGACGCGCGGATTGATACTCAGCATGGGAGGCCCGGCCCTCTGTGGCACCGGAATGATGAACTGCTTGCGCAGCTGTGCGATCGTGGCAATCGGTGCGAAGGTCACGGTGTGGAACACGGCGCCCTGCCAGACAACCGTGCTCCCCGCGTGCACCGTGAGCACGTCTGGGAAGAAGACATCGGCGGCGCTGGTGTTCGAACCGTAGCCGGTCCGCACGTATAGCGTCCGGGCATCGGTGGGACGGGGATGCACGACCACGATCCCCGTCATGCCGGGGAAGTGGACGAGACAGTAGTAGGTGTACGTCCCGGCCCGACTGAAGGTGATCGTCCAGCGCTGCCCCTGTCGCAGGAAACCGGAGTTCGCATATCCGGCTCCGTTGTAGGCGCGGCGATGGGTCGGCAAGCCGAGTTGCGGATTGAGCTGGAGCTGAGGAGGACCGGCTTTCTGTGGCGTGGCTAGGACGATGTGCGCGGCGAGCTGCTTGAGAAGCTTCATCGGCCCAAAGGTAATGGTGTGGGGCTCCAACTTGCCGCGATTGACCCAGGTGATGCTATCGCCGACGTAGATGTTGATCTTGTGGGGTGAGTAGACATTGGCGGCCCAGTCATCATTCCCATAGCCGACGTACATGGTGAAGGTACGCGGGGCAGTAGGTCCACCGGCTTGATGGATTGGCGCGGAGTAGGTGGCAGGCGGAGCGCCTCCACCCAGAACCGCCAGCGCCGTGGCCGTAGCAACGGCAAGTGCAGACAAGACTCGCGGGGTGTTCATACTCGCTAAACTCCTTCCTTCTCTGCCCGGGGTCTCCGGGCGTGGGGCTACGGGAGGTGAGCCGGCAAGCTCGTCCCATTCCTACCGTCCAGTGTGAGGCCGTCGACACCGCGCTACCATGCGCAATGCACGCAGCTTTGAACGCACTTTGCGCCTTTTCCGAAACGTCAGCTGGCACAGGGCAATGCTATGATGGCTCCGAGCGTATGGCCGGGCGGCCGATCAGAGACGGGAAAGTGGCGACTGAGCGGGAGACGAGATTCGGGTCCTTATTGCGTCGCTATCGCCGGACCGCCGGGCTGACCCAGGAGGAGCTGGCGGAGCGGGCTGGACTGAGCCGCCGGGCAATTAGCGATCTGGAGCGTGGTGAGCGAACCAGGCCGCACCCTGCCACGATTGAGCTCCTTGCCACGGCGCTGCGCCTCGGGAACGAGGACCATCGAGAACTGGCAGCAGCCGTTGAGCGCTCGCACCACCTTGACACAGTGCGCCCGCTCCCAGCAACTACACACGCTCTTCCACCAGATACGGCACCACTCTTCGGGCGGGAATCCGATGAAGCGGCAGCAGTGCATCTCGTGCGAGACGGCGATGTCAGGCTGCTAACACTAACCGGGCCGGGCGGAGTCGGCAAGACGCGTCTCGCCCTGCGGGTGGCCGGCACACTCGCCGACGCATTCCCGGACGGCGTGCGCTTTGTGCCGCTCGCCGGGCTGCGCCAGTCCGAACACGTGCTGCCTACCATCGCCACGGCCCTGGGAATTCAGCAGGCACGAGGTCAGACCCTCGAGCAGACGGTGCAGCATGTGCTGGCAGGTTGCCGCCTGTTGCTTGTGCTCGACAATCTCGAACACCTGCCCGGAGCCGCCCCATTCATCGCGGGTCTCCTGGAATCGTGTCCACAGCTGGTCGTGCTCGCCACCAGCCGCGAGCCGCTCCACCTGCGCAGCGAGCAGGAGCTGTCCATCGCCCCCCTGGCACTGCCCGACCGAACCGGACTGGAGAGCGAGCGTGATTTGAGCGCCTACCCGGCGTGCGCCCTGTTCCTGGCACGGGCTCGCGCGACTCCCTCGACATTCCGGCTCGACAGGGGACAGGCAGAAACGGTTGCCGAGATCTGTCGCCGCGTTGATGGTCTGCCTCTGGCGATTGAGCTGGCGGCGGCACAGCTCAGGTACACCACGCCACGTCAACTGTTGATGCTACTCCGGCGCCGGCTGAACACGCTCGTGCGCGGTCCGCGGGACGCACCAGACCGGCAGCGAACCATACGCGCCTGCATTGACTGGAGCTTCGACCTCCTCAACCCCGCCGAGCAGGCGGTCCTGTGCCGGCTGGCGGTCTACGTCGGAGGAGTTCCGGACGGCACGCTCGAAGTGGCACTGCGGAACATTGAACTGCCGGATTCCGGCGTCGAGGACACTATCCACGCCCTTGTCGACAAGAATCTCCTGGTCGTGGAGCACCCGGATGGCGATCAGACCCGCTTCACCATGCTGGAGACGATCCGTGAGTACGCACTCGAACGCCTGGTTGAGCGCCGGCGCGCCGACGAGGCATACCGAGCGCTTGGGTGCTACCTGCGCGAGCTGACGGAGGCCAGCTGGCAGGAGAAGTGCCGACCCGAGGAAGCCGGACTGCTCCGCCTGCTCGCCCTGGAGCGTGATAACCTACGAGCGATCCTGGCCTGGTCGCTCGACCACGACCTCGAGCTGGGCCTCAGCATCGCAGGCGCGGCTACACGCTTCTGGGATACCGAAGGCCGCTACCGTGAGATGCGTGGCTGGCTCGAGATGGCTCTGGCGGCCGGGCGTGAGGTGTCTCCGCCCGTCCGCGCTCGGGCGATGATCGCCGCCGGTTGGCAGGCGCTGCACGAAGGCGATGCCGCTCCGGCCGAGAGCTGGTTCGACGCAGCGCTCGCCGTTGACCAGGTTGGCAATGATGTCCTGTTTTTCCACGGTGCAGCCGTCGGCCGAGGGATAGCGTTGCTCACGCAGAACCGAGCAAGCGAGGCGGAGAGCATCTTCCGATATGTCCAGGAACGTTGTCTCCAGGCCCCCGCGCCGCACCTGCTTCCACCGGCTCTGTACGGACTGGGATTGGCGCGCCAGCTGCAGGGCGATCTGGCAGGAGCGCGCCGCAATCTGGCGGAGGCTGCAGAACGTCTCCGCCGGCAAGAGGACCTCTTCACGCTGGGAGCGGCCAGCCGCGCGCTGGGCGCGGTCCTTCTCGAGCAGGGCGACTTTGGAGAGGCGCTGGCATGGTTTCAGGAGGGGCTCCGAGTCGCGCGAGCTCTGAGCCACCGTGAGGGCATTGCCGGCGCCCTGCAAGGCGTCGCGGCCGCCGTTGCCGCCATCGGCGAGATCGAAGGCGCCGCACGGTTCTGGGGCGCTGCCCAGCGGGTAATCGACGATCTGTATGGTACTCA
Source organism: Chloroflexota bacterium (assembly GCA_035295425.1). Lineage (GTDB taxonomy): Bacteria > Chloroflexota > UBA5177 > UBA5177 > UBA5177 > DATGJB01. Next base: position 19,357 of record DATGJB010000055.1, on the reverse strand, counting down.
CCCTTCGGCGGGAAGCACGCCGCTGGCGCGCCTCCCACAGTTTGCGCCCCATCTCAGCGCGATGTCGGCATACTTCGATGTCGCGGAGTGGCAACCCTCCTTCAAAGCCGGCTACGCAGCTCGGCTCGATGAGGCGATTGACGCGGCATTGCTTGTATGAGTCTTGCGGGCTGCGACGCGTTCTTATCCACCGTTGCAACGTACTGCCGCTTTTCGTGATACATGTGATCGGCAGGAAGGAGGTGTTCTGTAACCGTGCTGACCCTCGCCACCTTCGTCCTGTACTCAATGCCGCTCGGATGCCGGAAGAGTTGGTGGGTCGTGGAGCGATCCTTCGCCAGGTGCGGTGGGCGGACCAGAGGGTGACAGCCGGCACTTAGCCGGCTACTCCTCTGGGGCCGCCCCCCAGTCCAGGGACAAGCGACAGGCGACGCGTACAGGCCATGCGTGTCTTCCGCCGATCGCGCCGCATCTGAGCGGTTGGCTACCTACGCCGGCGATCCGCCTGGGCGAGCGAGTAGCCTCGCTCTGGACGGAACGCACGACGCAGGATGCGCCATCGGTCGCTACTTCACCGCCGTCCACTTCCCGCTGGTCGTGCACGCCCACAGCGTGAGCTTCGGCTTCGGACCGGTCGTCGCCTGCAGCACGACCCGGCCCACCAGCGTCGAGCTGTTGCAGTCCGCAGGTGGTGGTGAGACGGCATTGTTTGTCACCAGCGGCAGCTGGAGGTACGATCCGAAATTCCCGCTCGATGTTCCGACCTGCAGCACGCTGTTCGGCGCACCGCTGGTCCCGATCCCGGCAGTTGCCGCGCTCAGGGTTCCGCCGACCGTCCCATTCCCGCTGATGTTGAAGTTGGCGCTCGCCTGCTGGCTGGTGGTGTTCTGGATGTAGCTGGCCGATCCCGCCGGGATGTCGCCAGCCAGGATGTTGGAGGCTTGCCAGGAGCCGTTGGTATAGCGCAGGTAGTTCCCCTCCTGGCCGGAAGGTAGACCGCTGCTCGTCGCTGCCGTCGTCTGGACTGTCCCATCCGGGAACATGAAGCCGCCGGTCGTGGACTGAATAGTCCCCGCCACGGTAAGCGGCTCACCGGGCGTCGCGGTGCCGATCCCCACAGTGGTTCCCGCTGCTCCAAGCACCAGCGCGTTGCTCTCGCTCACCACCGCATTGGCTCCAATCGCCGTGGCATTGGTGAGCTGGGTACTGGTCCCCGGTCCTGCCTGGGAGCCGACAAACGTGTTGTTCGAGCCGGTGGTGTTGGCGTTCCCGCTCAGGCCGCCTGCCTGGTAGCCCACCGCGGTGTTATTGGCACCGGTGGTAGTCGCATAGAGCGCCTCGAAGCCGAGTGCCGCGTTCTGGTAGCCGGCGGTATTCGAGTACAGGGCGTCGAGTCCGGAGGCGGCGTTGTCGTAGCCCGTGATGTTCTTGTACAGGGACAGCGCACCGTCGGCGGCGTTGTCGTACCCGCTCGTGTTACTGTACAGGGTTTCGGATCCGTTCGCCGTGTTGTAGGCGCCGTGGTCGTTGAAATAGAGTGCGCGCCAACCGTTGGCGGTGTTGTGGTAGCCGTCGTAGTTGTTGTAGAGAGCGGCCGTTCCGGATGCCGTATTGTCATTGCCGGACGTGTTAGATACCATCGTGTCGAAACCGGTTGCAGTGTTCTCGTCGCCTGTGTTGAATGCCAGAGCGCTCGTCCCGGTGGCCGTGTTGTCGTTGCCCTGGACGTTCGAGTACAGCGAATCCGCACCGGTAGCAGTGTTGGCGTTTCCGACCGTGTTGGCGTACAGCGCCTCCCAACCGCTTGCGGTGTTGCTGTTTCCGCTCGTATTGGCCTGCAACGCATCGGCTCCCAGTGCCGTGTCGCTACCTCCCGCAATAGTGGCCTGCAGGGCGTCGGACCCGACAGCGGTGTTGTACAAAGAGTTGACATTCTGATTCAGGGCGTTGTGCCCGAACGCACTGTTGTAGTTGCCACCGTTCTCATTGGCGAGGGCGCCGCTGCCGTAGTAGGTATCGTGGTCGCCATAGGTGGCGGCAAAGCTCTGGGATGGCGCAAGCGCCATGACTGCCGCGATCGCAACACTCGCGGCTACCGCTCCTCCCCTCCGAATCATCGGTCCCAGGAGCCTTCCCCTGACTGATCGGGCCGCAATCTTGCTGCTCCTTTGCATCGCTGTGCTCCTCTCATCGCTACACGTTCGTTCAGGGCTCTCTGCGGCTCGATCGCCATTGATTTCCGGTCTGCTCACTTCTCGATCACCCAGGTACCGGCAGAGCTGCAGCCAAAGAGCGTGAGCGTCTTCTTGGCGGTGTTGTAGACCTGCACCATCCGGCCGACGTAGGTCGAGGTGTTGCAGTCGGCTGCCGGTGGTGTTGTGGCGCTCGTCGTCACCTCCGGGATCTGCACGTAGCTCCCGAAGGTTGTGGCGGCAGTTCCCACTTGCAGCAAACTATTCGGCGCGCCGGTCATCCCCACTCCTGCCTTGCCCGCACCCAGCGTCCCACCCACCGTCCCGTTCCCGCTGATGTTGAAGTTGGCACTCGCCTGCTGAGCCGTGCCGTTCTGGATGTAGCTGGAAGAGCCCGCCGGAATACTGGACACCGGTATCGTCCCGCTGATCTTGCTCCCACTGAGCGAGGTCAGCCACGAAGGATCGGCATAGGCACCACTTGTGTAGACGCCGTTGGTCACCGTGCCCGCATTCCCTGAGATGTCGCCCTGGATCGTCGAGGAGAAGGTCTTGGTTCCCGCGATCACCTGGTTCGTGGTGAGATCGACGTACTGGCTGGAGAGGTTTGGGAGATCCCCTGCCTGGATCGCCGAGCTGGTCCAGTTGGCGCCATCACTCCTGAGGTAGTTCCCGGCTGCTCCCGGTGAGACGGCGAGCGTAGCGGCACTGGTCTGGGTACTGCCATCCGGGAACTTGAAGCCGCCGCTGGTACTCTCGATCGTTCCTGCCACGGTAAGAGCTTGATCCGGTGTCGCGGTTCCGATGCCCACCTTCACCGCGTCGGCTCCAGTGCCACCGAGCACCAGGGCATTGCTCTCGCTCACCAGGGCGTTCTCGCCAATCGCGGTGGCATTGGTGAGCTGGGTGCTGGTCCCCGGCCCGGCATCGTACCCAATGAAGGTGTTATTGCTGCCCGTGGTGTTCGCATTCCCGCCGTTCCCGGTTACCCCGGCATCAAAGCCCAGTGCGGTGTTGTTGCCCCCGGTGGTGTTCGCGTTGAGGGCGTCCGTCCCGACCGCGACACTCTGGCTGCCGCTGGTGTTGTACGCCAGCGCGCCAGCACCACTGGCGGTGTTGTTGCCCCCGGTGGTGTTGTAGTAGAGCGCGTTGTAGCCCGAGGACGTATTGTCGTTCCCGGTCGTGTTCTGGTCGAGCGCGCCACTGCCCGAGGCCACATTGAAGTTCCCGCTGCTGTTGACGTAGAGGGCATGGTAGCCGGTGGCCGTGTTGTCGCTGCCGGTGCTGGTGTAGAGCGCATGATCCCCGGTGGCGGTGTTGTCGTTGCCCGAGACATTCGCATCGAGGGCGAGCGTCCCGGTCGCCGTGTTGTTCTGCCCACCCTGGTTGTTGCCGAGCGCCGAGTAGCCAGATGCCGTGTTGTTGAAGCCGGTGGTGTTGGCCTGCATCGCCTGGGAGCCGGTCGCGGTGTTCTCCGAGGCCGTGTTGTTCTGCAGCGCCTGGTAGCCGGTTGCCGTGTTATCGCTACCGCTGGCGTTGGCGAAGAGTGCTGCTCTGCCCGAGGCAGTGTTGTCAGCGCCGCTGGAGTTCCAGAAGAGTGCCTGGTAGCCGGCTGCCAGGTTGTTGCCGCCGGTGGTGTTGTCTTGCATCGCACCCACGCCGGTCGCGGTGTTGGCCTGCCCGGAGGTGTTGGAAGAGAGCGCCAACGCACCCACTCCGGTGTTGTAGCCGCCGCTGTTGGCGTAGAGTGCCTGGTACCCATCGGCCGTGTTGTAGTTCCCGCCAGGGGAGTAGAGCGACTGGTAGCCGGTTGCCGTGTTGTAGCTGCCGGCCGTGTTGGAGTAGAGCGCCTCCGTGCCGGCAGCTGTGTTCTCCCCACCACTGGTGTTGGACTCCAGGGCATTGGTGCCATCGGCCGTGTTGTTAACGCCATTGTTGGCGTACAAGGCGTACGACCCGGTCGCGGTATCGTTCTCTCCGGTGGTATTGCTCTTCAGGGCCCAGAACCCAACCGCCGTGTTGTAGAAGGCGGTCGTGTTGTTCGCGAGCGCTGAGTCGCCGATCGCCGTGTTCTCGTCTCCGGATGTGTTGGAGAAGAGCGCGCTGAAGCCGTTCGCCGTGTTCTGGGACCCGGTGGTATTCGTGTACAGCGCGTCGGTGCCGGTCGCGGTGTTAGGCGTGCCGGTGGTGTTGCTAAAGAGCGCCGCGGTACCAAGCGCGGTGTTGCTGGCTGCCGTGTTGGCGGTCAGCGCGTCGTAGCCCACCGCCGTGTTGTAGTTGGCCGTGTTGGCGGTGAGCGCGCCTGACCCCACGGCCGTGTTGTCATTGACACTCGTGCCGGCGGCCCCATCGAGTGCCAAGTAACCAAGTGCCGTGTTGTCGTCTCCGTTGACGTTATAGGCGAGCGGAGCGTCCCCAACACCGGAATTGTGGACGCCTATTGTGTTGCTAAAGAGTGCATGATAGCCGAAGGCGCTGTTATAGTTCCCCCCGTTTTCGAAAGCAAGGGCGCACTCGCCGTACCAGGTGTCAGCGTTGCCGGGTTGTGTCGGGCTGCAGGAGGCAAGAGCCTGGGACGGGGCCAGTGTGGGGATCAGACCAACCGCCAGGGCAACGAAGCCGATAAGGCTGCGTCTTTGCGCCGATCGTGCCGGCGATCGTCGTGCCGGGTCGCTCATTCTGCCGCGGTTGCCACACCCACTCAGGATTGCCCTGTGCTGCCGGACTGTCATGCTCCCTCTCCTTTCGTCCTAGCGACTTGCCTCTGCCCGCTGCGATCGCAGCGGGAAGTTTGTCCAGCGCCCGAGGACGCTCCTGCCAATGAGCCGGCCGTCCATGCGCTGCATCCGGCTGGCATGGTGCTACTCCTGGCCCTGAAGCACCGTGCGTTCGTCCCGCGCCAGCGGCAGCGGGTTCAGCGAGATCCCCTCCTCATCCCAGTAGGTCGACTGCCACACCGCGTACGCCAGATGGGCGTGCAGCGGCGAGCCGGCGTGTCCCGCCCGGCTCAGTACCTCGCCTGCCTGGCTCGTCCCGGCCCGCAGCAGGATCGTGGTCAGAAAGACCCGCTGGGAAGCGGAGAGTCCCAACGCGAACCGCTCCAGCCGGTCGACAAAGTCATGGAACTCGGTCTCGGTCAGTGGCAACTCCATCCACCCCTCCTCTGACACATTTCCTTCAGTGTCTGGTGCCTTCTCCCGCTTGACCACCAGCAACTCACAGAGTTGACCCACGGAGTTTGCAGGAACGCATGGCATACTGGCAGCAACGAAAGGAGCACAGGAAGTGGCAGCGAGGGGAGAGCTCTTCGGTGATGTGCTCAGACGGCTGCGGCTCGCAGCCGGGCTGACCCAGGAGGAGCTCGCCGAGCGGGCCGGCATGAGCGTGCGGAGCATCAGCGATCTCGAGCGGGGTCGCAACCGCTCCCCCTATCGCGCCACCGTCCAGCGCGTGATCGACGTGTTGCAGCCAGCCGAAGAGGATGCCGCCACCCTCTGGACGCTCGCTGTCCGGCGGAAGGGTCCAGCCGGCCTGGCACCGCCCGCTCCAGTCATCCGTCTCCCCCATCCCCTCACCCCCATCCTGGGCCGAGAGCAGGAGACGGGCGCTATCCTCCACCTGTTGCGCTGGGAGGGTGTGCGGCTGCTTATCCTCACTGGCCCGGGTGGCGTCGGCAAGACCCGGCTCGCGTTGCACGTGGCCGCCCAGGCCGCTGAGGAATTTGCCGGCGGTGCGACCTTCGTCTCACTCGCCACAATCACCGACCCGGCGCTGGTCCCGACCACCCTGGCCGCCGCCCTGGGGATCCGCCTGACCGGCAGCGCCACCGCCGAGCAGGCACTGCTCACCCACCTCACCGACCAGGAACTACTCCTCGTGCTCGACAACCTCGAGCAGGTGCGCCATGCCGGACCGTTTGTAGCGGAGCTCGTGTCGGCCTGTCCCAGGCTCAAGGCGCTGGTGACCAGCCGCACGCCACTCCAGGTGCGGGGCGAGCAGCAGTTCGAGGTCTCCCCGCTCTGGGTGCCTGCGGCGGATCAGCTTGCAGCAGCTGGCGCCGACCGCTCACCCGCCGTTGCGCTGTTCCGGCAACGAGCGCACGCCGCCCTGCCGGGATTCGTCCTCGATGACGGAAACCTGCCGGCGGTGGCCGCGATTTGCCGGCATCTCGACGGCATCCCGCTGGCCATCGAGCTTGCAGCCGCCCAGGTCAAGCTGCTCTCGCCTACCGCCATGCTGGCCCGCCTCGCCGACCGGTTTGCGCTCTTGAGCACCGGTTCGGCCGACGCCCCGGCCCGCCAGCGCACCATGCGGGACACCATCGCCTGGAGCTACGATCTGCTCGAGCCCGCCCACCAGACGCTCTTCCGCACGCTGGCGGTCTTTGCCGGCGGCTTCGATATGCCGGCGGTGGAGGCGGTGGCAGGAGGGGGAACTGTCCTCGACGGGCTGCGGGCGCTGGTCGAGCAGAGCCTGGTAACCCGGCAGGGCAAGGATCGCTTCACCCTGCTGGAAACGGTGCGGGCGTATGCCGTGGAACAGCTGGAGGCAGCGGGAGAGAGTCAGACAGTCCGGGAACGGCATGCCGCCTACTACCTCCGGCTGGCCGGGGAGGCAGAGCCCCAGCTCACGGGTTCCGAGCTGGCATCCTGGCAGGAGCAACTCGAAGCAGAGCTGGGCAACATCCGGGCGGCACTTGCCTGGTCCGAGGAGTCGGGCCAGGTCGAGATCGGTCTGCGCATCCTGGCGGCGCTCTGGCGCGCCTGGGTGGCACGGGGCCATGTCGCCGAGGGTAGGGACCGGATTAGACGGCTGCTGGCTGGACGCGAGCAGAGGGTGTCATCCTGGGTTCGAGGCCGAGCGCTCTTTGCCGCCGGCGCCTTTGCCTACTATGCCGGCGATTATCCCGCGGCAAAGGAGACCTGGGAGGAGTGCCTGGAGCTGTGGCGGGAGCTCGACGACCCGGCCGGCATCGCCCTCACCCTCAACGGTCTGGCGTCGGTGGCAACCGACCAGGGGCGGCACGACATCTCGGTGGCATACCTCGACGAGTGCATCGGAATCCGACGCGGACTCGGTGATGCCTATGCTCTCGGCACCTCGCTGCACAACCGGGCGACCGTCGCTCGCTATCAGGGCGAGTACCGGCTGGCGCAGGAGTTGTATAGGGAGTCACTGGAGCTCTACCGATCGGCGGGTGCCGACGCCGCGAGCGGCATGCCGCTCGGTGGACTGGCGGCGGTGAGCACTGAGCTCGGCGACTACGATTCAGCGCTCACCTACGGAGAAGAAGCGGTGGCCGCCTTCCGCCATTCCGGATCGCTTCCCGGGCTGGCACTGGCCTATCTACATCTCGGCGGCGCGGCAGCCGCTGTTGGTGACCACGCCGGCGAGCGCGCTGCCTTTGAGAAGGGTTTCCAGCTGTTTCGGGACGCGGGGGTTCGAGAAGGGATGGCCAATGCGCGGCTCAATCTCGCCCGGTGCGAACTGGATGATGGGAACCCCGATGAGGCGCGGACCCTCTGCCATGAAGCGCTGGACGTGCTCCGTGAAATTGGCCACCGGCGAAGCATGGTCGGGGCCCTCTTCCTGCTGGGCGATATCGACCAGGCGGACAACCGGATGGAGCGAGCGGCCAGACGCTATGCCGAGGGTCTGGCGATGGCCCGCGAGCTGGGCTACCCGCGCGGCGAGATCCAGGGGCTGGAGCGCCTGGCCCACCTGGCATGCGTCCGGGTCGAGCTATCCGAGGCGAGACTTCTCTACGGTAAGGCGTCGAAACTACGCATCGCCATTGGCATGCCCATGTCGGCACGGGAGGTAGCCACATATGAAGAGGACACCGCGGCTATTGGAATCGTGCGGCCCGCAGGGCAGACCTGAGACACCTCGCGAGATAGGTATGATGATGACCATGCGACGGCGCACCGTCCCACACCGGGTATGACTGATGGCTGAACGCGACGCAGTGCTCGTCGATGGGCAGACCGGTACTGTCGATCTGGTGGCGCTGGCCGGCGGTGGCGAGCGCCGGCCGGCCTGGAGCGCTCGCATTGCGGATCTGAACCTCAACCTCATCATCCTCGAGGCCGGCAGCGGCATCGACGAGCACGTGAACGAGGCGGTGGACGTGCTGATCCTCGTTGTGCGCGGATCAGGGACGGTGGAGATCGATGGGCACTGCCACGACGTCGCGGCCGGCCAGTTGCTCGTCATCTCGAAGGGCAGACGGCGCGCGCTGCGGGCCGGACCTGACGGCTTCGCCTATCTCACCTGCCACCGGCGGCGGGAAGGACTCCAGCCCTCCGCGCCTCGTCACGGCCGGCAGCCGTAGAACGCGTCCGCCTATTGGGCATTCCGGTGTGGGGAACCCGGCGCGCCCACGTTCCTGGAGGAATCCTCAGGCCAGCGCCACGAGCTCGCCCTCCAGCGCGGCCTCGATTTCCGGGCGCTCGTTCGCCAGCTGCGCCAGCTCTCGCTCGATCTCTTCCTCGCGATCCTGCACGCGGCCGAACAGGTCGGCGCTGCGGCGGCGGATCTCCTCCTCCTGGGGGGTCCGGGCGTCGATCTGAAGATTCTCGCGGAGCGTCTTCTGGCGCTCGCGCAGCTCCGCTAGCTCGGCCTGCAGCGCATCCGACTTGCGCTCCAAAGCGGCCAGGCTCTGCCGCAGACGCAGCAGCTCGCGCAACCGGCGACGGGTCTCGGCGTCGAGGAAGCGATGCTCCAGGTAGCCCGCCAGCTGGTCGAGATCGACGTCCAGCACCGCCTCGTGCCGGGCCAGCAGCGTGCGCTCCACGACCTGGAAGGCGGTCTCGATACCCGGCGGACAGGTGACGCGCCAGCGGCGGTGTTCGAGCGTCTCTTCATCCGGCGACCTCGTTTCCGCGAGCTCAGCTTGCTTCAGCCGCTCGATCGTCACCACCTGTTCCTCCGGCAGCGAGCTGGCGAGGGTGTACGTGGTTCGCTGGTCGCGATACTCCTGGATGTGGAGGTAGGATTCGGTCAGGTCGATGGCTGCAATCGCATCGGCGACTTCGGTCCGCTCCCGGACCGCTATTCCCAGCTCGACGGCGTAGGCCAGCGCGATCTCGGCGCTCGATCTGGTGAATGGCAGGATGGCATCGCCGCGATACCGCCCTTCCTCGACGATGGTAGCCGGGCCCCGCTCGAGCGTGAGGCCGGTCGCGTTCTCGAACCGTAACGTGACGACCGGATGGCGCGGGTGCTTGGTACCGTTGTAGAGCAGCTCGCGGCGGTACGGCGCCCGGTGCTGGGCGATCGGGATCATGGCACTCTCGCCTGCCCTGACCGAGACCGCTCCCAGCCGGTACTCGAAGAGCTCGGCGAGATCCTGCGTCTCGGTCACCAGTTCGATCGACTCCTCCAGCCCCCACGGTTCCGGCGCGCGGGCGTGAGCGAACCGGTGTGCCATAGCGGGCGCAGCGGACAGCGCCGGCGCCATCCGCCCCAGCGGCGCCTCCAGCTCGACCGGTCCGGCCGGCAGGCGTGAGAGATCCCTGAGTAGACGCCGTTCGGGGATGACGCTGCTGGTCAGATCGTAGCGGAAGGATACCGGCTGGCCGGCGACCAGCGTGACCTCGACGTCGTCCAGGTCCTCGTCGAGGCAATTGTCGATGACCGCCCAGGCCTGGAGCAGGCAGTGCGGCGCCCCACCACCGGTCGCGACCAGCCGGTATGAGACGCGCCACACCGGGCACGGCGCGGCGTAGCTCACCTCGACCTCCCGACCCGGCGCGTCCAGCTCGACCGCCAGCGCGCGGGCTCCCCGCGGACCGGCGTCCAGCACGCGGTCCAGGTCCGCCCCAACCTGCGCGTCTTCCACCTGGAGCTGGGTGATCCTCTCGCTGGCGACCTGCTCGACCGTTCCCCTGGCGGTAGCCATCACCACCATGGCGCCGCGCTTGCGTCCCTGTGGGTGCTCCTCGATGCCGAGCAGACGTCCCTCGACGGCCCGGGCGCCTTCCAGCCGGAGGATCACCGGGGCGCCGCGCAACTCGCGCAGCAGGTCGAAGAAGCCGTGCTTCCGTCCCACCGAAAGGGCGGAGTCACGCCGGGTGCGGAAACGCACGCTCCGCACCTGACCGCCCCCCGAGGCGACCACGACCAGGCTCTTCAGCACATCATCCACATCGGCGGCGTCAAACACCAGCGAAAGCGACCCGTCTTCGACGGTCCCACGGCGGGTGAGGAATCCCAGTCCGTGCTTGTAGAGAACGAGGGAGCGAAGCGGCAGATCTGTCATGGGAATCCTCCGATAGTTTCTCCGACAACAACTTAGTTGATTATAACAGTATCTACGCGGTCAACCTTGCGGAGCACGGGGATGATGGGATGGCGCCATAGCTCGCCGCCGCCAGGCCCCGGCGAGTTTATGTTCTGATAAACTGGCGGGGTACTGGTGATGGATCTGGATCGATTGGGGACGGCGCTCCGCGAGCGTCGGGAGGCCCTGGGCATCCCGCGCACCGAGCTGGCTCGCCGCGTGGGTGTTACGCCTACCTATATCTGGTTGGTGGAAAACGCGAAGCCGCGCCAGAGCGGACAACCATCGCGGCCGGCGGAACACGTGATCGAGCGCTGGACGCGGGCACTCGGCATGGACGAGCGTTACACCCGCCAGGCATTGCGCCTCGCCGGCTACGGCGAGCAACAGGCGCCAGTGGATACCGCGATGCTGGCCGCGGCGCCGGCCGTGCTGGCGGCGCCCACGACAGTCCGGCCCATGGCCCGCGCTCGCCGCGAGCCCTTCGGCGGGGAATCGAGTCACGCGGAGCTGCTGCCGTTCGCCCAGGCGCCAGTCCGCTTTGCCCAGCCACCGGAGCTACAGAGTGAGGTTCTGGTGCAGCAGGTGCGTGACATTCTGGAGACGGCCCGCGCCGCGGACCGCTGGGCGGAGGTAACCACCATGCTCGAGTCGTTCCTCGACTGGCTGCGATTTCGGTTGGAGCGCGCCGAGTGAGCGCTTTCCGCCGCCGAACGCTATCCCTGCTGGTGCTGGTGGTAATCGCCATTCCGGCCCTGCGCGTCCTGACCGCCGGCGCCTCGCCGGCTCCCGCGCGCCCTTCGCTGGCGCCCACGCATCTCTACATCATGTTCATCCCCGGCCTCTGCGGCTGGCCGACCACCGATTGTCACGGCAACACGAACGCACGAGCTCGGGCGCAGGCGACGTTCCACCTGCTCCGCGCGGCGCTGAGCGGCGCCCATGTCGCCTACAGCGCGCTGTACTACAGCTACAATCCCAGGCGAAGCACGTACACGGCAGGCGATACCCGCCAGGCCATCGCCCGCTCGGTGGCAGCGCTCGAGCAGCAGCTGCGGCCCGTCGCGGCACGCGATCGTTCCGCGGTGTTCGATCTCGCATGCTACAGTCTCGGCGGCGTGGTCGCCGCGAATTGGGCGGTCACCGATGGGCGGCGCCCAGCGCCACGCGGACTGCTGCCCCGCGTCCACAGCATCATCACCTTCGACAGCCCGGTGCGCGGCATCGCATCCCCCTTCTATCCACTGGTCACCCGCTTCGTCGGCGGGGCAGTGTGGAGTGACCTGCGATCGAGCAGCCCGGTGATCCGCGCCATCACCGCCTTCGGCGATGCCTGGTGGCGGACGGCGGGACATCTCCACACGGTCGCCAACCGGGCCGACAAGCTGGTGCCGCCAGTGGACGCGCTCCTCGGCCGGCAGAAGATCGTTTCCGACGGCCAGTGCCCCGTGGACTTTCTGACCCTTCGTCTCTGCCACGGCGCCGTCATGGCGGACGCGCCGCTGGCCCGTTTCGTCGCCTGCCACTGGGTCACGAGCTCGCAACAGTGCGTCGTCACGCCGACCCCGACCGCCAGCCCCACGCCGATCCCGCCGACCGCCACGCCGACGGAGACACCGACCACCACGCCCACTCCGAGCGCCACCGCGACGCCGACACCCACCACCACGCCGACGCCATCCTCCGGGCCACCGCCGCCCCCCGCGCCGTGAACCGGCCCGTCGTTCCGCAACGCGACGGGCAGGAGGCCCTTCGGTCTGCGCCGCCTATGGTGGGCAGTCTACTCCCCGCCGCCCGCGCGTGTTCCTAACACGGCAGAGGCGGTGGGCGGCGGGTACGCCCTGGGTGCCTCCGTGGCCGGCTTTCATCACGCATACCAATCCGGTTCCATAACGGCTCGGCACGTTCGCATACCCCGTTTCGGTATGGAGCGGGTACGCCCCGGGTGCCTCTGTGGACGGCTCGCACCCCGCCCGCGATTCCGTGGCCATTGTGCCGACGATCGCGGCGCGTGTGCCCGCATGTTGGTTATCGCGATGTGTTCGGGGCACGGTTGGCGTGCGTTGTGATGGCCGGCCACAGAGGGTGGACGGCCTACCGCACGGTGTGGGAAACCACGAGGCATTCATGAAACGGAGTTCGGATGCGTGGGGACAGCCGGCAGTTGCGGAGTATCGCTGGGATGCGTTATGGTAGCCCGCCACGGAGTCACGCGGGGGTACCCGCGGTCTACCGTGGAGCGTCTGGATGCAGCGGGTTTGGCAGCGCGCGGACGGCGCCGCGCATGGCACCGGCAAGTGTCATGCGCCCGATCTTGCGCTGTGATGCTGACCTATAATGAAGTAATCACTTAATTGATTTGGGGACAGGGTGACGCGAAATCGTGGCGCCGCCGGTTCGACACTCGGCGGCGGGGTTGATTCCGTTCTGTGTGAGGCACGCTGCGTGCATCCGGAAGCTGTCGCGCACGCCCGGGAGAGCCTGGCTTCGGAAGCGACCTACGCGAGTCTCGCCGCCACCTACGCCGCCCTCGCCGACCCGACGCGTGCCAAGATCGTGCACCTCTTACTGGCCCAGGAGCTGTGCACCTGCGACATCGCGGTGGTGCTCGGCATCACGGACTCGGCGGTCTCTCAGCATCTCCGCCTGCTGCGCTCGCTGCGGTTGGTGAAGTCCCGTCGCGCCGGCAAATTCGTCTTCTACTCCCTGGACGACGCTCACATTTCCCTGCTGGTCCAGGTCGGTCTCACCCACCAGCACCACGAGCCGGCGGCCCGCGCCACGGCTGCCGCCTCGCTCGAGGAGCCGCGCTGATGGCAGCACACCCGGGACACGACCACGGCGTGGCGGGGCGCGCCCTGCGGACGGCGTTGCTGCTGACTGCGTTGATTCTCGTGGTCGAGCTCGCCGCCGGTATCCTCGCCCACTCGCTGGCGCTGCTCGCCGACGCCGGCCACGTCTTCACCGACATCGTCGCGCTCGGTCTCGCCTGGTTCGCCTCGACTCAGGCCGAGCGACCGGCCGACGCCGGCAAGACGTACGGCTACCATCGCAGCGGCATACTGGCCGCGCTCCTCAACGCGGCCCTTCTCATCCTCATCGTGGCCGCGGTGGCGTACGAAGCGATCCAGCGGCTCCGCCATCCGACCGCGGTCACGCCCTGGCTGCTGTTGGTAGCAGCCGGGATCGGGATCACCCTCAATCTCTATATCGCCGCGCGGCTGCGCGCCGAGCACGACGGCAGCCTCAATATTCGGGCGGCGCTTCTCCACGTCCTGGGCGACATCGGCGCCTCGGTTGGCGTCGTCATCGCCGCGGCGATCATCGCGCTCACCCAGTGGTATCCGATCGATCCGATCCTGTCTCTGGCGATCGCCGGGCTGATCGCGCTCGGCGCCTGGACGATTCTCCGTGAGACGGTGGACATCCTGATGGAGTCGGCTCCCCGAGGACTGGATGTGACGCAGCTGGTCCGCGACATGGTGCACTCGCCCGGCGTCCAGGATGTGCACGATCTCCACGTCTGGTCGATCGCCGGCGGCATGAGCGCGCTCTCAGCGCACGTCCAGATCGAGGACCAGCCGCTGAGCCGGTGCGACGCTGTCCTGGCCGGCATGACCGAGATGCTCCGGCAGCGTTACCACATCGGCCACGCCACCATTCAGCTCGAGTGTGCCGGCTGCGAGACGACGCACCTGTACTGCAACCTGAACCAGAACGGCAAGCACAGGCACGAGGCGCTGGAGGAGGGTACCACCGCGGCGCGGCGTGCCGCGCCGTGAGGATCATCACGACCGCTGAAACACCCGCCGGTTAGCGGCTTGAACGAGACATCGATCGCACGCGACGAGGCGAGGCGGAACTGCGATATGCGGAGCGAGGTCGCCATCGCGCTGGGCGCAGTGCTTCTGATGCTGTACCCTCGCCTGACCCAGCGGCGCATTGCCGCCTGCATCGACAGTGAGGCGCTCCGCGGCGATGCCGCCGACAGCATCATCTGCGCCTCCATGGCGGCGGCCTTCTGGCCGACCTGGTGCTCGACGCGTTATTCCCCGGGGAATGGGCCGAAGACCTGGCGGTTCTCGTCTCCCTCATCTGGCCGGCGGGCGAGACACGGGAAGCATTCGGGGCGCGAGAGAACCGCCGGAGGACTCGTGCCGGGCTTACGCGCTACCTGAGGAGCTGGAACTGCCCGACGAGCTGCTGCCGGCCGAACTGGAGCGATGCTTGCCGTGCTTGTGGGACCCGGTTCGAGAGCCGGCCCTGGCCGGTGCTTCCATGATATGTGTGGCCTGGAAGGTCTTGCCGTCCGCACTCAGGCTCCCACGCGCGATGATCTCGTCGCCGACCTTGATCGCGGATCGAGCGGCGGCGCCGCTTTCCCCTTTGATCTTGAAGGTAGTGGTGTTCGAGACGGAGATCGTCGTCGGCAGGTTCGCGGCCGTGCCTCTGATCGGGGAAATGGTGTAGGTCGAGCCGTTCATCGCGGTAATCGTGCCGACCAGGCGGGGCAGCGCGATACGAACGCGCTGTGCCTGAATGGTGGCACCCTCACGCGTCCCCCGGGCGACTATGCGCAGTCCCGGCTTGATGGCCGAGATGGACGTGGTGGAGTGATCGGCCGTGAACATGGTTCCGCTCGAGACCTGGACGGTCAAGGTCGCGCCCTGCCGGGTGGTTCCGGTGATGGTGTCCCCGTGCACGCCAGTGACGGTAATGCGGGCACCTTGCAGGTGGCGCCCGAGCCGCCTGGTGTGCTTTCCGCCGCTCGACGTCCCCCCCTGGCCGGTGCCCGAGCTGCTGGTGGGTCCGCTACTCGCCGTGCCGCCCGGCGGCGCGCTCTGTGCCTGGTGGGAGTGAGACGGAAACCCAAGCCCCATCGCCGCCGCCGCGGTCACCCCGGCCGCAATCACAGCGCACAGGGCCAGCGCCAGGACGGCGACCCGCGGAAGCTTCGTCAACAATGACCTGATCGTCGTCATCAAGAGGCTCTCCTTGTATCTAGCGATGCATTCTCCGGGCTAACACCCGCTCCGAGCAAGCGCCAGCCGGCGCGCCCGTTGGGCGCAGCGCTCGGCCTGCCGCCGCGGGTGCCGGCAAACCCCAGATTCCACGGTATCGCCGCGTCGTGAGACATTCCTGAGAGAACAATGAGAAATCTCTCATGCGGGCTCGCTGCGGCCAATTCGTGCCGCCGGGAGGGAGAGCGTGGCGGTAGTGCCTCGACCCGGCTCGCTGGACAGGTCGAGCGCGCCACCGTGGCGGGCGGCGATGCTCTGCGCGATCGACACGCCCAGCCCGGCGCCTCCGGCCTCGCGCGAGCGGGCCTTGTCCACCCGATAGAAGCGCTCGCCCAGACGCGGTAAGTGCTCTGGAGCGATGCCGATGCCGGTATCTCGTATCTCCAGATACACCCGATCGACCCGCGTTCCGGCCCGGACCACGACCTCACCGCCCGGGCGATTGTATTTGACGGCGTTGTCGGCGAGCACCACCGCTGCCTGCTCCAGCAACAGGCGATCGCCCAGCACCAGCGCCGGCTCATCGGTCTCGGTGCGGACCGTCACCGACTTCTCGCCGGCCAGCGCCCGAATCCGGTGCACGACGTCGACGGCGATGGCGGACAGATCGACCACCTCCTGCTCCAGATGAACGTCACCGGCGTCCAGGCGGGCGAGGCTCAGCATGCTGTTGGCGAGCGCAGACATGTGCGAGGTCTCGGCGACGACATCTTCCAGCAGCGGCACATCGTCGGGATCGAGGCGGGCACGGCCGCGGAGCAGCACCTCGGCATTGGCCCGCAGCATAGTCAGCGGTGTGCGCAGCTCGTGCGAGGCGTCGGCAATGAATTCGCGCTGCCGGCGGTGGGCGAGGCGCGCCGGCTGCAGAGCGCGGTTCGCCAGGAAGAAGCCACCCACCCCGGCGACCAGCAGCGCGACGACACTCCCGAGGATGAGCATGGTACGCAGCGTCTCGAGCGCGTCGAGCTGGCCGCCGGCAAATGAACCGACCTGAACTACGCCAAGCACGTTCCCCTGCACATCCACCACTCGGACGGCGTATCGCTTGACCTTACCCAGACCATTGCCCACGTCGACCACGTCGCTCGCGCTGCCATCCTCCAGGGCGCGAGCCGACAGCGACGGGCTGATGAAGCGCGGCACGAAGTTGGCCAGTCGGGTGGCGCGTTCAGCGTTTCCTTGATTGTCGTAGCAAACGACTAGCGTCTGCTGCACATCGAAGCCAATCGCCGGTGGGGGCTGGCACGGAACCAGAGGAAGGACAGACCAGGTCTGAGCGTACTGCTGCGAGGTGCTGTGCAGGTAGTCGTCGATCGGCGAGAGCAGCACGTGGCTCACGCTCAGGTAGAGCGCGATGCCCAGGATCAGCAGCGCCGTAGCCAGCACGCCACTGTACCAGAGCGTCAGCCGCCAGCGGATGCGGTGGAACATGCGCTCCGAAGCTTCGTCGCTGAGAGCGGGGCCACGCAGCGACGGCAGGCGGTGGCGCAGCTCCGTCAGACGATCCAGTAGCTGGACCGCGCTGTCACGGCTCAATCTTGTAGCCAACGCCCCGCACCGTTTTGATCAGTTTGCGCGAGAAGCCCTGATCGACCTTGTCGCGCAGGTAGTGAATGTAGGTATCGACCACGTTGGAGAGCGCGTCCAGGTCGTAGCGCCAGACATGGTCGGTGATCTGGGTACGCGTCAGCACCTGTCGCGGGTGGCGCATCAGGTACTCGAGAAGCGCGAACTCCTTGGCGGTGAGCTCGATGATGCGGTCGCCTCGGCGAACCTCGTGCCGCACCAGGTCCAGTACCAGGTCGCCGATTCGTAGCTCGGTCGTGGTCTCGATCTCCCGGTCGCGGCGGCGAAGCAGGGCATTGACCCTGGCCAGCAATTCCTCCATGGCGAACGGCTTGACCAGGTAATCGTCGGCGCCCACGTTGAGGCCGGCCACGCGGTCCTCGACCGCGCCCCGCGCCGTCAGCATGAGAACCGGCGACTGCACGTCGGCGGCACGCATCTCCCGGCAGATCTCGATGCCGTTCATGCCGGGCAGCATCAGGTCCAGGACGATGAGATCGTATGTGCCGCTGGCTGCCAGATCGAACCCGGTGTTGCCGTCGTGCGCCACGTCGACGGTGTGCCGCTCCTCGGTCAGGACGCGCCGTAGCAACGCGGCCAGGCGCTGCTCATCCTCGACAACCAGGATATGCATGAACCGATGAGGCTCCCTTCAAGCCCTCCATCCACAGGATAGGCCGGGAAGATGAGAAATCGATGGGGATGTAGTACGACCGCCAAAAGAGAAACCGGCCGGTTGCCGCTGGAGAGGCGTCGCGCGAGCGACGAAGCGGCAACCGGCCGGTGAAGGAGAGTGCGATGGATTGGGCGATCAGGCCTGCTTGACAGCCTCGATCTCGAGATCGATATTGATCGTCTCGCCGACCAGCCAGCCACCCGTCTCGAGGGCAACGTTCCAGGTCAGACCGAAGTCTTTGCGGTTGATCGAGGTGGTTGCGCTGGCGCCGACAATCTCGGTGCCGAACGGCGTCTTGCCGGTCCCGTTGATGTGCGTGTCCAGCGTGACCTCGCGCGTCACGCCGTGAATCGACAGCTCGCCGGTGACGTGCAGGTGGTCCTTGCCGAGAACCTCGACGCGCGTGCTCTTGAACGTGATAGTGGGATAGTTCTCGACGTCCAGGAAGTCGGCCGAGCGCAGGTGAGCATCGCGCTGCTCCTGCCGGGTATCGATCGAGGCGGCATCGATCTGAACGTCGACCTTCCCGTCCAGCGGATTGTCGAGATCGCCATAGAGATCACCGTTGACGCCGGTGAACCGGCCGCGCACGGTCGTTACCATCATGTGCTTGACGCGAAACTCGACAGAGCTGTGGGCGGGATCGATCTTCCAGGCGGTCCTGGTACTGGTCTGCGGTGCGAGTGTGCTCATCTGCGGGTCCTCCGTATAGGGCTAAACTTAGCGTTCCACAAGTGCCGCGTCCCGAAGGACGCGGCCCCTATCTAGGTGTATTTTAGCATTCAATGTTAGAACGCGCAAGTACTTTGTGCTGAGTCCTGGAGGGGAGCCTTTGCGGCCTATTCCACGGCTCACCTCCAAGTGATCTTGACGGCTTCTATCCCTGGCACGCTTTTTGCCCTTGTATGAATACGTCAAGGTCACTCGCTCGAGGGGCCAACGAGATACTACGGAGGTGACAGTATGAAACGGATTCTGCGGATATTCGGCGCATGCGCGATCAGTGTCGCTCTGCTTGCACCGGCCGGGGTGCTTGCCACCGGGGCTCATGCCGCGGCTGCTTCCCCTAATGTTGTCATGCAGCCACCTATCATCGTCGTCGGCGGATGCGCGCCCTCTCCCTATGCACACGCGCCGCTGCCTGGCAGCGGGATGAATTGCGGCTCGCCGTGCGCGCCCACCACGACCAGTGTCAGCCGTCGCACCGCGACGGGTGTGAGCTACGGAGCAAACTGCGGCGGTACTCGCTGCACGCCTTCGCCGTATGCACATGCCCCGCTGCCCGGTAGCGGGCTGAGTTGCAGCTCACAGTGCTCGACAACCGCCGCCGGCACCGGCAACCGAACTGCGACCGGTTCGAGCTATGGAGCAAACTGCGGTGGCACTCGTTGCACGCCCTCACCGTATGCGCATGCCCCGCTGCCTGGTGGAGGCACCCGCTGCGCTCCGGTACCCGCCGCCTACAGTCCCGGCAGGATGATGCCGATGGGCGCCGGCGCCTAACCGTATTCGTATCTCACCCCATCCTCGAGCCGGGGAGCATGCTCCCCGGCTCGATTCGTGTTCCTGGGCACTCGGAGGTGAACCGCCTTTCGGCTCGGGCCAATTGGTACCCTGT